>DVGG01000069.1 GCA_018712825.1 Candidatus Faecousia excrementipullorum | reverse complement strand
GATGCATTGGCACATATTTTTGAACGCTTTTACCGGGTGGATAAGGCCAGGTCAAGAAAATCCGGAGGAAGCGGACTGGGCTTGTCCATTGTGCGTAATTTGGTAGAGCGCAATCGTGGTGAAATTCATGTAGAAAGCAGTGTGGGCAAGGGGACAATATTTACACTGCGTTTTCCTGTATTTGACACTGAGGAGGAAGCATGAAACGTTATTACCTGATTCTGCTGGCGCTATCTCTGGCGCTTCTCAGCTGCGGATGTGTCCGCGAAAAAACAGTTTCAGAGGAAAGCTTTTCCTTTTATTATCTGTCGGATAAAATTGAATTCCAGCAGGATGACGGCTTCATTGGAAAGGAAATGCGTAATGTCACCGGGTTGAATGCAGCGCAAATGCTGGAGCTTTATCTGAAAGGGCCCCAGTCTCAGGCGCTGGTTTCCCCCTTCCCCAACGAGGTCAAACTGGTAGAATTCACTTCCCAGGGAGAAAATGCGGTCGTGAAGCTCTCCGCCGAATTTGCCCAACTGAGCGAATTCCGGCTGGCCAGCGCCTGTGCCTGCCTCACGCTTACCCTGTGTGATTTCTCCGGTGTGTCTGCCGTCACAATTCAGGCAGAAGATTCCCTCCTGGACGGAAAACCGGCAATCGCCATGCAAAAAGATCAGATTCTCCTGGTGGATACTATGGAAACCACCGCCGACCCCACGTAGTATAAGGAGCTGAATATATGAAAGCAATTTCATGGAACGTAAACGGACTGAGGGCCTGCCTGCAAAAGGGTTTTCTCGACTTTTTTCAGGCAGAAGATGCTGACTTCTTCTGCTTGCAGGAAACCAAACTACAGGAAGGACAGGTGGCGCTGGAGCTGCCGGGATACCACCAGTTTTGGAACTACGCCCAGAAAAAGGGTTATTCCGGCACAGCGATTTTTTCCAAGCTCCCTCCCCTGTCTGTTTCCTATGGCCTGGGTATCCCGGAGCTGGATACGGAAGGCCGGGTGATTACCCTGGAGTTTGATAATTTCTATCTCGTGACCTGCTACACCCCCAACGCTCAACAAGCCCTGGCACGGCTGGATTTTCGTCTGGAGTGGGAAAAAGCCTTTTCCCAATACCTGGTTGGCCTGGATCAAAAAAAGCCTGTGGTGGTCTGTGGCGACCTGAATGTTGCCCATCAGGAGATTGATTTGAAAAATCCCGCCGCAAACCGGGGCAACGCCGGATTCTCCGATGAGGAGCGGCAATGCTTTACGGATTTACTGGCTGCCGGTTTCACGGACACCTTCCGGCTGCTGCACCCGGATGCTGTGGGCTGTTACAGTTGGTGGAGCTACCGCTTCAAAGCCCGGCAAAACAACGCCGGATGGCGGATTGACTATTTTTTGACCTCCAACCGTCTGGCACCCACTATTCAGAATACACCGATTTACCATCAGGTTCTGGGCTCTGACCACTGTCCTGTGGGTCTTGAGTGGGAGCTTCCCTGATGGCAATCACAGGCTGGTCACCAGCAGATACAAGAACTGCCTGTTCCAGCTGCGCCATATAGGGAAATTCCTGCCGAGGATTCACCACCGCCTGGTGTTGGGATATCTGATTTTTGTCCACAAGTACGAAGCGGACTTCTCCCGTTTCCAGCTGTTTCGCAGGAATCCTGGTTTCCGCCGTGTAACCTTCCTTTCCCGGAATACAGGTCAGGGTTTTTACAACCTTGTTTTCATTTAGAATTTGCAGCTTGTAGATTCCCTGCTTTTCCATCTGGCAGCAAGCAGTGATGCGGCAGTAAAGCCCTTCTTTTTCCATCTGTGCATGACCTACCACTTTGGAAGCGTACATAATATCATAACGCATGGTAATACCCCCTTACCGCAGTGTATGCCGTAAGGGGGTACTGCTATGCCATATTTCCTTTATGAGCGGCTATCGTTCAGCCCGAAACTGACCGCAATCGCATCGTCCACCAGAGCCATGTGGGCATCATCCAGATGCCCCATATGCTCCCGGAGACGGCGCTTGTCAATGGTCCGGATTTGCTCCAACAGAATGACAGAGTCCTTGCTCAGACCCACACTGCCACCGGCTATGTTGATATGTGTCGGCAATCGGGCTTTTCCTGTTTGGCTGGTGATAGCTGCTGCGATGACTGTGGGAGAGTGTTTGTTTCCGGTGTTGTTTTGAACGATCAAAACCGGCCGTGTACCTCCCTGCTCACTTCCCACCACCGGGGAAAGATCGGCGTAATAAATATCGCCACGCTTTACCGTGCTGTCCATGTAATTTCAACTCCGTGAGAAAGCATTGCCTGCGCCACGAAATTTTACCGTATGTAGCGCAGCTAACCAAAGTATTCCACATACGGTAAAATTTATACAGCCATTGGCAAGGCATTCTATGAAATCAAAGGGCTGAAAGTTACAAAAAAGCAAAGTTTTCTATCTCCAGCGTGATAATTCGCCGTTCTCTCCAAAGAATTTCGCAGCGGCCGGGTCTCCCCTCCCTGTCGGTCCAGATATCCAGATGGAGTGCGTCTTCCTGATAGCTGTCATCCGCGGCGATTTTAAGGCCCCCATCCCAGACTCCGCAGGACGTAAGATAACCACTGCGCAGGGTATTTATAACAATCCAGGGGGCACTGACCGGTGTAATCTGCTGGTCGGCCAGCATGGAAAATGCCAATACCTGCTCATCAAAGGTCAAAGCCCCGGTGCCCTGTTCCAGAACCCCGGTAATCCCTGCAATGCTCTGAGGCTCCGTTACCTGGAAACGCACCGTTCCGGAGGCGTCCGCCTGGCATTGTATTCCAAACTGGTATACCGAATCCCCATAGTCGGCGGTGATGACCGCATCAAAGCTGCAGCCCTGTGCCAGAAGGGTCTGGCGAAACTGAAGGCACTGATCCATATTCCCTTCGTCTTTGGTACAGCCGGTGAGAAGAAAGAGAATCAGAAAAAGCAGGCAAATACGACGCATAGCAACCCAACCTATTTTAGTAGTCGGGGAAGCACTTGCACCATATCGGTGGGCAGCATGCCGTACTGCCCCAGCTCCTTAGCACACAGATCTCCTGCTGCTCCGTGTAGCCAGGCACCACAGGCGGCAGCTTCCAGAGGCGGAATTTTCTGCCCCAGCAAGCTTACGATCATCCCGGCCAGCACATCACCGCTGCCTCCGACCGCCATCCCCGGATTCCCGGTGGGATTGATATAGACAGCAGCACCGTCTGTAATGACAGTTTCGTGTCCCTTTAATACCAGAATGCCCCCCAAATCCTTTGCAGCCTCCACGGCAGAATCCAGCCGGTTCTCCGGCTTCCGTCCGGTGAGCCGCTGGAATTCTCCGGCATGGGGCGTCAGAATCGTTGGGCTCGTCCTTCCCCGCAAAATATCTTTATGCTTGCCCGCAAGATTTATGCCGTCTGCATCCAAAACAACAGGAACCTTACAGCTGCTCAGCACTTGGCAGACAATCTCCTCTGTTGCATCGGAGCACCCAAGACCGGGGCCAATCAGCACCGCATCCATGGAAGATGCCTTCTCCAGAATCCTGGCCAATCCCTCTTGGGAAAGCATACCGTCTTGTTGCGGAAGCGGAAATACAATGGGCTCAGTAAGCTTCATGGCTGCAATTTGGTAAATTCTCTCCGGGACTCCCAGAAATACCAGCCCGGCACCGGTACGCAGGGCTCCCAAAGCTGCCAGGACGGGCGCTCCGGTGTACCCTACGCTGCCGGCCAGCAGAAGGATTTTTCCAAAATCTCCTTTGTGTCCATTCACCGGGCGATTGGGCAACAGCTTCAACGCGTCCCCATGATTCAGACTACGAATTTTCAAGGCTTACTCCCACCTTCCGTTCATTATTCTTCAATGGTAGCACAAAACCGATTCTCCCGTCAAGACCCGGAAAGCATTGACAACCGGGCGGTTTCGCAGTAGAATAGGCAGGATAATATACAAAGGAGATTATTATGGCAAGTTTACGATACCATTTGGCGGTAATTGCAGCAAAATGCAGCGCCAAACTGATTCGGATGCTGGGACGGAATGCGTCTCATAATCCCGGTGTGGTTGCACTGAAAATATGTCCCCAAATTCTTTCCCTGGCACCCAAGGCACCCCTTGTAATCTGCGTCACCGGTACCAACGGTAAGACAACCGTATCCAATCTGCTGACGGACGCTTTGCTGGCAGACGGCCGGAAGGTGGTCAGCAACCGGACCGGCTCCAACATCGTTCCCGGCTGTACCACCAACCTGATCAACAGCCTGAATTGGATGGGAAAATGCCGGGTGGATGCCGCAGTATATGAAGTGGATGAGCGGGCTTCCCGGCTGATTCTCCCCTATCTGAAGCCGGATTATCTGGTGGTGACCAATCTGTTCCGGGATTCTTTGAAACGCAACGCCCACCCGGACTACATTTTCAGTGTTATCAATACCTATTGCCCGGATACCACCAAGCTGATTCTCAATGCAGATGAGCTTTGCAGCAGCATGCTGAAGCCTAACAACGAAAGAGTTTTCTTCGGCATTGGCAAGCAGCCAGAAGATCTTACTCAGTCTATCAACATTGTCAGCGACTACTCCCTGTGCCCCAAGTGTGGTACGCCTCTGGAGTACGACTATCTGCGCTATCACCACATTGGCCACGCCCATTGCCCTGCCTGTGATTTCCACTCCCAGGATGCGCAATTCCTTGCTACCAATGTAGACACAAAGAATATGGTTCTGACCATGAATGTCCGGGGCGAACAGGTAGACTTCCCCTTAATCAGCGATATTCTCTTTAACATTTACAATGAAGTCACGGTGATTACCACCCTTTTGGAGGTGGGAATTCCCGTTCATCAGGTGCAGGCTCTGGTGGCAAAGATTCAGGTACCCGACTCCCGGTTGAATCAGGTTTCTGCCGGAGGGGTGACGGTGGTGCAGGCTATGAGCAAGGGACAAAGCTGCATCTCCTCCTGCCGGACCTTTGACTATGTTTCCAGCCAGCCGGGGAAGAAGGCAATCATTCTTTCCATGGATGATGCCTATGACCGAAAGCAGAGCATTGAGTATGTGGGCTGGATTTATGACGTGGACTACGAGTTTTTGACCCGGGAGGGTGTAGAGCAGGTAATCGCCACCGGTCCCCGCTGCTATGACCACAAGGTGCGACTGCTTTTGGCTGGCGTTCCGGAGGAGAAGATTTGCTGTGCCCAGGATGAAATGTCCGGTGTGGATATGGTCCAGACGGATGAGGTTGACGCTGTATACATCCTCTACGATACCTCTACCTATACCCTGTCCTGCCAGATGAAGGAAAAGCTGCTGAAGAAATTGGAGGGGACAAAATGAAAATTGAGATTCTTTATCCCCAGCTGTGCTGCCTGTACGGTGACAAGGGAAACACCCTGTTTTTGCAGAAGTGCCTTCCCCAGGCAGATTTCGTATTCACCCAGCTGAACGACAAGCCCAGATTCCTCACGGAGGATGTGGATTTGTGCTGTATGTACTCCATGAGTGAGCAGAGCCAGGAGCTGGTTCTGTCCCGAATGGGCCAGTGGAAAGAGGAAATCCACCGGAGCGTGGAGAGCGGAAAGACCTTCTTCCTGCTTCTTGGCAACAGCATGGAGCTTTTTGGACAGTACATTCAAAGAGAGGACGGCAGCAAAGTGGAAGCTCTGGGTGTGTTTCCCACATATGCCGTCCGGCAGGCCCCCAGGCGCTTTAACACCCTGTTGCAAACCCAATTCCGGGACATGACCCTGCTGGGCTATACCAGCCGCTTCTCCCACACCTATGGGATTTCCGAGGATCTGGCATTCTCTCGGGTTACCGTGGGTACTGGGTCTGAGCCCAATTCCAAACTGGAAGGTATTTATAGAAATCGGCTGATTGGCACTTACCTGCTGGGTCCTCTGCTGGTTGCCAACCCGGACTTCTCCAAGTGGCTGCTGACCCAGTTGGGCCATAAGTCCCCTGCCCTGCCCTTTGAAGATGCACTGTACCAGAGCTATCAGGTGCGTCTTGCCGAATTTCAAAATCCCCAGTTGGTTCTGGAGTAAGCTATGGAACATTACCGTGAAACAAAAGCCATTATCCGCTTAGGCGCTATCCGCAGAAATACCCGGAAAATCATTGCCCAGTATCCCGGTTATCGGTACTACACCGCAGTGGTAAAGGCAGATTGCTACGGCTATCGGGGCAACCGGGTGGTGCAGGCCATGATTGACGGCGGTGCCAATTCCCTGGCCGCCAGTCTGCTGGAAGAGGGTCTGTCCCTTCGTCAGGCTTTTCCCCGGATTCCCATTTTGCTGTTTACGCCGCTGCCTCTAGAGCAGCTGCGTGTATGCGTGGAGAATGATTTGTGGGTTACCGTGGCGACCCTGGAGCAGGCCGTTGCTGCGGCCTCTGTGCCGAACCTGAATGTAATGATTCGGGCCAATGGGGGCTGGGATATTTTTGGCGGTCCCAGAGATAAAGCCGGATTCCAGGAGATTTATCGTGTTCTTCAGACTGGCAGCTGTTCGCTGAAAGGAATCTATTTACACAGCTACAACGCAGAATGTGCGGAGGACACCCAAAAAGAATACGAAACCTTTGAAGCCATGACGGAAGGGTTGGATTTGTCCCAGCTGGATATGGTAAGTATCAGCAACAGCCTGACCCTTCCCCGCTATTCCAAAAAGCCCTATGCCAACGCCTGCCGTCTGGGAAATATTCTCTACAAGATTGAATCCCAGGATCAGCAGCTGGAGGATACCTTCTGCCTCCAATCCCGGGTACATACCATGATAACACTCAATCCGGGATGTGGGGTTGCCTACAGCCGCGCTTTCACAGCGGAAAAGCCCAACACCAGGCTTGCCGCCATTCCCATCGGTTTTGGAGACGGTTTTTCCAAAACAAACATAGGAAGAGATGTATTCATCCACGGAAAGCGCTTCCCGGTTGTAGCGGTCACCATGGATATCACCCATATTCTGGCGGACGATACGGTAAAGATTGGCGACTGGGTGGATTTGATTCGGGACAATGCCCATCTGGACGAGATTGCAGCCCATATCCACGGCGCAACGGAAGAAGCCATCTGCGCCCTAAACAAGCGGGTTTACAGAAAATATATTGACGACAAAGCAGAGGAAATGGTTTAATATGGGAAGCAAAACAAATGCTGTCCGCCTGGTGGAACAGGCTGGAATCTCCTGTAAAGAGCAGTTTTATGAATATCAGGAAGATGATTTAAGCGGTATGCACGCAGCCCAGGTATTGGGGATGCCTCCTGAGCAGGTTTTTAAGACTCTGGTAGCCCGGGGACCCAAAACCGGTATTCATGTTTACTGCATTCCCGTTTGCTGTGAGCTGGATTTGAAAAAAGCCGCCAGGGTTGCCGGTGACAAGAGCATGGAACTGGTTGCAGTGAAGGAGCTGCTCCCTCTGACCGGATACATCCGGGGCGGCTGCAGTCCGGTGGGTATGAAAAAGCAATACCCCACCTTCTTGGACGAAACCTGTATCCTCTATGAGGAGATTGCCGTATCTGCCGGAGAACGGGGCCACCAAATGCTCCTTAACCCGGAGGATCTGGCCAAAATCACAAATGCAACATATGCAGATATAACCATATAAAGAAAGGAACGAATGTTATGCAGTACGAGTACAAGACCAAGGGAACCTGCTCCCAGAGAATCTTTTTTGAAGTTGAGGACGGAAAGGTGAAGAACGTCAGCTTCGTAGGAGGCTGCAACGGCAATCTGAAGGGCATTAGCGCCCTGGTAGAGGGTATGGACGTGGACGCCGTCATCGCCCGCCTGGAGGGCATCCACTGCGGCATGAAGAGCACTTCCTGCCCCGACCAGCTGGCAACTGCTCTGAAGGAAATCTCTGCCAACGCCTGATTCTCCATTTGAAAATGAATATGCCGCCGAATCTTAACGGTTCGGCGGCATTTTTCATGTATTGGCTTTTTGTTTTCTCTCGGCTGCATCGCAGATACAGGAAATCAGTTCTGCACGTCCGGTCCCCTTCTCTGCGGAGAAAGGAATGACGGGGCAATCTTCCGGGAGTTCCAGATCCTCCCGGATTCTGGCAAGATTCGGAACAATCTCGCTTTTTTTCAGTTTGTCCAGCTTGTTGGCAACCACCACAAAGGGGCAGCCGCTGTTCAGAAACCAGGAAGCCATGGTGATGTCGTTATTGGTGGGGGCATGGCGGGCGTCCACAATCATTACCCCCAGGTCAATCCGATTCTCGGCAAAATACGCCTCCATCAGCTTTGCCCACCGTTCCTTCTCGCTTTGGGACACCTTTGCAAAGCCATACCCCGGTAAGTCCACCAGGTAGCACTGCTTGTCCAGCAGGAAGTAGTTGATGTGCACGGTTTTTCCCGGCTTCTCCCCTACTCTGGCAAAATTCTTTCTCTGCAATACCCGGTTAATCACGGAGGACTTTCCCACATTGGATTTTCCTGCAAAAGCAATCTCAGGCAGGCCATTTCCCGGGAAATCCTTCACAGCAGCAGCGGATATTACAAACTCCACATTATTGAAATTCACGGCGGCACCTCACTGGCGGATACTGGGCTTCTGGGCCTTGTTTTTCAGCTCTTCGGGGATATCGGACAGAATCGTGGGGTTCAGCTCCGTCTTCCGGTTCAGCGCCACATTCAAAACTGCATCGGCAGTTTCCACAGTAACGAAGTTCAGCGCTTTTCTCACCAGGGGATCGATTTCCTCCAAATCCCGTTCATTGTCCTTAGGGATAATCACAGTTCCAATCCCGTGGCGCAAAGCAGCCATGGTCTTTTCCTTCAGACCCCCGATGGGCAGCACCCGGCCCCGAAGGGAAATCTCTCCTGTCATGGCCACATCTCTGCGAACAGCCACATCTGTCAGCGCAGACACAATGGCAGTGCAAACCGTAATGCCTGCAGAAGGCCCGTCCTTGGGCACAGCGCCCTCAGGGAAATGGACGTGAATATCCTTGGTTTTGTAGAAATCTCCCGGCACATTCAATTTCTGGGCGTTGGCACGGATATAGCTGACGGCAGCCCGGACGGATTCCTGCATCACTTCTCCCAGATTGCCGGTAAGCTCCATCTTTCCGCTGCCGTCCATCACATTGACTTCCACTTCCAGGGTTTCTCCGCCCACAGAGGTCCAGGCCAATCCGGTAACCAGTCCTACCTGGTCAGTACCGTGGATACGGTCAGGCAGGTACTTCCGAATCCCCAGAAATGCCTCCACGTCATTGCCGGTGACAGTAATCCGCTTGGGCGTCTCCTGGGAAACAATGGTCATGTCTGCCTTCCGGCAAATCTTTGCAATGGAACGCTCCAGGTTCCGCACGCCGGACTCTCTGGTGTAGCACTGGATGATTTCCCGGATGGCGTCATCCGTAATCCGAAGTTGGGTCTTTTTCAGACCGTGCTTGGCCAACTGCTTGGGAATCAGGTGGTCCTTTGCAATCATCACCTTTTCCTCATCGGTATAAGAACCAATTTCGATGATTTCCATTCTGTCCAGCAGAGGACGGGGAATGGTATCCAGGGTGTTTGCGGTAGTGATGAACAGCACGTTGCTCAGGTCAAAGGGGATTTCCAGGAAATGATCCCGGTATGTTTTGTTCTGCTCACCGTCCAACACCTCCAGCAAAGCCGCAGAGGGGTCGCCGCGGTAATCTGCACCCATCTTGTCCACCTCATCGAGAAGCAGCACCGGGTTATTGGAACCGGCCTGAATCATACCAGTGAGAATCCGGCCGGGCATGGCACCCACATAAGTTTTCCGGTGACCCCGGATGTCTGCCTCGTCGTGGACGCCGCCCAGGGCAATCCGGGCCATTTTCCGGTTCAGACTTCTGGCAATGGAGTAGGCGACAGAGGTTTTACCCACACCCGGAGGGCCCACCAGGCAAATGGTCTGGGGCGGCAGATGAGGAGCCAGCTGGCGCACAGCAATGGTCTCCAGAATCCGTTCCTTGACCTTTTCCAGACCGTAGTGGTCCTTATCCAGGATTTTTCTGGCAGCCTCCACGTCCACCCGCTCTTTGGTGGTCTTGTTCCAGGGAAGCTCCAGAACGGTGTCCAGGTAATTCCGCAGAACAGCGGCTTCAGAGGAGCCGAAAGGCTGCTTTTTCAGACGGGCCAAATCCCGCAGCAGCTTTTCCTCCGATTCCCGGTCCAGATTCAGAAGGAGAATACGCTTTTCATATTGGGCGTATTCCTGCTCCTCGTCCCCCTCTCCCAATTCCTCCCGGATGGCCTTCATCTGCTCCCGGAGATAATAGTCCCGGTGCTCCTGGTCCATAATGGCTCTGGTCTTGTCCTGGATTTCCGACTCCAGCTGGAGCATTTCCAGCTCCTGCTGAAGCATTTCAATGGTGGACTCCAGACGGCGCAAGGGATTGAGCTGGCACAAAAGCTTTGCCTTGTCCCGGTAATCCATGCCGGAATTCTGGGCAATGGTATCGGCTACAAAGCCGCAGTCATCCGAAGCCAGCAGCCGCAGCTGGACAGACTGGGAGGGTCTTTCCATCAGCTCCAAATAGGAGGCGTACAAGGCGTTGGCCTTCCGGCACAAGGCCCTTGCCCGGAGTTTATCCTGGGTGTGCTGAACAGGAAGTTCTTCTACCATTGCCTCCAGGAAGGGTTCGGTACTGGCCATCTCCAGGATTTTTGCCCGGTAGAGGCCGGTTACCAAGACCCGGATATTCTCTCCCTGGGCCTTGAGAATCTGCTTGATCTGCACCACCGTTCCCACAGGATACAGACCGGAAAGGCCCGGGTCATCGTCCAGGATATCTTTTTGGGGAACCAGCAAAAGCCGTTGGTCCCGCTTCATCGCCTGCTCAAGAGCCAGAGCGGACTTCATTCTGCCAATGTCAAAATGTACCGTCTGTTCCGGGTATACGGCCATACCCCGCAGAGCAAGAACGGGCATATTTTTTGCTACAAATTGTTCGCTCATACAAACTCCTTTCATAAATATGGGAAAAGAAGGGGGCAGAATCCTACCCCCTCCAGCTTAGTGTTTGAAATTTACAGCCTGTCTGGGTTTCGCCTGATTGCGTACGATGGTGGGTTCGCCGCCACGGATACACTCCGGCGTAATAATAACCTTCTGAATAGACAGGTCGGAAGGAATTGCGTACATAATCTTGGTCATGGTTTCTTCCATAACCGCACGCAGTCCCCGGGCGCCAATCTGACGCTCAATGGCTTTTTCAGCTACGGCTTCCAGCGCCTCCGGTTGGACTTCCAGCTGCACATTATCCATAGCCAGGAGTGCCTGATACTGCTTTACCAGTGCATTTTTCGGCTCCACCAGAATCCGCATCAGATCTTCTTTCTTCAGATCCTTCATGGCGGTAATCACCGGAAGACGGCCTACCAGCTCAGGAATGATACCGAACTTCAGTAAATCGTGGGGCTGGACCTTTGCCAGAATATTGCCCAGATCCCGCTTCTTTTTGCTCTCTACCGGGGCGTCAAAGCCAATGGCAGACTTGTCTGTCCGGGCCTCGATGATCTTATCCAGACCGTCAAAGGCACCGCCGCAGATGAAGAGGATATTGCTGGTGTCCACGGGAATGGTCTCCTGCTGGGGGTGCTTTCTGCCGCCCTGAGGGGGCACATTGGCAACCGTACCCTCCAGAATCTTCAGGAGCGCCTGCTGCACACCTTCGCCGGAAACATCCCGGGTGATGGAAGTGTTTTCGCTCTTTCTGGCAATCTTATCCATCTCATCAATGTAAATGATTCCCCGCTCAGCCAGCTCCACATCAAAGTCAGCCGCCTGCAGCAGACGAACCAGGATATTCTCCACGTCGTCGCCCACATAGCCTGCTTCCGTCAGGGTTGTGGCATCAGCGATAGCAAAGGGAACATTGAGAATCTTGGCCAGCGTCTGGGCAAACAGGGTCTTGCCGGAGCCGGTGGGGCCGATGAGCAGAATGTTGCTCTTTTGAAGCTCCACCTCCGACTCGGATGCCAGATAGATACGCTTGTAATGGTTATATACGGCTACGGAAAGGGCGATTTTGGCTTCGTCCTGACCGATAATATAATTGTCCATATACGCCTTCATTTCCATAGGCGTAGGCAGGTGGTCAGGTGCCTCCGTATCACGGCTATCATCCCTCAGCAAATCACAGCATGCTTGCACACAGTCGCTGCAGATATATACACCGGGACCGGCAATCAGACGGGCCTGGTTTTCCCGCTTGCCGCAGAAGGAACATCTCAACTCCTGTGTTTCTGTTTTTGCCATAGAATTATGCTCCGCCTTTCTTTATTGCTTAGTGGCGCTCCAAAACCCGGTCCACAAGACCAAATGCCTGAGCCTCCTGGGAAGTCATGAAGTTGTCACGCTCACAAGCCTGTGCAACCTCCTCCAGGGGTCTGCCGGTATTTTCGGCAAGAATGCGGTTCATCCGCTCCTTTACAGACTGCAGCCGCTTCAAATGGATGGCCATGTCCGTAATCTGTCCCTGGGTACCGGCGGAGGGCTGGTGAATCATAATCTCCGCGTTGGGCAGAGCCATACGCTTTCCCTTGGTTCCGGCTGCCAGCAGAAATGCACCCATGGACGCAGCCATACCAACACAAATGGTAGCTACATCGCACTTGATGTACTGCATGGTGTCGTAGATTGCCATACCGGCAGTAACACTGCCGCCGGGGCTGTTGATATAGAACTGAATGTCCTTGTCCGGATCCTGTGCCTCCAGGTACAGCATCTGTGCCACAATCAGGCTGGCGGTGGTGTCGTTTACTTCCTCGGACAGGAAAATAATCCGGTCATTCAGCAGACGGGAGAAAATGTCGTAGCTGCGCTCGCCGCGGCTGGTCTGCTCCACCACATAGGGTACTAAACTCATGGTAATGTCTCCTTTCAGGGTTTGAAACATCTTAACCACTTTTTGGAAAAATTATTCCTCGGTCTTTGCCTCAGGGGCCTTGGGGGCAACGGCCATAGCGGAGGAAGTCAGCAGATCGATGACCTTCCGGGTCTCCAGGCTGGCCTTGATCTCCTCAGCGGGAACCATGCTCTTGACCTTCTCCACTTCCAGCTCGTACTGCTTGGCCAACTTCTCGTACTCGGCATTCATCTCTTCCTCGGAAACGGTGATGCCTTCCACCTCGGCAATCTTGGCCAGGGTCACATTCACCTTAGCCTGCTTCTCGGCAGCAGGACGAAAAGCGTTGCGCATGGTGTTCAGGTCGCCGCCCATCATCTTGGCGTAGGACTCCATGGTGTAGCCGCTCATCTGCAGCTGGTAGGCAAAGCGCTCCATCTGGTTGTCCAGCTCAGCTTCTACCAGAGCCTTGGGCATATCCACAGTGGTGTTCTCAGCAGCCTTGTCCACGCAAGCCTGCTCGAAAGCGGACTGAACCTGCTTCTGGGCTCTCTCCAGAGCCTTTGCCCGGATGTCAGCCTTCAGCTCTTCCAGGGACTCAAACTCGGAAACGTCCTTGGCAAACTCGTCATCCTGCTGGGGCACATTGGTAACGGTTACCTTGTTCACCTTAACATGGAAAACAACAGGCTTACCGGCCAGGTCCTTGTGATAGTTCTCGGGGAAGGTGATGTCGATATCCTTCTCCTCGCCGGCGGACATGCCTACAACCTGCTCCTCAAAGCCGGGAACAAAAGAGCCGGAGCCCAGCTTCAGGTCGAAGTTCTCGCCCTTGCCGCCTTCAAAAGCCACGCCGTTGTCGAAGCCCTCGAAGTCGATGTTGGCGGTATCGCCCATCTGAGCAGCACGCTCCACAGTCTCGGTGGAAGCCACATTCTGAGCCATCTGGTCCAGCTCAGCCTGCACCTGGGCGTCGGTCACCTCAGCCTCAGCCTTCTCCACTTCCATGCCCTTGTACTGACCCAGAGTAACCTCAGGATAAACATCGGTGGTCAGGGTGATGGTAACCACATTGTCCTCGCTGATCTGCATATCGGTCAGGTTGGGACGGCCCACAGCCTTCACATCCTGCTTCACAACAGCTTCTTCGTAAACCTGGGGGAAGATCTCCTCCAGACCATCTTCAAAGAACACATGAGCACCATACATGGCCTCAATCATCTTCCGGGGAGCCTTGCCCTTACGGAAGCCGGGAATCAGAATGCTCTTGCGAGCCTTCAGGTAAGCCTTGTTTACACCGGACTCCATCAGGTCCTTGTCAATCTCGACCACGATGGTAGCCTGGTTGCCGTTCTTCTCGATGCTTTTAATGTTCATGTTTTATGTCCTCCCAAAATCAGGCTGTGAAATACAGCCCTACAATATACATTTTTTGTATCCGAGCTATTCTATCAAAAAAAATTGGAATTGTCCATAGTTTTTTCTTGAATTCTTTATAAATTTATCCGTAGCGGACGGAAATTCAGTCTATCAGCGGAAACCAGCCGGTATTCGATTCCCTCCCAAAGGCCTTCCAGGGCCAAACTGTGGCTTCCTCCGTGAAGATGCCCATAGAAGCAGCGGCGAACCTGATACTTTTCCAGAAGATCCAGAATCTCCTGGCAGGTGTAGCCTTTATATTTCGGAGGATAATGGAGAAAGACCAATTTGGGAAGGTCTCCTGCGGATTGCAGGGAGGTTTCCAGCCGCATCAGTTCCCGCTTGAACACCTTCTCATCGTGCTGTCCGCTGCGGGATTCCTCATAGAACCAGCCTCTGGTTCCGCAGATTGCCCATCCCTCATATTCATAGTGGTTGTTATTGAGAATGAATTGGTTGGAAAAGCCTTGGGCTTTGCAGAAATCATAAAACTTCTTGGCGGTACTCCACCAATAATCATGATTTCCCTTCAGAATAATCTTTCTGCCCGGAATCTGGTCAATCCAGGAAAAATCTGCTCCTGCTTCTGCCAAATCCAGCGCCCAGGAGAGATCCCCCAGAAGCACAGTGGTATCCTCCGGGCCGATAACAGACATTCCCTCTTTCAGCTTCGCCATATAGCCTGTCCAGGCACCTCCAAATACATCCATTGGCTTCGGAGCACCAAGACAGAGGTGTAAATCCCCAATCGCATAAAGCGCCATTTCACCGCTCCTTATTTTTGATTGATGAGGTCTTGCAGCTTTTCCCGGGAAATACCCGTCGCCTGGGAAAGGCTTTGTACGTAAAGCTGCGGGCTTCTGTCTGCCAGAAGCAGGGTGTGCTTTGCCTCCCCTGTGGTTGCCCGATAGTCTTGCAGGCAGCCGTAGGCAAGGGCCGTATAGGGGTCCATGAGATACTTATGACCATGGTAAACGCTGCTGATAATCTGGCTGACGCGGCGTTTTCCCACCACAGATGGGGAAATACCCTGGCTTAGTTTCTTTACCTGTTCCGGGTCAATCGAATACGGCGTTTTCTTTCCAAGACAGTCCAGGAAACGGCGTGTTTCTTTGGCTCCCAGAGTTGCCGCAATCAGCAATTCCAGTCCGGAAGGCGGCTCCTGCTCCCAGGACTGGGGGGCATACATCCCCCGCTGCAAAAGGTCCCAAACCGCATCATTTTCATTGCAGGCATAATGGATTTTTCCCAAAGGAAGTCCCATACGCCGGGCATACCAGACAGCGATGGGGGTATCCAGAGAATCCGATGTCAAAGCAATATCCACCGACTCTTCCGGAAAGCCGTCCTCCGCAAAGAGGGCGAACAGTGCGGCAATGCGAATGGCAATGGATGCCCAGTGGGTGGGCGTATCCCCCACGGAGCCGGACATTTTGTTATAAATTCTTTTTGCCACCGCCTGATAGCTGGAATCCAGGCTGTGCCAGAATTCAGCAACAGAAATTCTTGGTCCAACAGATACCATAGCGATAGGATTTCTCCCAAAGCAGATTTTTACATCCCAGTCAGAAAGATGCACTGAGAAAAAACCATTCAGAATCTGAGCAAAGTTCTCAAAAAAAGTATGGTTTTTCATGTCCTGTATCTGCTCAGGGCTCCAGCATGGAATTTGCATGGGCAGATACAGGCCGCCGTCCGGCGCACGCATTTCCATCAGGGCCCGGTTTGCCGTATAGTGGTCTGTATCGCTTCTTGTGGTTACGTACAACACCGCTGCATCACTCCCATTGCGTTGTTCCAGAAAATATCCCGTACCTGCTGTTCCGATAAGCCCCGCTCCAGCAGCCGCTCAGCCAGTTTTTCATAGTCCTGCACACCGGTAAAGCCCTCCGGCAAACTTCCGATTCCGTCCAGGTCGCCCCCCAAAGCAATGTGTTTGCCCGTGGGGGCCAGAGTCAGGAAATGGAAGACATGGTCACATACCGTATCCAGATTGGGATTGACTCCCAAAAAGTCCGGGCACAGATTGATGCCGGCTACACCGCCGGTTTTGCAGATAGCCAGAAACATATCGTCGGTAAGGTTCCGGCTAACATTGCACACGCTGCGGGAATTGGAATGGGATGCAATGACTGGAGCCTGGGTGATTTCCATGATATCCCAGAAGCCCTCATCGCTGATGTGGCTCACATCCACTATCATTCCCAGTCGCTGAGCCTCTTTGACATAGGTCTTGCCCAGATCTGTCAGGCCACCGCCGGTTTTGTGAGAGCCGGTGAGGGGATTTTTCTCGTTCCAGCCCAGGGTGGTAATCCGGAAGCCCAAGCGGTGCAAATCCTCCAGCAGCTCCGGATCAAAGCCGAAGCCGGCCGGGCCTTCAATGGTCAAAATACCGGACATAAGACCTTTTTCCTGGTTTTGAGCAATCTCCTGCGGGGTGTATGCCAGAGCAATCTGCTGAGAATTACGCTCCATTTCCCGCAAAATGGTATCAATTTCCCGCTCGAAAACCTCTACCGGCTTTGGGCCTTTCCCCGCGGTGGTGGTGAAGCAGGCAAAACACTGAGCATAGCCCCCAAGGGTGGAAGCTCTGTCCAGGTCAATATGGCAGTTGTTTTGTTTCAGGCTGGCAGTTTGCTTCAGATCCTCCCCCAACAGCGCCAGGGCAGTATCACAATGTAAATCAAATACCGGAAACTTCATTGAAATGCATCCTCCCAGTGATAGATTTTGGGGCGTACCGTGTTTACCCCATCCTTGGCGTAGATTTCCACCACGTCAAACCGGCAAGGCAGCTCTGTAGGATATTGGTTCAGATACACCGATGCCGTTGTGCGGAGCCTTTCCTGCTTTTTGGAATCTACAAATTCACAGGCTCTGGCAAAGGAATCGGATTTGCGCAGCTTGACCTCCACAAAAACCAGATATTTTCCGTTGGTGACAATCAGGTCGATCTCGCCAAAACGGCAGCGGTACCCGCTGGCCAGCAGCTTATAGCGTTTCTTTTGCAGATAGGAAGCCGCAACCGCTTCCCCCCAGGCACCTGCCAGGTTATTTGTTCCCATAAAGCTTCTTCAAAAATGTCATGCGGTGGATTTCACAGGGGCCCATTGCTTCCAATGCGGCGTAATGGGCTTTGGTTCCGTAGCCCTTGTGAATCTCAAATCCGTAGCCGGGATAGGTCTCGGCCATTTTCATCATGTAATCATCCCGGGTGACTTTTGCAAGAATGGAAGCGGCAGCAATGCTGGCGCTCAGGCTGTCCCCATGGACAACTGTCTGGGTCTCCAACCCAAAATCCCGGGACCGGTTCCCGTCTATCAGCGCTATGTCCGGTTGACAGGGCAGCGCCCTCAGCGCCCGCTCCATGGCAAGAAAGGTAGCCTGCAAAATATTCAGGTCATCAATTTCTTTGTGGTCGGCAAATGCAATGGCATATCCCAGTGCCTTTTCCTGAATAATGGGAAACAGCTCCCGGCGGCGCTTGTCGGAGAGCTTCTTGCTGTCGTCCAATCCGGGAATCTCACATCCGAAAGGAAGCACCACCGCAGCAGCACAAACCGGCCCTGCCAAAGGACCCCGTCCGGCCTCATCTACACCGCAGATACACCGGTATCCCCTGCCTTTGCAGGCTTCCTCGATTTCCCACATATTTTTCTGGCTCATTGTATATCCTCCGGGCTTTCCAGCGTGATCCGCCCCAGTTTGCCAGAACGGTATTCCTCCAGCAAAACCCGGGCCATGCGCTCGGTGTTGATCTCTCCTCGTGCCATCAGAAAGCCCCGTTTTCTGCCAGCCTCCTCCAAAAGGGCATAGCCGGGAGAATCCTCCGGCATATCCAGCTTATAACGGTCCCGGACCGTCTGGGGATAATACTTCCAGAGAAGCTCCATGAGGTTGGAGGCCAATTCTTCCAGATCAATGACGTCCTCCTTGACTGCACCGGTGTAGGCCAGCTTCATGCCTACCTGCGGGTCCTCAAATTTGGGCCACAGAATACCAGGTGTATCCAGAAGCAGGAGGCTACTGTCTACCGTTACCCATTGCTTGCCTCTGGTAACACCGGGACGATTTTCCGCCTTTGCGCCTTTCCTGCCGGAGATTTGATTGATCAGGGTAGATTTTCCCACATTGGGAATTCCCACAATCATCACCCGCACCGGGCGGTTCATTCCCCTGGCGGCGTTGCGCTGGATTTTCTCCTGCAATACACTTTGCACAGCCGGCTGAAAATCGCTGATTCCCTTCCGGGTTTTACAGTCCGTGGCAATGGGGGCCATCCCCTTCCCTTTGAAATAGGCCATCCATTTCTTAGTCGTCCCGGGATCTGCCAGATCCATACGGTTCAGGACAATAATCCGGGGCTTCTCTCCGCAGATTCCGTCAATGTCCGGGTTTCTGCTGGAGATGGGAATTCTGGCATCCACGATTTCACACACCGCATCCACCTGCTTCAGGTCAGCTTCAATCTGCCGGCGTGTTTTGGTCATATGACCGGGATACCACTGTATATTCATGGACTTTTCATCCATCAGCCAATCACTCCAATCCGGTTATACTCTCGTTTCCCGGTATCCACACTGGTGCCGGGGAACACCAGAAAGACTGCCTTGCCCAGGATTTCCCGGGTATCAATCAGGCCAATCTCCGGGTTGCGGCTGTCCTTGGAATTGTTGCGGTTATCTCCCATCACAAAAACGCAGCCTTCTGCAACCTGCAAGGGGAACTGGATGCCCTCCTGTAGGTTGGTGGGGGTGTTCACGTAGGGTTCCTCCAGGGGTACATCATCCACATACACAATACCGGAGGTAAAATCAATATCAACCCACTGCCCTTCCGTTGCAATCACACGCTTGATAATGGGTTCCCCATTTTCAAAAGAATCCTTGGTAGCCACAATAATATCTCCCTGCTTTGGAGGGAAATAAAAAACATTATTCAAAAGGAGCAGATAATCTCCGTCCATCAAAGTATTGTTCATGGATGGGCCGGACACCACCACAACTCGAAACAGCAGCAAGAAAACAAGCAGGACACCTGCCAGAAGGAACACCATATCATGCAGGTAGGATACGATATTTCTTCTTTTCTGCATAACAATGTCTGTGGGATTTTCCTCCCCGTTTTGGATTGGCGGCACAGCCTCCTGTCCGGTGGGGTAATTCTTTTCTTCGTAGTTTTCCAAAGTGCATCCTCCAATCCTTTGGGGCTTTTACAGGGTACCATGTAAGTATAAACGATTTTGACAAATAAAAAAAGAGGGTTGCCCCTCTTTTTTTATTCTTTTTGAATCAGATCTTCTCTTTGACCTTGGCAGCCTTGCCGAAGCGGTCACGCAGGTAGTACAGCTTGGCACGACGAACCTTACCCTTGCGGACAGTCTCCACGGAAGCAATGCGGGGAGAATGCACAGGGAAAACCTTCTCACAGCCAACACCGTAGCTGATACGACGAACAGTGATGGTCTCACCGATGCCGCCATGCTTGCGAGCGATGATGGTGCCTTCGAACACCTGAATACGCTCACGAGAGCCTTCCTTGATCCGAACATGCACACGAACAGTGTCGCCAACCCGCATTTCGGGCAGCTCAGGCTTCATGTACTGGCTGGAAAGAGCCTTAACCAAATCCATATCTATTTCCTCCTTATAATTGGGCGTTCATGCAGTGTATTGCTCCGGCGATATGGTTCCCGGCACCGCAGAGGACACACCTTGTTTTCAGGCCGAATTACTATATCATGGATTTGACCAAAAATCAAGATAAATTTTATAAGAAATGCTGAAATTCCGGAAATTTTTCCGGGTTATTCCCTTTGTGGCAACGTTTCCTGTCCGGGAAGGTCGGCAGGTACCTCCAGGCCAATCATTTCTTTGCACCGATATTTCCCATGGAGAATCAGCACGCCCCCCTCCTGGGAAAAGTCCTCTTGTATTTCCAGAATTTCTCCTGCAATCATCTGGTTTTTCAGATAGTTTTGGGCGTATTTGGATATGTCCCACTGATTGGCTGTTACCGCTTCCTCAGTCTTGTAAAATGTATAAGTGGCTTTTTCCAAGGTGACCGGCAGCGCAAACCCTCCGGGCAAAGTCAGCCGGTAACGCTGAACAGTCTTTACCGAATCCGCCGGGTCGCTCTGCCAGATTTGGGTATCTCCCCAGGTGTATTGGTGGCTTCCTACAATCAATGTGTATACCTGATACTCTCTCTGGGTAGCCACTCTGGTTTCTGCCTTTTCCGGAACAAGGGCCTGGATGCTTTGTATGGTTTGTCCGTAAATATCGCCGTCTGATCTGCCTGCCTGTATGGTCAAGCCACAGTCGGTATACCCGGACACCAGAATCTGCCCCTTCCGTACCGCCTGCCCCACAGTACACAGTGCATTCCCCTCCCGTACCGTACAAGAGAGGATCACGCCGTCTGTTTTGGCAACGATGTGGGATACCGGATAGCCTGGATTGGAAATATTCTCCTGGCCGGGATGCTCCTCCACGGAAATTTCTGCTACGCAGCCGGAGATATTGACGCCAACCCATTGCAGTTGGGGAATCTTTTCCAGCAGGCCGTTTTTGATTTTCTCGCTGCGCACCTCC
This sequence comes from Candidatus Faecousia excrementipullorum, assembly GCA_018712825.1. Classification (GTDB taxonomy): domain Bacteria; phylum Bacillota; class Clostridia; order Oscillospirales; family Oscillospiraceae; genus Faecousia; species Faecousia excrementipullorum. The sequence continues at coordinate 5,605 of DVGG01000069.1, read as the reverse complement.
CGGTTGCTGGTGCCGAAAGAAAGGCCATACCCTTTGGCTTGCTCCAGAATGTACCTGGCGGGAACCTGTTCGTTGCCCTTTACGGTAACAAAAAGCACTCTTGTAGATAGAAACATAAAGAATACGAAGTACAGGAAAAGTCCTGTCATCAATACCGGGCGATGTTGCAGAGAGTGGAGCTTCCAGTAGATTCCGATTCGCTTCGTTTCCCGGATCTCATCCCCAAAGGGTGTCAGAATCTGAACCAGCCGGGGATAATCTTTCTTTGCAATACAGGCGGATATGCGAAGATTTCCGCAGACGGTAATTTTTTCCAGAATGACGCCCGCCTCGTTTAAGCGTCTGAGGGAACGGCTGATGTCCGCACCTGTTATCTCAATTTGTACTGCCCCCCGCAAGGACTTCCATAAGCCCATAAGCTACCCCCTGTGAAGCAATTTGATTTCATGGATCATTCCGGTAATAATCAGTTTTTCGTCGCTCATATAGGCCAGTGACAACTGGCAGCCGTTGATTTCCAGGCATCCATACTGCACCTTTACGCATATCATCACGTCCGAATATCCGGTTACCCCCTGATGATTCTCAATCAGCACCCGGTTTTCTCCGGTCAACTCCAACACCGGAAGGCCTGGCATGGATCTGGAAGCCAGGTCCGCAACAGCCGAAACCCGTTCCAGCAGCCGTTTTCCTTGCATATCTGTGCCCCCTTTCTATCATCCTATGACACCGCTGCAAAAAATTGCTCCGGAGGGTATAGTTTTTCTCCCGGAACAATACCATATAGCATAACCACAGCCATAGAGGGGATGAATGTGTGAGAAAGTATATTTTTGCAATTCTTGCCATGTTGATTCTGATTTTTTACAGCAAGACCGCCATTGCCGGCGGACAGGAGGGAATCGAGATTTGCCTGCGCACAGTCATTCCCTCCCTCTTCCCTTTTATCCTGGCCGCCCAATATTTATGCGGAAATCTTTCGCAGAGCATTAAAATTCTGAACCCTCTGGAAAGGCTGTGCGGGATACCAAAAGGAAGGGGCGGATTGCTGATATCCGGCTTTTTAGGCGGCTATCCCGTAGGGGCCAGCAGCGTGTACAGCGCCTGGAAAAGCGGACAGCTTACCAAGTCCCAGGGGCAGCGTATGCTGGGCTATCTGAACAACGCAGGCCCGGCTTTTATATTTGGAATGGGTGCAGCATTATTTGCCAATCCCCTGATTCCCTGGGTGGTCTGGGCAAGTCATATCATATGCGCTGTTTTTACCGCCATGCTGCTGCCAGAGGAAAAGGATGCACCTCAGATTGAAACCAGCCCCAGAGCTGTTACCTTGGTACACTGCCTGAAAAACACGATTCAGGTCTTGGCACAGGTCTGCGGATGGGTTATCCTTTTTCGGATGATCCTTGCTTTCCTGTTCTCCATTCTTAGCAGCGCAACGCCTGAAATAAAGGCAGCTGTTGCCGGTACTCTGGAGCTGACCAACGGCTGTCTGCTGCTGCAAACCATTCCCCAGGAGTGGGTACGCTATCTGCTGTTTACCCTCTTTCTCAACATGGGCGGTCTGTGCGTTGCCATGCAGACCATTTCTGTGGTGGGAGAGTTGGGAATTGGTATGTACTGGCGGGGTAAGGTCATGCAATCTCTGCTGGGAAGTCTTCTCTGTGTACTGCTGCTTCCCCTTCTCTTTCCCAATGCCCAGGCTTTTACCCATACAACATATATGGTTATCATCGCCGGTTTTGGGTTAGCCGGGCATCTGTGGAAGAAATATTTGAAAAACAGCTGGCATTTTGCAAAAATTGGTGTATAATATAGGAAAATCAAAAGATGGGGTAATGGTTATGCTGTTTCGAAAGAAGATATTATCCTCCTGCACCTATTGTCAACATGCAACCAGGCTTTCGGAGGATCAGGTTCTTTGTGTCAAAAAAGGCGTGGTTCCCGCCGATAGAGGATGCAGAAAATTTGTCTATGACCCCTGCAAGCGGATTCCCCTCAAGGCGAAAGCACCGGATTTCGAAAAATACGCGGACGAGGACTTCACCCTGTAACACCAAAGTCCATTGGGGTAAATTATCTTTTCCCGGAAAATGCCCCAATAGCTCTTGACATTTTCAGGAATCTACCCTATAATATCATGGATTTCGGGGTGTGGCGAAGTTTGGTATCGCGCTTGGTTCGGGTCCAAGAGGCCTCGGGTTCGAATCCCGACACTCCGACCATAGGCAGGTTCCGAAAGGTACCTGCCTTTTTTCTGCCCGGAGGATAGATAGATTATGAAAAAAATAACCCATTCCCTGCAAGACTTTGCAATGATTACTTTTGGCACCGCCATTGTGGCTGCGGCCGTTTTTTTCTTTTTGGTGCCCAGCAAGCTTTCCGTTGCCAGCATTTCCGGTCTTGCCATCGTGCTGGAAAACTACATTGCCCTTCCTGTTTCCGGCATTACCATGATTCTGAACCTGTCACTGCTGGTGGTAGGATTTTTACTGGTGGGACGGGAGTTTGGAAGCAAAACCGTATATACCTCTATTCTTCTCCCCACTTTCATCTGGGTTCTGGAGCGGCTGCTTCCCAACTACACTTCTATCATGCAGGACCCGTTCCTGGATATGATTTGCTATATCTTTGTGGTCAGCATTGGTCTTGCCATTTTATTTAACCGCAACGCATCCTCCGGCGGATTGGATATTGTGGCAAAGCTCCTGAACAAATTCTTTCGGATGGATTTGGGGACTGCTATGTCCGGTGCCGGTATGGTGGTTGCTCTCTCCTCCGGCTTGGTATATGACGCCAAGACAGTGGTTTTGAGCATTCTTGGTACCTATTTGAACGGTATTATTCTGGACCGCTTTATCTTTGGCTTTACCATCAAGAAGCGGGTCTGTGTGATTTCTGAAAAGGAAGAGGAAATCCGTCAGTATATCATTCGGAATCTTCACAGCGGTGCTACAATTTATCAGGCGCAAGGTGCGTATCATCTGGAGCCGAAGAAAGAAATCATCACCATTGTGGACAAGAATGAGTATCTGAAACTGATGAATTTCCTGGACAAAGTCGATCCCAACGCATTTGTTACGGTATATGATGTAAATAAAATCATATATCGCCCCAAGCTCTGAACCGACTTTGCTTTAGGAAGATAACACCAAATTAAAAACCTGAATCCGCTTCCAATGGGATTCAGGTTTTTTGAGCGTCATAACATAATGCGATTGAGGTGTAACAATGATTGAACAAGCCACTGAAGTTGATTTGCCTGCCATTGCAGAGCTCTACAGGCAAGCCCGGGCATTTATGCGGGAGCATGGCAATCCAAACCAATGGAAGGAAAACTATCCCGGTGAAAATCTGATATTGGCAGACATTCGCCAGGGAAATTGCTATGTATGCAGGGAAAGGGGTGAAATTGTTGGGGCCTTTTCCTTTTTCCTGAAACCGGATCCTACCTACGCCCATATCTATCATGGCAAGTGGCGCAATGATGCTCCTTATGGTGTGGTACATCGCTTGGCTGTGGCAGTTCACGGAAAAGGCATCGCCGGAGCCTGTCTGGAATACGCTTTTTCTCAGTGCCGGAATCTGCGGATTGACACCCACCGTGACAACCTGCCTATGCAGCGTTTATTGGAAAAGCAGGGATTTCATTTTTGTGGAATCATCTTTCTGGAAAGCGGAGCCGAACGGTTGGCCTATCAGAAAACAACGGAATAAAACTTGGGGCCAGGCTTATCGCCTGACCCCAAGTTTTTCTTTTTGTTTGACGGGGAACCGTTATGTTCATCCTCTGTTTTTTACATTGTTTGGTAGCGTCTGTCACAGGTCTGCCGTCGGCTTATCCGCAGAATTTCCACGGCATCGGCAGCCATCACGCTATCACCTTGCTGCACCTATATACTACCATACAGGGCCATCGAATGTATGAAGTTTTTGGAAATCGATTAAAAAAAGATTATGTACACGATTTACCCCATTCTCTTCAAGGTGACGGCGTTTTGTGACACAGAGCCGTCTATATATACGGCACAATCCTGAATCTTTTCAAATCCACAGCCCATATGCAGCGCCATGGACGCTGTGTTGCGCTTTCCTACGTGAGAGTACACCGGTCTGCCCTGTGTCTGTTCCAAAGCAGCCAGCATAAGACTGTGGCCATACCCTTTGCGCCGATTCTGCGGAGCCGTTTCCAGCGCCTCCAGCAGCAGCCCGTCCCGGTAGGGCTCCAGACGAAGAGCAGAAACATACCTGCCATCCTCCAGCCATACGCAGTACCGGGAATCGGGGGTTTTAAAGAAAACCTCCTGCAAAAAGGTATAAAACTGCTGCTCCACCATGGAAATGCCCTGGAGTTCCGAAAGTTGAGGAAAGTAAATAGCCCCATTTTCCCGGTTGGACTGGGCATAAACATCCATGAGCATCTGAAAATTGAGGTTTTTCAGGCTGTCAAATACCTCCAGCATATCAAAGGCTCTCCCCCAGAATCGTCTTGGTGGCGTAGGCGTTGAGACCCATATCTGCCACATGGCCTGCCTGGTATTCATAGTAGCCCTGGGCTCCAATCATGGCAGCATTGTCGCCGCACAAGGACAAAGGCGGCATGTAAAACTCTGCACCCAGGTCTTGGGCGGCAGTTTGCAAATCTCTGCGGATTCTGGAATTGGCTGCCACACCGCCGGCCACTGCCAGCTTCCGGTATCCCGTTTCCTTCAGTGCCTGGATAACCCGGGGCACCAGGGTCTGGGAAACCGCTGCGGAAAAGGCAGCACAGAGGCTGTTCACATCCAGCTCCTCTCCTATCTGCTGGGCATGGTGTATGAGATTCAGTGAGGCTGTTTTCAACCCGGAAAAGCTCATATCATAGGGATTGCTGCCTGGTTTGGAATGGGGCAGTTGGTAGCGCCCCTCGTCTCCCAAAGCCGCCGCCTTGTCCAGTGCGGCGCCGCCGGGATAGGGCATCCCCAGAACCCGGGCTACCTTGTCAAAGCACTCCCCTGCGGCATCATCCAGAGTTCCCCCCAGAATCTCCATTTTCGTATAATCCTGCACATCCACAATCATGGTGTGTCCGCCGGAAACCACCAGACAAAGAAAGGGCGGCTCCAGCTGGGGGTAGGCCAGATAATTGGCGGCAATGTGTCCCCGGATGTGGTGGACAGGAATCAAAGGCTTGTCCAGCGCCAGAGCGGCAGCCTTGGCAAAGTTCACGCCCACCAAAACCGCACCAATCAGCCCCGGCGCATAGGTCACCGCTACTGCGTCAATATCCTTTCGGGTTAACCCGGTTCTGTCCAGAGCCTGGTCAGCAAGACCATAGATGGCCTCGATATGCATTCTGGAAGCAATCTCCGGAACCACGCCGCCATAAATTCTGTGGAGGTCAACCTGGGAGGCGATACAATCCGTCAGGATTTTTCTTCCGTCCTCTACAATAGCCACAGCGGTCTCGTCGCAGGAGGATTCCACTGCCAAAATTTTCATGCTTATGACCATTCCTTTCCGCTGCGCTACAAGGCACAAAACAGCATGAAACTGAATTGCCACTAACGCAGCTCATAGAAATTTGTTAGAATAGGCTTGAGGATACAGGCACACTACAGAGCAC
>DVGG01000068.1 GCA_018712825.1 Candidatus Faecousia excrementipullorum | reverse complement strand
TCCCTTGCGGGTTAGCTTGCTTATTCTATCACAGAAGCTTTCCTTTGTCAAGAACTTTTTTCATCTTTTTTCAAGATTTTTTTCGTTCTTTTCATCCGCTGGTTAACTTTCTGATCTCTTTCGCTCGCTCCCTTGCGGAAGCAGCTTGCATATAATACCACCCCGCCCTCACTTTGTCAAGCACTTTTTTACAGTTTTTTTCTTTTTTTCGACTTTTTTATGAACAACTCGAAAGCCGGGAGGACAAGCCAGAACAAAATACCTCCAAAAAACAGGTATTCCCCCGGTAAATGGGGTACATACAGCATCAAAGCGGCAGAAATGACACCGGCTGCTCCAACGGCTTTTTTACCCCCCAGACCGGGTATTTCCTCTGCCTGGGCGCCAATCCCGGAGAACAACAGGCTGAATAATATAAAGTAGCCCATAGTTGCCGTTACAGACACAAAGGCTTCATACCGCTCCGCCACCCCAAAGAGGTTCATGCCCTTGACGGATTCGTACAGAGGCCAGGACACCTGCTCCGCTACTCCCCTTGTCAGGGTGCCGATGGTCCAAAGGCCAAGAAGCACCGCTGTCAGCGCTACTCCGGCAATTCCCCGGAAGCCTGCCCTCTCCCCCGGCAGCATTCCTACCACCGCCGGAAGGAGCAGCACTAGAAGAAGCTCCCAGGAGACCATTCCGGATTCAGGAGTGAAATTTTTCAGCTTCCATTCCGAAAGGCCGGAGAAAAGGATCACACTATATAATATAAGGAGCAGCCAAAAGAGGGCAGTTGCGCACCGGGCAGCGCAGGAGCCCCCGTCCAGGCTGGCAAAGACGCCCAGGGCCAGGAGGGTCAGGGGCACTACCGGGAAATCTGTGCCCCCCGGCCAGGTGTGAGCCGGCCATTTTCCCAGCTGTCCCAGAAGGAACACCAGCCAGAGGATTTGGGCAATCCGGTACCACTTCCCCGGTTTTTCCAGCTTCTCCTGAAATCGGCAGGCAAAAAAGGCAAGCACGCCCACAATCAGGACAGCCAACAGGGTTTGGATCCACCCGTCCATGCCTGCCAGGGTGGAAAGAGGGGCAGACAGCGCCCCTATGAGAAAAATGTTTTTCTGTCTTGCAGATATACGATTACGGAACAAGCTGACCTCGCTCTCCTTCCATTTTAAGTTTTGGAATATCCTTCTCCCCGGTGCGGTAGTCCTGCAAGGTCAGCTCCGGCTCATGGACGCTCAGGTATGCCGCAGCTTCTGCCAAATCCATTTCCCCTTCCCGCAGGCAGACCTTGCAGGAGGGGCGCAAAGTCTTAGTCAGTTCCGGCAGAAGGCTCTGGCCCTCCGGGGTAATGAGCAGATACTCTGCTGTTTCCAGGAAAATCTCCCCGGGGGTGCTGTCGTACAAATCCTCCAGGGCCAGTTCCAGGGTCTGTCCCCGGCCGGAGTCCCCGGTGTCTGTCTCCAGCAAAATCTGGTTTTCCTCCTGGGATACGGAAATCAGCTCCACCGGCCGGAGCCTTGCCACGTCCGTGCCCAAAAAGGGCATCCATCCCAAGGCCGCCACCAGCACCACTGCACCAATATACCACGCCCAATACTTCATTGCTGCTTTCTCCTGTTTTCCGGGTGCAATTCTTCATTGCGGAATTTTTCCGTTTTCAGCCGCCGGCGCAGCAGGTGAATCCCCTTTCCCCGGGAAAAAGGAGACAGGTAGGGTACATCCAGGCAGGTAAGCCCCGCCAGGTGAATGAACAGGGTAATGAGCCCCGCCGTCACCCCGAAAAGTCCCGCCATGGCTCCCAGCACCGTCAGCAAAAACCGCCACACCCGAATGGCCTCTGCAAAATCCCGGCTGGGCTGGACATAGCCGCACACGCCCGCAATGCTCACCGCAATCAGCGCCAGGGGGGAAATCACCCCCGCCTCCACCGCCGCCGTACCCACCACGATGCCGCCGATAATGGACACGGAATGTCCCACCGACTGAGGCAGGTGCACCCCCGATTCCTGGAGCAGTTCAAAGGCGATGAGCAGCCCCAGAACCTCCACCGCTGTGGAAAAAGGCACCTGGGCTTTGCTCTCGATGATGGAGCGAAGCAGAGGAAGGGGCAGCATCTGCTGGTGAAAGGTTGCCATCGCCACGTAGATTCCCGGCAGCACCAGGCTGAGAAACAAAGCACAGTAGCGCAGTATCCGGATGCAGGAGGCGTTTACATAATCCTTACTCTCGTCTTCCGGGCTGTCCATCAGGTCTCCCAGGGTGGTAGGGGCAAGGTAGCCCATGGGCAGGCCGTCCACCAAAAGCCCCACCCGGCCGTCCAGGATTCCCCGGCAGAACCGGTCTGTCCGCTCGGTGGTCTGAAGCAGAGGAAAGGCGGTCTTTCGGGAGCCGGTGACATACTCCTCCACGGCGCCGGGGCTTAAGAAGCCGTCAATATCAATCTGGGACAGGCGGTTTTTCATCCGCTCCACCAGTTCTTTATTGGTAATCCCCTCCACCCAGACCACCGCCACATTGGTCAGGCTCTGCCGCCCCACCTTGGTTTCATAAATCCGCAGCTTGGGGGTTCGCAGGTGCCGGCGAATCAGGGAGGTATTGGAGCGGAAGGTTTCCACGAAAGCATCCTTGGGGCCTTTGACGGTGTTCTCCACCTCCGGAGGGGAGATGCTCCGCTTTTCCGGGGTTTTCACCTCATAGGCAATGGCTCCCACCCCTTCAAACAGCACCACACAAAAGCCGTTCACCAGGAAAAACACCGCATCCTGCAAATCCTTGCAGGGCTTCGCCACGGAGTTATACACCAGGCCATGAAGGGCATTGTCGTAAAGCGCCCCCATGGTATCCCCTTGCAGCCGCTCCGCAATGGGCTTGAAAACATACTCCGACGCCGAGCCGCCGGAGGTCAGGCCGTCAATGGCATAGGTATGGAGGACAAAACCGGCGCAATACAACTCCCGGGTCACAAAGTCCGCCGCTCCCTGAAAAAGGGCCGCAATGTTTTCATGGGTCAGTTCCCCGGGATACATGGGATTGGGTCTGGGATTGGGCTGTTCCATAAGCTCACCTCAAAGGTAGTTTGTCCCGGTTTTCCCGGGAATATCCCCTGACTTCCCGGTTCTTTGTTGCAAAAAGTCGGGGTAAGTGATATAATGAAATATTAGAGATAATTCATTTACCCAAGGAGGGATTTCCATGTCCCATGTTATCGCCGCCATATCCACCGGACGGCAGGTCAGTGCCATCGGCATTCTCCGGCTCTCGGGAGACGGATGCATTGCCGTTGCGGAAAAGGTGTTCACACCTCAGTCCGGGCAGCCCCTTTCCCAGGCTGCCAACCGGAAGCTGATTCTCGGTACGCTCCGGGATAAGGAAGGGCGTATCATCGACCAGTGCATGGCGGTCTGTGCCAGAGCCCCCCACAGCTACACAGGGGAGGACACGGTGGAACTGCAATGTCACGGTTCCCCGGCGCTACTCTCCGCCGGACTGGAAGCGTTGTTTGCCGCCGGAGCCCGACCTGCCCAGCGGGGGGAATTTACCAAGCGGGCATTCTTAAATGGTCAGCTGGCTCTGACCCAGGCGGAGGCGGTCATCGATTTGATTGAGGCAGAAACCGCCGATGCCGCCGCCAACGCCGCCGGACAGGTAGGGGGTGCCCTGCAAAAGAAGCTGGCTCCCATTTATGACCAGCTGACGGATTTGTGCAGCCATTTTCATGCGGTATTGGACTATCCCGACGAGGATATTGACGATTTTGATTTGAAGCAGTACGCCGCCATGCTCCGCAGCAACGCCAAGGCCCTGTATGCCCTTTTGCAGACCTACAGACAGGGGCGGATTCTTCGGCAGGGTGTGGCTGCCGCCATTGTGGGAAAGCCCAATGTGGGCAAGTCCAGCCTGCTGAACACCCTGGCAGGGTACGACCGGGTCATCGTCACGGACATTGCCGGCACCACCCGGGACACGGTGGAGGAAACCGTCCTTCTGGGCAGCACCCGGCTGCGGCTCATTGACACCGCCGGCATCCGGGAAACCCGGGACGCCATCGAGGCCATGGGTGTGGAGCGTTCCCGGAAGGCGGTGGAAAACGCAGATCTGGTGCTGTACCTTTGCGACGGCTCCCAGCCTCTGACTCAGGAGGATCAGGAGGTCATAGAGGCCTGCCTCTCCAAAGAAAACACCATTGCCCTCATCAACAAGTCCGATCTGGGAGCGGTGGTGGTTCCCAGCGATTTGCCCTTTACCACCATTATTCCCATCAGCACCAAAACCGGAGAGGGTCTTGACCAGCTGCGGCAGGTGGTGGATGAGATGTTCGCCGGGGACACCCCCTGTGACGGCTCCATCCTCACCAACCCCCGGCAGTTTGACGCCATCGCCCGCAGCTACGAAGCCATGCTTCGGGTATTGCAGGCCATGCAGCTGGGGCAGACCCCGGATGCAGTGCTGACGGACATTGAAGCGGCCATGGAGGCCATGGGTGAGGTCACCGGCGCCACCGTCCGGGAGGACATCACCGCCAGAATTTTTGAGCGTTTTTGCGTTGGAAAGTGAGAAACCATGATTTATTTTGACAACTCCGCCACAACGAAGCCCTGCCGGGAGGCAGTGGAGGCCGTTACCCAGGCCCTTACCTCCGGCTGGGGAAATCCCAGCGCCCTGTATACCTTTGGCATTGAGGCAGCCGGACAGCTCCGGGCTTGCCGGGCGAAGGTCGCCTCTGCTCTGGGGGCTGAGCCGGACCGGGTATTTTTTACCTCCGGCGGTACGGAAGCGGACAACTGGGCCATTTTCGGCACCATCAAGCGCATGGGCAAGCGGGGACGGCACATCGTCACCACCGCCGTGGAGCACCATGCCATTCTCAACTGCATGAAGCAGCTGGAGGCCCAGGGCTTCCAGGTCACCTATTTGCAGCCGGACAAGGAAGGGAACATCTCCCTGGAATCCCTGCGGCAAGCCCTCCGCCGGGACACCATTCTGGTTTCCATTATGATGGTGAACAACGAAACCGGCGCCGTCATGCCCATCAGCCAGATGGCAAAGCTCACCCACAAGCTCTGCCCGGAGGCCTATTTCCACACCGATGCAGTGCAGGGATTCCTGAAAATCCCCTTCCAGGCCAAGACTTTGGGGGCGGACTTAATCAGCATCTCCTCCCACAAGATTCACGGCCCCAAGGGGGCAGGCGCCCTGTATATCAGCCCCCGGCTTAAGTCCTTTCCCCCCATTATGCTGGGCGGCGGGCAGGAAAACGGATACCGCAGCGGCACGGAGGCTACCCCGGCCATTGCCGGCTTTGCTGCGGCAGCTGCTGCCGTTGGCAGCACCTTCCCGGTGGATACCCAGCAGGAAAAGGCCCTGCTTCACACCCTCATAGGAAAGCTCTCTGCCCTGGATGGGGTGGTCATCAACGGCTCCCATCAGGCGCCCCACATCCTCAGTATCTCCATCCCCGGTGTACCTACCCAGAACACCATCAACATTTTGCAGGAGTCGGGGATTTGCGTCAGTGCAGGCTCTGCCTGTGCCAAGGGGCACCGGAGCCATGTGCTCTCCGCCATGTATCTGCCCCCGGAAGTTATCGACAGCTCCATCCGGGTTTCCCTCAGCCGGGAGACCACCCGGGAGGAAATCGACGGGCTGATTCGGGGCATTGAAGCGGTTCTTGCCTGGAAAAAGTAAAGACTGCCCCCGGTGCAAAAATGAATTGCACCGGGGGCGATTTTTAGGGAAGCTCTGAATAAATTGGCAAGAGCTGGCAGCGTGAGATTTTTCGTCAGACAAAAGAATGGAAAACAGTGGAATACTGTATGTATTTCCTGTTTTTCATTCTGCGTGGATGGCGAAAAAGATCC
>DVGG01000067.1 GCA_018712825.1 Candidatus Faecousia excrementipullorum | reverse complement strand
GCTTTGACGATAAGCGCAAGGTGGTTGATATACTCATATCACAAATTGACGCTACCAGTGAGAGTGTTACAATCCACTGGAAAATCTAAAACCTTTTCACTTGGCATTATGCCCTTGTAAAAAATAGTTTCCTTAAATAGAAATAAAAAAGGAAATTTTCTTTGGAGCCTTGCCTTGCCTTTTGGCTTGTGCTATCATCAGAAAAAGGAATCCGTCCCCGGGAAAGGGACGGCAGGAAGGAGAAATGGCTATGCCCCGTACGGATGTGACCCAAATGGCTTTTGGGAAGATTTATCCCTTGCTGGTTGCCAAGGCGGAGAAAAAAGGCCGTACCCGCCAGGAGGTGGATAGGGTTACCGGCTGGCTTACCGGCTACGCCCCGGAGACCCTGGCCCAGCTGGAGGCTTCGGATATTACCTATGGGGATTTCTTCCGCAATGCCCCGGAAATCCACCCGGATTTTACCAAAATCACCGGAAAAATTTGTGGTATCCGGGTAGAGGAAATCCCCGATTCCCTCATGCGGCAAATCCGATGCCTGGATAAGCTGGTAGACGATCTGGCAAAGGGAAAGCCGTTGGAGAAAATTCTTCCCTGATTGGGGAGCTGTGCCATTGGCAGATGCTCCGGCGATTTCGGAGGTTCCGATGCATAGGCATAAAAGGAGAATGACTTATGAAAAAGACTCTGTGTGTAGGTTTTCTTTTGGCTGTATTTCTTTTGGCGCTGTCGGGCTGTGATAAGAGCCGGGAAAATTCTTTTGAAGGGAAAGAAACAACGCAAGAATCTTTTGCCACCGAAGCTGCGGAACATTCCGGCAATCCCACCACCGGGGAGACTACCGGTGAAGAGCAAGGTGGGGCGGATTGGAGTGGAATTACGGAAAACGGTGTGGATGAGGATATTGTCTTCCAAAACCTGAATATTGGAGTTTTGGAGGAAATTGCAGAAAAACTGCAAAATCGGGTAAAAGAAGCGGAAGTCGCAGAGGCGGAAGATCCGGCCTTTACATTGGAAGGCAAGTGGTACCCCTTTATGTTTGACAGCAACGCCTACAAAGAGGTGGTGGCTCTGGGAGAAAAGGCGATGCTGCCCCTTTTTTGGATTCTCTATAAAAGTCCCAATGCCGGTTTGTACGAATACACCTGTGCTTCTGCCCTGGCGGAACTGTCAGAGGTTTATTTTGAGGATGAAACCGCTTTTTCCGATTGGAAGGATTCCCGGGACTTCCTGGAACAATTTATAAATCGAATCGCCGAAGAAAACAGAGCTTGATCGAAAAAAAGGAAATCCTTTTATATTTTTCTCTTTCTTTTTGGGGGCGTTTCCCTAAGTACACTGCAGGTAAGCCGAACCAGGGCGGCAAGGCTTTCCCGGTTGTCAATGTCCTCTATGAGAAAATAGTTTCTGGCGCCTTCATAAGGCGGCGCCTTGGGCAGCCCGGGAAAAGCAGCCTCCGCCTCCGGGGTGATTTTCACAAACAACTGGTCTTCACAAATGACCCCAAAGAAAATGCCGTCGCAGTAAACACCATATTCCCCGAACATTTTCCGAAGCCGGATGTTCCCGGCCTGGGACAGCTGTTCGGCAGCATAAGCAGCATAATCCGGATGAGTACCCATAGCTTCCTCCTGATTGTCACCGCTCCTCCTGAGGAACGGTGATTTTTTCTATGGAAATGTGTCCTGCCTCCACTTCTGCCAGCATCAGGGTGATTTCCTGGTGGAACCGGCGGGGACCGCAGGAGCCGGGATTGAGCCACAGCACCCCGTCCTTTTCCTCCCGGGCGTATTTGTGGGAGTGGCCGAAAACCACCACATTTACCCCCTGGGGAAGCTCCCCGATTTCCTTTTTGTTGTGAATCATATAAAAGGTTACCCCTTCCAGAGAAAAGGTAAGCTCCCGGGGAATCGCCTCTGCCCATTCCTTATCGTTGTTCCCCCGAACCACAAAAAGGGGTGCATATTCTTTGAGCTTTGCCACAATCTCCGGGCGGTTAATATCCCCGGCGTGGAGAATCCCATCCACACCCTTTAAGTGCTCTGTCACCTGGGGGCGCAGCAGCCCGTGGGTGTCAGAGAGAATTGCCAGTTTCATAGATTTCCTCCTTCTGCATCTTCCTCCAGGGCCTCCACCAGAAAGGTCACCGGGCGAAAGCCGTCGTTACAGGACAGCATGGCGGATTTGGGATTTTTCATCCAGCCGTCATAAAAGTTTTCCCCGCCGTGGCTCAGAGCCAGAACGAAAGGGGAGAGGGTATCCCAGGCGCTTTGACAAAAGCCCTCCGGCTTTTTCCAGCCGTTGGCAACAAACACCTGCCCTACTTCCATATTGCAGGGTGCTTCCATGGGGTTTTCGTATTGGGCCATCAGATCTTCGTACCGGGTGATCCGCATAACGGTGATTTTACACTTTTTCATATGAGAATCCCCTGACAGTAGTCGATTTCGTGCTGGATAATCTGGGCAGTAAATCCTGAAAATGTCTTAATCCGCTCCTGGAACTTCTCGTTCTGCCACCGCACCTTGATAACCTGATACCGGGTGGTTTTCCGGCCGCCTGGAAGGGACAGACACCCTTCCTCTGTTTCATAGGGCTGGGATTTTTTCAGAATCTCCGGGTTGAACATCACCATGTAGCTTCCCTGATTCTCAAAAGCGATAATCCCCTTGCACACCCCAATCATATTGGCAGCCATCCCCACACAGCCGTCCTTGTGGGCCTTCAGGGTATCCAGCAAATCCATGGCAAGCTCCACATCCTCCAAAGCGGCAGGCCCTGCCTTCCGGGACAGAAAAATCGGGTCTTTGCAAATTTCACGAATCATAGTTTATTCTCCTTGCAGCGAAAATTCCAAAACTTCTGCTTTAATTGTAGTCCACGGAAAGGGGAATGGCAAGGGCTTTCTTTTCGCTTGTGAAAACTGAGTCGTAATCCCACGTGGAAAGCAGATGCTTGTAAATGGCCCTTTGATTGACATGCAGGAGCCTGAATGATACAATAATGCCAGAATTTTTTAACAAAAACTCCGTATAAACGGGGGGGCGGTTTGCCTTTTGGGAGATGGTGAAAAATGGTTGATTGGAAAACCCTGAAGAAGATAGATGCGCATATTCACATTCTACCGGATGATGTCCACCGGGCCAACCCGGATTCTGAGGATGTGTGGGTTTATGCCAAGCTGCACGAATACAGGAAAAAGATGGATGTCCTGGGAGTGGAAAAGGCGGTTATTATGCCGTTGAATGACCCATGGCTCATGTCCATGGATTTTTCCATTGATGCTGTCCATAAGAACCTTTATGAGATGAAACAGCGGTATCCGGGGAAATTCTATGCTTTTGCGGATATTGACACCAGAAACACTCCCCAAGAATCGGTAAATGCCATAAGCAAAGCCATTGAAGAATACGGTCTTGATGGGATCAAAATTCACCCCAATAACTCCGGCGTGGCACTGGATTCCGATTACAACAGGGCCATTTTTGCATTTGCCCAGATGAAGCAGATTCCTGTAGCGATCCATTGCTACCCGAATTCGGACGATGATTTGAGTACTGCCGAACAGGTTGTCCGGGCAGTAAACCAATACCCCGATTTAACCATTATTGTATCTCATATGGGGGCTTACCAGTGGGAACGGTTGTTGTCCGCGAATGTTTATGTGGATGTTTCTGCTGCCTTGCCGGACTATGTAAGAAAAATTGGAATAGAGGCAACAAAATCGATACTTCATAAGTTTGGTGCAGACCGGCTGATTTTTGCGACCGACTACCCGGATAACCGTTTCCTTTCTCCAGAGGAAATCTATGATACCTATTTTGATGCCTTAAATCAGATGGATTATACTCAGGAGGAGGCGCATAAAATTGCGTATGACAATCTGGAAAGTATGCTCACCAAGAAACGGCAGCTGAAGATGGGATAAACCAAAATTATAAGCAGAATAAATAAAAGTGGTGCAGTTCAAAATGAAATGCACCACTTTTTTCTGAAAATCCGTATCTGACCCGGAGTACATCATCCGGGAGCATGGATAAAGCATTCTTTGCATCTGGAATAAAAATACGGGAGCAAAGCGAACCTTGCTCCCGCATGGTCCGGATGACAGGATTCGAACCTGCGGCCCCATGCTCCCAAAGCACGTGCTCTACCAAACTGAGCCACATCCGGATAAAAGAACGAAAAATATTATACAGGAGTTCTGGGAAAAATGCAACTGAAAAATAGAAAAATTCCCCTTGCAGGTGTGCAGAATCCTCTGGCTTGACTATCTTTTCTATTTTCGCTATACTAAATGGACAAGCGAGTTTCACGGCTCGGCAACTACCAACGGAGGTTATTATGAGAGGTATCCCTTCCCTGATTACGGATATTCGGAAAAATGTATTTACCCAGGTGGCCAAGATGGCCTATGCCGGCGGGGATTACTCCCACGTGGAGGATCTTCCTTACCTGATTGTCCCCGGCGACCAGCCTTTGCACCGGGAATCGGTGTTTCTGGAGCGGGCAATTGCCGGTGAACGGGTGCGGCTGGCTATGGGCCTTCCCATCCGCCCCATCCAGACCCGGACCCTGATGACGGAGGGCATGGATGCGGCTGCGGTGGCGGAGCAGTATTATGAGCCGCCGCTGGTGAATATTATCCCCTATGCCTGCCACGCCTGCCCCACCAAGCAGTACCGGGTGACGGAGAGCTGCCAGAATTGCCTGGCTGCCTCCTGCCAGAAGGTCTGCCCCAAGGATGCGGTGCACTTTGTCAACGGCAAAAGTGTCATTGACCCGGAAAAGTGTATCAAGTGCGGAAAGTGTGCCAAGGCCTGTCCCTACAACGCCATTATCTATATGGAGCGTCCCTGTGCCGCCGCCTGCGGCATGGATGCCATCGGCTCTGACGAGCATGGCCGGGCGGTCATTGACCAGGACAAGTGCGTGTCCTGCGGTCAGTGCCTGGTAAGCTGCCCCTTTGGCGCCATTGTGGACAAGGGCCAGATTTTCCAGGTAATCCAGTCCATTCTGAAAGGGGACAGGGTGATTGCCATTGTGGCCCCTGCCTTTATCGGTCAGTTCGGCAAGCACTCCACCCCCGGAAAGTTCATTGCCGCCATGAAGCAGTTGGGCTTCCAGCGGATTGTGGAGGTGGCAGTGGGTGCGGATATGTGCACCATTGAGGAGGCCCGGGACTTTGTGAAGAAGGTGCCGGCAGAGCAAAAGTATATGGCTACCTCCTGCTGCCCCGCCTGGCATTCCATGATTTACAAGCTGTTCCCCGGCGAGGCGAAAAACATCTCCATGACCCTGACCCCCATGGTCTATACTGCACGGCTGATGAAGAAGAAGTATCCCGGCAGCAAGGTGGTGTTCATCGGACCTTGCGCTGCCAAGAAGCTGGAGGCCATCCGGGCAGACATCCGCTCCGACGTGGACTTTGTGCTGACCTTTGAGGAACTGCAGGGAATGTTCGAAGCCAAGGAGATTGACTTTGCCACCATTGAGGAGCTGGAAGACCTGAATGAAGGTACGGCGGCGGGCCGGGGCTTTGCGGTAGCTGGCGGCGTTGCCAAAGCCGTGGAGGATATGATTCGGGCGGAACACCCGGATATGGAAGTGAAAACCGCCCGGGCAGAGGGCTTGCGGGAATGCCGGAAGCTTATGACCCTGGCCAAGGCGGGAAAGTACAATGGCTTCCTGCTGGAGGGTATGGCCTGTCCCGGCGGCTGTGTGGCGGGAGCCGGAACGCTGCTCCCGGTGGATTTGGCTGCCGGTGTGGTAGGCAGATACCAGAAGGAAACCGACCGGGTAAGCCCCCTGGACAGTGCCTACCGGGACGAGGGGAAGCGCCTGGAAGAAGAATAAGAATGGAGAAGGAGCGGGGCCTGTTTATGGAAGAATTCAACGATGTATACGATAAGGACCGAAACCTGACAGGCCGCCTCCATCTCCGGGGAACCCCCTGGAAGCCGGGGGAATACGGCCTGGTGGTGTGCGTCTGGGTGTACGACGGCAAGGGCAACATCCTGCTTACCCGCCGGGCACCGGAAAAGAGCTTTGCCGGCACCTGGGAAAATTCCGGGGGCGCTGCCAAGGCAGGGGAGACCAGTCTCCAGGCTATCGCCCGGGAGCTGTTTGAGGAAACAGGCATCCGGGCAGGGGAGGAGGAGTTCCAGCTTCTGGATAGGGGCCGGGACAGCTTTACCCACTACGACTACTACTGCCTGAAGCGGGACACGCCCCTGGGGGACATTGTGCTGCTTCCCGGGGAGACGGACGATGTGCAGTGGGCCAGCTTCTCCAAAATTCACCGGCTCATTGCCCAGAAAAAGATTTGCCGGGTCATTGCCGGGCAGTTTCTCCGCCAGGAGCAGACCCTCCGGCGGCTCCAGGATACAAAACCATAAAAAATGCCACGGAAGCAAGGTGATATGCTCCCCATAGAGTAGACACTCGAAATAACAAAAATTTCGAGACTACACTATGGGGGGTATTTTTATGGGCAAGAATAGGTTTACAGCAGAAGAGAAGATTGGGATGGTGGAGCAACATCTCCGGGAGGGAAAGGGGAACCAGTGGATTTCTGAAAGGTATGGAGTATCTCCAAAAACCCTGTGCGATTGGATAGAAAAATATAAAGTATTCGGCGCAGAAGGCC
>DVGG01000066.1 GCA_018712825.1 Candidatus Faecousia excrementipullorum | reverse complement strand
TATTGTGTGAGACACTTCATATCGAAATTCCAAATGAGTATAGATAACTGCAAATAACAGTTTGTAGGGGAGTTCTGATACTCCCCTATAAAAATGGCTATTTATCAACTGTTTGTTGTGACATAGCCTTTCAAAAAATCTGTCAAAAGATTGATTTCTTTATTGACATTTGCAAACATCTGGCTTATAATAGGAAAGCCGATATGGCCCTGAACGCATCCAGGAAGTAGCCGGATGCCATCGGAGGGAGGGAAAACAATGTCTGAAATTCGCGTAAAGGAGAACGAATCTCTGGAAAGCGCTCTGCGTCGTTTCAAGCGCAGCTGTGCCAAGGAGGGCGTTATTGCCGAGGTCAAGAAGCGCGAGCATTACGTCAGCCCCAGCCTGAAGCGCAAGCAGAAGTCTGAAGCTGCCCGTAAGAACAAGAGAAAGTTCTATTAATATCCCTCTTGATTGACCTGTTAAAACCCGCAGACTTATGTCTGCGGGTTTTCGTCATATATGCCCCCCAGCTCCTGGTAAAGCCCTATGAAGCGGCGGATTCCCAGACTCTCTCCCAGAGCCATGAAGCCCTCCAGATCCTCCTTTGTCCGGGTCAGGGTAAATTCCACCTGCGCCTTTTCTGTATGGATACCATAGTGGCAGCAAAGCTCCGGGGAAAAATGGGGCAGGGGAGTGGGCTCCGGCGGCACTTCCCGGTAAGCGGCCCCGGCGGCTGTTACCTGTATGACAGCCCCCTCCAGAGCCACCTCCTGCCAGATGACCCGCCTTACCCAGGGGGCAAGATAGGCTTTCAGAGGCGTCCAAAGGGGCGGCGGAGGCAGAAACACCGGACAGTCCAACCCTTCCGCATAGAGATGAGATACCCCGGTAATTCCGGGAAGCCGGCGCAAAATCCCTTCAGCCACCTGCCGGGTTTCTGCATTTCCCGGACGCTGAAAGTCCAGCAGTACCCCGGAGCAGCCAAAGCCTTCTACAAAGGTCTGTACCTGCTCCGAGATTTTCTCCGGGTCATGGTGATGGGGGGGAATCTGGTCGGTGACAATCAAAAGACTTCCCCGGGGAAGGCTCTGGGGGAGGCCTGACAGCCCTGTCCCGCCGGAAGAGAAGTGACAGCCCAGATAACCACAGTTTTCAGGAAGCCGGGGGCAGGCTGTCAGTTCCCCCGGGGTCATGGCCAGGTAGAAACCCATGGACAAATACCTCCTGTCATGCTATAATGATGCCAATGCGTATTGCTACACAATATGAAAGAGAGGCTTCTCATATGCCCTTTTCCCTGCTTCCCCAAATGATGGTGCCCGGCATCCCAAGCCTGACGGAGGAGCTTCTGAAAAAGAAGAATATCCGCCTGCTGATGCTGGATTTTGACAATACCATTGTCCCTTATACCACCAACACCCCCACAGAGGAGATGGCGCTGTGGCTCAAAAGGATGCGCTCATCGGAAATTGCCCTTTGTGTGGTGTCCAACAGCAAAAAGGGCAGGGTAAAGGAATTCTGCCGCCAGTATGACATTCCCTGCATCACCCATTCCAAAAAGCCCTTTCCCAAGGGAATCCGCCAGTGTTTGAATCAGTACGGTATTCCTGCGGAGAACTGCGCCCTGGCAGGGGATCAGATTTTCACGGATGTGCTGGGCGCCAACGGCCAGGGGGTTCAGTCCATTCTGGTAAAAGCCATCCATAACCACAATTTCTGGTTGAAAGCCCGGCATGTGCTGGAGCTGCCTTTCATATTCCTGGCAAGAAAAAGGAGAATCGGATATGAATAATCTTTCCAAGTATTTGACCTTGCTGGAGGAGCCGGGCCTGGGCCTGCTCCTTACCAGCCGGTACAGCCGTCATTACGGTGCCCAGGCGGATATTGCCGAGGGCGTAGCCGTTGTCACCAAGGCCGGCTGCCGCTACTTTACCGACAGCCGCTACATAGAAGCTGCCCAGAAGGGCATCTCCGGCTTTGAGGTGCTGGAAGTGAATATGCACAATTCCTATACCCAGCGCTTGCTGGATGCCATCCGGGATTTCGGCATTACCGCCCTGGGCTATGAGGAGCATTCCATGACCGCCGGGGAGCTTCTCCGGTACCAGGACACCCTGGGGGTAAAGCTCATCCCCATGGACGGAAAAATCAACAGCTTCCGAAGCGTCAAGGAGCCCTGGGAGCTGGAGCGGATGCAAAAGGCCCAGGACATTACGGACGAGGCCTTCTCTAAGGTTCTTAAGAGAATCCACGCCGGCATGACGGAAAAGGAAGTCCAGGCGGAGCTGATCTACTGCCTGTATGCCTGCGGCGGAGAGGGGCTGTCCTTTGACCCCATTGTGGTGTCCGGCCCCAATACCAGCCTGCCCCACGGCGTTGCCACCGACCGGGTGATTGAGCCCGGAGACTTCATCACCATGGACTTTGGTGTCATCTGGCACGGCTACTGCTCCGATATGACCCGCACCGTGGCAGTGGGCTATGCCACGGAGGAGATGAAGAAGGTCTATGACACGGTGCTGAAGGCTCAGCTGGCAGGTATTGCCGCCATCCGGGTAGGTGCCACCGGCCAGGAGGTGGACGGCGCTGCCCGGAAGGTGATTGCCGATGCCGGATACGGTGAATTTTTCGGCCACAGCTTCGGTCACAGCTTAGGTCTGGAGGTTCACGAGAACCCCGGCTGCTCCCCCAGAAACCCGGAGCCCATGGCGGAAAATGTGGTCACATCCGCCGAACCGGGGATTTATCTGCCGGGAAAATTCGGCGTCCGGATTGAGGATGTGCTGATTTTCAAGGAGAACGGCAGTGAAAATCTGACCCATAGCCCCAAGGAACTGATAATTATTTGAAAAAACTTTATCTTTCCCCTTGAAAAAAACGGATTTTTCGGTTAATATATATCAGTCGAGTTATGTACACATTTTGCCCTTTTCCGGGCGCGTTTTAGGAGGATAATTAAATGATTTCTGTCAGCGATTTCAGAAACGGCGTAACCTTCGATATGGACGGCAAGGTTATGCAGATCATCGAGTTCCAGCATGTGAAGCCTGGTAAGGGTGCTGCATTCGTCCGTGTGAAGATGCGCAATGTCATCACCGGCGGCGTTACCGAAACCACCTTCAACCCCAACGACAAGTACCCCACCGCCTACATTGAGCGGAAGAAGATGGAGTACTCCTACAATGATGGGGATCTGTACTACTTCATGGATCCGGACTCCTTCGAGCTGGTGCCCATCGAGAAGAGCGCTCTGGACGACACCTTCCGTTTCGTGAAGGAGAACGATGTCTGCACCGTTATGAGCTATAAGGGCAACGTGTTCGGCATCGAGGCTCCCCGGTTCGTGGACCTGGTGGTTACCTCCACCGAGCCTGGCTTCGCCGGCAACACCGCTACCAACACCCTGAAGCCCGCTACTCTGGAGACCGGCGCTGAGATCAAGGTGCCTCTGTTCATCAACGAGGGTGACAAGATCAACATTGATACCACCACCGGTGAGTACCTGGGCCGTTCCAAGGCTTAATAAGGAGAATTTCTATGACGATTTCTGAGAAGTCCGCATACCTGAAGGGCCTGATGGAGGGCCTGAAGCTGGATACCGACAAGGCAGAGGGCAAGCTGATTGCCGCCATGGTGGAGCTGCTGGGGGACATCTCCAAGAAGCTCACCGATGTGGAGGACACCACCATTGCCATCTCCGATGAGCTGGATGAGATCGAGGAAGATCTGGACGCCATCGAGGACTACATCCTGGATGAGGACGACTACGACGACGAAGACGACTACGAGGACGACTTCGACGACGAGGAGGACGAGGACTCTGAGGAGGGCTTCGACTTCGGCGATGAGGACACCACCGTTTACGAGGTGCAGTGCGCCTGCGGTGAGGTCATCGACTTTGACGAGGAAACCCTGGAATCCGGCAGCATTGTCTGCCCCAACTGCGGCGAGCTCCTGGAGTTCACCACGGAGGATGTAGAAGAGGAATAATCTTCCAAACACCAAACTGCCCCGAAAAATCGGGGCAGTTTCTTTTTCTTGCAAATTGGCAGATTCTCTGCTATAATATAGGCATAATCCATAAAGGAGGGCTTGCTATGCAAGATATTGGTGTGCAATATCACATCCGCTGTAAAGAAGGGGATGTGGGGCGGTACTGCTTCCTGCCCGGTGACCCGGGACGCTGCGAGGCCATTGCCCAGCATTTTGACAATCCGGTTCATATTGGCATGAATCGGGAGTATAACATTTATACCGGAACGCTCCTGGGGGAGAAGGTTTCCGTGTGTTCCACCGGCATCGGCGGCCCCTCTGCGGCCATTGCCATGGAGGAGCTGACTGCCATCGGCGCCGACACCTTTATCCGGGTGGGTACCTGCGGCGGTATCGATCTGAATGTGCTTCCGGGAGACGTGGTGGTGGCCACCGGCGCCATCCGCTTTGAACATACCTCCTTTGAGTATGCCCCGTCGGAGTTTCCTTCCGTGCCGGACTTTGATGTGACCCTGGCCCTGCGGGAGGCAAGCCTTGCCTTGGGCTACCGTACCCATACAGGCGTGGTGCAGTGCAAGGATTCCTTCTACGGTCAGCACTCCCCGGAAAAATCCCCTGTGTCTTATGAGCTTCTGCAAAAGTGGGAGTCCTGGAAGCGTCTGGGTGTCAAGGCCAGCGAGATGGAGTCTGCCGCCTTGTTTGTGGTAGCGGCAGCCCTGGGAGTCCGGTGCGGCAGCTGCTTCCATGCCGTGTGGAATCAGGAGCGGGAGAAGCTGGGTATGCAAATGCCCATGACGGAGGACACCTCCGGTGCCATCCGGGTAGGCATTGAGGCTGTGAAGCGGCTGATTGCCCAGGATCAGGAGAAGGCCTGAGGCCATGAAAGGCTACTGGCTGGAAGGGCTGGGGGTGGTTGCCCAAGTGCTTTTGTACTATCTATGGCCCATGTTTGCCGGCCCCACAGACGGCATCGCGGTGGTTCTTCTGATTTTTATGGGGACACTGGTGCTCTCCGGCGCATTGGGAATGGGCTCCGGGAAAAGGATAAAGTTTCTCTATCCGGTGCTGGCGGGGGTGCTTTTCCTGCCCTCCATCCCCATCTATTACAATGAAAGTGCCTGGATCCACGCCCTTTGGTACTTTGCCGTTTCCGCTTTCGGTATAGCGGCAGGTTCTCTGATTCGGTATCTGTTCCTTACATTGCAGGAAAAAGGCAGAAAATGACAAAAAATCGGTGCAATCCTTTTAGGACTGCACCGCTTTTTTATGCTTTGCAATTTTCGGCCTGGGCTTCCTGCGCGGGCTTCGGAGCGGATAGTTCCTTCGTGGGAATCTGGGAGAGAATCACCGCCAGAAACACCAGGGCGCAGCCAATCCCTTCCCAGAGGGTGAGGGTGTCCCCCAGAAGAATCCATCCGAACAGCAGGGCAAAGGCGGACTCCAGGCTCATAATCAGGGAAGCGGAGGCACTTTCCAGATGCCGCTGCCCCAGAATCTGCAGGGAGAAGGCAATACCCAGAGACAGGATACCGGCGTAGCAAAGAGGCAGCCAGCAGCTGACAATCTGACTCCACACAGGGGCCTCCGCAGCAAACATCACAATTCCGGACAGAACCGTGCATACAAGGCATTGAATGAGATTCAGTGCCAGGGGGTCCGTATCTCCTGCAAACCGCTCCACCATGATAATCTGCACGGCAAACATGAGAGCACAGGCCAGAAGGAACAGGTCTCCGGGGCTGACGGAGGTAACTCCCACACAGCTCAGGCAGTACAGCCCCACCACCGCCAGCAAGGCACTGACAGGAATCATTCTGGAGGGCCGCTTGCCCAGGAAGATACCAAGAATGGGCACCATGACAATATACATGGCAGTCAGAAAAGCGGATTTACCCGGGTCGGTATTCACCAGCCCCACCTGCTGCAGGTTGCTGGCAAGAAACAAAGGGATGCCGCAGAGGATTCCGGCTTTCCACAGCTTCTTGCTCCTGAAATCCCCGAAAAAGGGCTTTTTCCCTCTCTGTCTCAGATCCCGTAGCCCGATAAGCAGCAGCAGCGCCGCCACCGCCAGCAGTCCCCGGACAGCCTGGAAGGTAAAGGGCCCCATGTAGTCCATACCCACACTTTGGGCAATGAAGGCGGAGCCCCAGATAATGGTTGCCAGCAGCAGGCTGGCGATTCCTTTGAATTTATTTTGCATAATGAATCACCTGCCATACTCTACCACATTCCGGGGATTTTTGCAAGCCGGAGGAATTGCATTTTCCTTTGTATGTGCTATAATAGGAAAAAACCACTTAGGAGGTTGACTATGGAAGAAATCACGAAAATCCGCAGCCGGGAAGAGATTCCCGTGGAGGACACCTGGGCCACAGAGGATATGTATCCCAGCGACGAAGCCTGGGAGGCAGAACTGGCTACCCTGGAGGATGACAAAGCCCTTCTTTCCGGTTTTGCCGGACACCTGTCTGACTCAGCCGAAAAGCTCCTGGACTACCTGATCAATATGGAGCGGGTGGACAGCAAGGCAGACCTTCTTGGCAATTACTGTATGCGCAAGGCCGATCAGGATACCCGTGAGGCAAAATACCAGGCCATGAGCGGTAAATTTATGAGCGCTGTAGTGTCCCTGGGCGCTGCCGTCAGCTTTGAAACCCCGGAGATCCTGGCCATTCCCGACGAAACTCTGGCAGAGTTCTATGCCGTATGCCCGGGCCTGGAGCGGTACCGCCGGTACCTGACCAACCTGCGCCGGAAGAAGGACCATGTGCTCAGCCCCAGCGAAGAGAAGCTCCTGGCTGCCGCCGGTGAGATTTCCCAGACTCCCAGCAGCACCTACAGCATGTTTGCCGATGCGGACCTGACCTTCCCCGATGCGCTGGACAGCCAGGGAAAAGCCCATCCCATCAGCCAGGGTACCTATATCGCCTGCCAGGAGAGCCCGGACCGGGTGCTGCGGAAGAATTCCTTTGAGAGCCTGTACCACACCTTTGCCCAGTTCAAGAACACCGCTGCCAGCCTGCTGGACAGCCAGAACAAGCAGCTGAAGTTCTTTGCCGAGGCACGGAACTTCCCCAACGCCTTTGAGGCATCCCTGTTCAATACCCAGGTGCCTACCTCCGTATACCGGAACCTGATTGATACGGTGCATAAAAACCTGGATAAAATGCATCGTTATGTAGCCCTGCGGAAGAAACTTCTGGGGCTGGAGGAGCTGCATTTTTACGATATTTATACGCCTTTGGTGCAGGAGGCAGACAAGAAGATTCCCTTTGCCGAAGCCAAGCAGACGGTATACGATGCTCTGGCTCCTCTGGGGGAGGACTACCGGAAGATTCTGAAGGAGGGCTTTGACAACCGTTGGATTGACGTGTACCAGAACGTGGGCAAGCGCAGCGGTGCTTATTCTGCCGGTGCCTCCGTCCACCCCTATGTGCTGCTGAACTACTCCGGCACTCTGGACAGCCAGTTCACCCTGGCCCACGAGATGGGCCACGCCCTCCACTCCTACCTGTCCAACAAAACCCAGAACCCCATCGATGCCAACTATGTCATCTTCGTGGCGGAGGTGGCCTCCACCTGCAACGAGGCATTGCTCATGGAGTACCTGCTGGGCAAGACCACGGACAAGAAGGAGCGGGCGTACCTCATCAATCATTTCCTGGACCAGTTCCGGGGAACTTTGTACCGGCAGACCATGTTTGCAGAGTTTGAGCTGAACATCGGCCAGATGGTGGCAGAGGGCAAGACCCTGACTGCCGAGGTGCTGTGCCAGGAGTACCGCCGTCTGAACGAGCTGTACTACGGCCCCGACATTGTGGTGGACGAGGAGATCGCCATGGAGTGGGCAAGAATCCCCCATTTCTACTACAACTACTATGTGTTCCAGTACGCCACCGGCTACTCTGCCGCCATTGCCCTGTCCAAGCGGATTCTGAAGGAAGGGGAGCCGGCAGTGAAGGACTACCTGAACTTCCTCTCCGGCGGCTGCTCCAAGACCCCCATCGACCTGCTGAAGGGCGCCGGCGTGGATATGACCAGCCCGGAGCCTGTAGACCAGGCCCTGTCCCTGTTCGGTCAGCTGCTGGATGAGATGGAAGCTCTCATGGAAGGCTGAGCCATGGAGCCCCTGTTTTTGCCAACGCTGCACACCTTTGCCATGAACAACATCTTCACCGGGTCTTACGGCCTGCTTCGCTTTCGGGCGGTGCCCAATGTGATTATGCGCACCCCCAAGGAGGTGGACATGGAGCAAAGCTCCATCCATGTGGAGTACTGGCATGGGCTGTACTGCTACGAGAAAAGCCAGATGGAAGGGGAGGCCACCTTCCCCATGAGTGAAGAAGGCCGAAGCGCCATGCTTTCCTGGCTGCAGGAGAAAATCTGAAAACGGCTGCCGGTTCGTTCTGAGAACCGGCAGCTTTTTTTGAAAAAACATTGACAAAAATTCCTTTTGTGCTAAAATATAGTGGAATATGCAAAGGCAATGGGAAAGCCAAGCGGTGAACTCCGTTTCAGAGAGAGGGGAGAAGGTGAAAACCCCTTATGGACGCAGCCTGCAAGCCACTTTCTTCGCCCCCCGGGAGGACCGGGGCGGGTGCTCCCGTTACAGAGCAGCCAAGATGCCGGGTTTCCCGGTAAATTAGGGTGGTACCGCGAGAAGCCTCGCCCCTATGCAGGGGAGAGGTATTTATTTTTGTAATTTTATGTGGAGGTAGAATCCAAATGAGCAAAAAAACCTATGGAGTAAACGAGCTGCGTGAGATGTTCCTTTCCTTCTTCGAGTCCAAGGAGCACCTGCGCCTGCCCAGTTTCTCCCTGATTCCCCAGAATGACCAGTCCCTGCTTCTCATTAATTCCGGCATGGCTCCCATGAAGCCCTACTTCAAGGGCGAGGTGGAGCCTCCCAGAAGAAGAATCTGCACCTGCCAGAAGTGTATCCGTACCGGCGACATCGACAACATCGGCAAGACCGCCCGTCACGGCACCTACTTCGAGATGCTGGGCAACTTCTCCTTCGGCGACTACTTCAAGCACGAGGCCATCGCCTGGAGCTGGGAGTTTTTGACCAAGGTGGTAGGCCTGGAGGAAGACCGGCTGTACCCCTCCATCTATGAAAACGATGACGAGGCTTTTGAAATCTGGAACAAGGAAATCGGCATCCCTGCGGAGCGGATTTTCCGGTTCGGCAAGGCAGATAACTTCTGGGAGCACGGCTCCGGCCCCTGCGGCCCCTGCAGCGAGATTTACTACGACCGGGGGGAGAAGTACGGCTGCGGCAAGCCGGACTGCACCGTAGGCTGCGACTGCGACCGTTACATGGAAGTGTGGAACAATGTGTTCTCCCAGTTTGACAACGACGGCCACGGCAACTACACCGAGCTGGTGCAGAAGAACATCGACACCGGCATGGGCCTGGAGCGTCTGGCTGTGGTGTGCCAGGACGTGGACAGCCTGTTCGATGTGGACACGGTTATGAACATCACCAACCATGTCACCGCCATCACCGGCGCTTCCTATGGCCAGAGCCATAAGACCGATGTATCCCTCCGGGTTATTACCGACCATATCCGGGCAGCAACCTTCATGATTGCCGACGGCGTCCAGCCCACCAATGAGGGCAGAGGTTATGTGCTGCGTCGTCTGCTCCGCCGGGCTGCCCGTCACGGCAAGCTCCTGGGTGTGAACAAGCCCTTCCTGTTTGAAGTGGTGGAGACGGTCATCCGGGAGAACGAGAACCACTACACCTACCTGCGGGAGCGGGCTGAGCACATTGTCCGGGTGGTGCGCAATGAGGAAGAGAACTTCGCCCGTACCATCGACGGCGGCATGCGGATTTTCGGTGAGATGCTGGCTGCCCACAAGGAAAAGGGCGAGACCCTGTTCTCCGGCGCCGATGCCTTCAAGCTCTATGATACCTACGGCTTCCCCATCGATCTGACCATGGAAATGGTGGCAGACGAGGGCATGGAAGTGGACGAGAAGGCCTTTGCCCAGCTTATGCAGGAGCAGAAGGTGCGGGCAAGAGAGGCCCGGAAGGCCCTGGGCGACCTGGCCTGGTCCGGCATTGACCTGGGCCTGGACAACACTCCCACCACCTTTGTGGGCTACGATACCAATACTGCCGATGCCAGGATTCTGGCTGTCTGCGTGGGAGACGAAGTGACCGGCTCCATCACCGGCGGCGAGGAAGGCATCCTGGTGCTGGATAAGACCCCCTTCTATGCAGAGATGGGCGGCCAGGTGGCTGACCAGGGCGTGATTCTCCTGGGAGACAGCCGCTTCAAGGTCACCAACGTGCAGAAGGACAAGGGCGGCAAGTACCTCCACTCCGGCACCATGGTGAAGGGCTCTTTGAAGGTGGACGATGTGGTGTGCGCCTCCATCGATGTGGAGCGGCGGAAGGCCATTATGCGTGCCCATACCGCAACCCACCTGCTGCAAAAGGCTTTGAAGAGCGTGCTGGGTGACCATGTGCATCAGGCAGGCTCTCTGGTAGAGCCGGACCGGCTGCGTTTTGACTTTACCCACTACTCCGCCCTGACTGCCGAGGAGCTGGCAAAGATTGATTCCCTTGTCCAGGCTTCCGTGCTGGAGGGCTACCCTGTGGACACCCGGGAGATGCCCATTGAGGAGGCCAAGGCCAAGGGTGCAGCCGCCCTGTTTAATGAGAAGTACGGCGATGTGGTCCGGGTGGTCAACATGGGCGGCTACTCCATCGAGCTGTGCGGCGGTACCCATCTGGACAACACCGCAAAGGTGGGCCCCTTCCGGATTGAGAGCGAAGGGTCTGTTGCCTCCGGTGTCCGGAGAATCGAAGCCCTGACCGGCCGTGCCTGCCTTGCAGACATGGAGAAGAACCGGAAGTATGTATACAGCGCCTGCGCCATGCTGAAGACCACTCCCTCCGAGCTGAACCACAAGCTGGAGACCCAGCTGGAGGAGATCAAGGCTCTGAAGCGTTCCATTGAGATGTTCAAGTCCAAGGAGACCGCCGGCGAAGTGGAGCGTTGCCTGTTTGGTGCCCATACCGTTGGGGATTTCCATGTGGTGACTGCCAATGTGCCCGAGGCGGATGCTGCCAAGCTGCGGCAGATGGGCGATGCCCTCCGGGATCGGGACAGCTCCGTGGTGGCGGTACTGTCCGCAGTGAACGACGGAAAGATTACCTTCCTGGCGGTCTGCGGCAAGGATGCCGTGGCAAAGGGATTGAAGGCCGGTGAGCTGGTGAAGCAGGTCTGCTGCTGCTGCGGCGGTTCCGGCGGCGGCAAGCCCGACAGCGCCATGGGCGGCGGCAAGGACCTTTTGAAGGTGGACAATGCCCTGGCTATGGTTGACGATTACGTGGCTGAGAAGCTGAAATAAGCCCTGTGTGCGCCGCCGGTTGGCGGCGCACTTTTTAGAAAGAGAGGAGAGGGCCATGCGGAAGCTCATGTGGTTTACCCTGGGATTCGGGGGAATTACCGGCCTGGGAATGTTCCTGACGGACCCTTTGCAGTATCTGATTCTGGCCTTTCTCTGCCTGACATTGGGCGTTTTCTTCCGAATCCTGTCCCCATCCTGGGGCCGGGTGGTGCTGATGGCTATGGCAGGTGGAACTGTGGGAGCCCTTTGGCTCTTTGCCTATGGTCAGGTGTACCTGGCACCCCTGAAGACTCTGGATGAAAAGCCCCAAAACCTGGTCATTGAGGCTACCGATTATCCTGACGAGACCCAGATGGGCCAAACCGCAGACGGCAATGTGACACTGGCTGGAAGAACCTATAAAATCCGGTTCTATCTGGACCGGGGAGAGACGGTTTCCCCGGGGGATCAGATTTACGGCACCTTTTCCCTGGCCTTTACCCCGGAAATGGACAATGCCTACTATCCCGGCCTGGGAATATTTCTTCTGGGCTACCCGGTGGGAGAGCCGATGGTGCTGCCGGGAGAATCCCTTTCCTGGCAATACTTCCCGGCCCAGCTGCGCCGCAGCGCCATGGACATCCTTGCAAGCCTCTTTCCGTCGGATACGGCGGCTTTTGCCCAGGCGCTGCTTTTGGGACAGACGGAAAACCTGTCGGCGGGAACGGACAGAGTCCTGGAGCAAAGCGGCATCCGCCATGTGGTGGCGGTGTCCGGACTCCATGTATCCATTCTTTTCGGTATGGTCCACCTGCTTACCCGGAGAAAACGCTGGCTGACGGCTCTTCTGGGCATTCCGGTGCTGCTGCTGTTTTCGGCGGTGGCGGGATTTTCCCCATCCATTGTCCGGGCCTGTGCCATGCAGGTGCTGATGATTCTGGCGATGCTTTGGGAGCGGGAATATGACCCGCCTACCGCTTTGGCCTTTGGCGCCGGAATTTTGCTTCTGTGGAACCCCTATACCATTACCTCCGTAAGCTTCCAGCTTTCTGTAGGCAGTATGGCGGGTATTTTCCTGGTTTCCGGAAAAATCCGGGGATATCTTATGGATAAGAAACGCCTGGGCAGATGGAACCGGAAAACCCTGCCGGGCCGTCTGGCGGCCTGGGGCGCAGCCTCCTTTTCCGTCACTTTAGGTGCCATGCTGCTGACTACCCCAATGTGCGCCTATTATTTTGGGACGGTCAGCCTGGTAAGCCCCGTTTCCAACATTCTGCTCCTTTGGCTCGTTACCTGGATTTTCTACGGCATCATCGTGTGCGTGCTCCTGGGAGGCTTCCTGGCTCCGGTGGCGGGCATTCTTGCCCAGGCGGTATCCTGGGGCATCCGGATTGTGCTGGGAGCGGCTAAGGTATTGGGGAACCTGCCCTATGCCACCATCCGTACGGAAAATGTATACCTGATGAGCTTTCTGGTGTTTGCCTACGGACTGCTCTTGTTGTTTTTGTTTCTGCGGCCCAAAAAGCCCCGGCTTCTGTGTGTTTGCCTTGCCATTGGCCTGGTTTCCAGCATCTTCTTTTCCACCATGGAGCGGTTTACGGACTCCTACCGGGTTACGGTGCTGGACGTGGGACAGGGCCAGTGCGTCCTGATTCAATGCGGCGGGGACTGCTTTGTGGTGGACTGCGGCAGCCAGTCAGGAAGCCAGGCAGGGGAATGGGCGGCGGATGCCCTGAAAGACCAGGGAGTTTCCCGAATCTCCGGTCTGATTCTGACCCACTATGATTTTGACCACACCTCCGGAGCCCGGGAGCTGATGGAACTGGTGGAAACAGACACTTTGTATCTGCCCCATACCCCGGAGGCAGACAGAACCCTTGCCCAGGGAGCGGAGCAGGTCTACTGGATCAGCACCCTTCTGGAGCTTCCCTGCGGAACAGGGAAAATTACCATTTTACCCGGGGAAATGGACAGCACCGGGAACGAAAACAGCCTGTGTATCTTGTTTCAGGCGGAAAACTGTGATATACTGATTACCGGCGACCGGAATCAGGAGGGGGAGGCATACCTGCTGGAGCAGATAGACCTGCCCCGGCTGGATGTGCTGATTGTGGGCCACCACGGAGCGGACTCCTCCACCGGACTGGCCTTGCTGGAAAAGACCCGTCCGGCTACGGCGGTGATTTCCGTGGGAGCGGAGAACGGCTACGGCCATCCCCAGCCTGAGGTTCTGCAGCGGCTGGAGCTGTTTGGCTGCCGGGTGCTGCGAACCGACCAAAACGGTACCATTGTATTGCGAGGGTGATTTGTTGTGAAAAAAGAGAGCCGGCAGGAAAACAGCCTGGACATTTTGAAAAGGGACATCCGAAACAAGACTGCCGGACGGCTGTACTTTTTTTACGGAGAGGAGATTTTCCTCCTGCACCATTATCTGGAGCAGCTGCAAAAGCTGCTGCTTGCCCCCCTTACCGAGGCCTTTAATTTTCATAAACTGACCAACGAAACCTTTACCCTCCAGGACTTTCTGAACGGGGTGGAAAACCTGCCTATGATGGCGGAGCATACCCTGGTCTGGGTGGATGAGGTGGATATCTTCAAGCTGCCGGAGGCGGACCGGGAGAAGCTGGCCCAGACCTTCTGCGATATTCCCGACTATTGCACCGTGGTGTTCACCTACGAAACCACCCCCTGGAAGCCGGATAAGCGGCAAAAAAAGCTTTGGACGGCGGTGGAAGCCAACGGCTGCCCGGTGGAGTTTCCCAAGCAGGATGCCAGGAGCCTGGTTCCCTGGATTGGGCGGCATTTTGCCGCAGCCGGGAAGAAAATCTCCCCGGAGCTTTGCACCTACCTGATGGAGATTACCGGGGGCACCATGACCGCATTGGCAGGGGAAATCGGCAAAATCTGCGCCTATGCCCCGGGCGAGACCATTGAAAAAAGCCACATCGACAGCGTGACCGAGCCGGTGCTGGACGTAGTGGTGTTCCAGATGACAGATCTTATGGGCGCCGGGGAATACGGCAAAGCCCTTCTGAAGCTGGGACAGCTGCTGAAAATGCAGCAGGAGCCTTTGAGCATTTTGGGAGCCATCGGCAGCCACTTCCGGCGCCTTTCCGCCGCCAGAACCCTTATAGACCGGGGCAGACCCTCCGGGGAGCTGATGCGCCTTTGCGGTATGTCTGATTATGCCGCAAGAAGAACCATGCAGGCTGCAGGACGCTTCTCACCCCGTTTCTGCCGGACGGCAGCGAACCTGGTGCTGGAAACGGACTACGCCATCAAAACCTCCTATGACGACCCCCAGCGGCTTTTGGAGCTGCTGGTGCTGCGGCTTTCCCAGGAGGCAAGAAATGGTTAAGGTGCGAGAGGCCATTGTGGTGGAAGGCCGGTACGATAAAAACACCCTGTCCCAGATTGTGGACGCCCCCATCCTGGAAACCAACGGCTTTGGAATTCTCAAGGATAAGGCCCAGCTGAACCTGCTGCGCCGGGTGGCTGCAACCCGGGGACTGATTGTATTCACCGATTCCGACGGAGCCGGTTTTGTGATTCGGAACTTTCTCAAAGGTGCCATTCCAAAAGAGCACCTGCTCCATGCCTACATTCCCGACATTCCCGGCAAGGAGCGGCGGAAGGCTGCCCCGGGAAAAGAAGGTAAGCTGGGCGTGGAGGGCATGACCCCGGAGATTATTCTCCGGGCCCTCCGGGCTTCCGGTGCCCATATGGAGGATACCCTGGGCAAGACCCGGGGTAACATCACCAAGCAGGACTTCATGGAGCTGGGCCTCTCCGGGGGAGCGGACAGCAGTGTAAAGCGGAAAAAGCTCCTGCAAAAGCTGGAGCTTCCGGAGCATATGAGCAGCAACGCTTTGCTGCAAGCGGTGAATTTACTGTACGAATTGGAAGATTTCAAGAGAATTGTGGAAGATTTGGAGTAAGAAATGATTGACATTTCCGTCAAAAACTTAACTAAGTTCTTTGTAATAGGAGAAAACCTCCTGGAGGATCTCACCTTTGAGATTCAGGAGGGGGAGCGGGTGGCCATTCTGGGGCGCAACGGCTGCGGAAAGACCACCCTGTTCAAGATTCTCACCGGGGAGATGGATTACGACTCCGGCGAGGTGTTCGTCAATCCCAACAAGCGCCTGGGGCTCATCTCCCAGATTCCCCGGTTCCCGGAGGGCTACACGGTGGAGGATGTGCTCCGCTCCGCCTTTGCCCCGCTGCTGAAAATCCGCAGCCGGATGGAGGCTCTGGAGGAGCAGATGGGCAGCGGTGCCACTCAGGAGATGCTCCGGGAGTACGACAGCCTGACCAACCGCTTCCAGGCCGGCGGCGGCTACGATATGGATGTGGAAACGGAGAAAATCTGCAACGGCCTGGGCATCACCCGGGAGCAGCGGCAGCAGCTGTTCGACAGCCTCTCCGGGGGCGAGCGCACCCGGATGAACCTGGCCCGGCTGCTGCTGGAAAAGACGGACATTCTGCTGCTGGACGAGCCTACCAACCACCTGGATCTGCGGAGCGTGGAGTGGCTGGAAGGCTATATCCGGGGCTTCAAGGGAACGGTGCTGGCCATCTCCCATGACCGGTATTTCCTGGACCAGGTGGCCCAGCGGGTCATTGAGATTACCGACGGCCATTGTGAGCATTATTCCGGAAACTATTCTTTCTACATCGAGGAAAAGCAGAATCGGTTCAACCTGCAAATGAAGCAGTACCAGCAGGAGCAGGCCAAGCTGAAGCAGCTGGGCTACACCGTGGAGCGGATGAAGGGCTGGGGCATCAACAACCGCACCCTGTACCGCCGGGCCATGTCCATTCAGCACCGGATGGAGCGGATTGAAAAAACCAAGCGCCCCACCACGGAAAAGACCATGAAGGCCACCTTCGGGGAAAAGGAATTTTCCGGGGATGTGGTGTTCCAGATGAAGAACGTGGAAAAGACCTTTGGGGAGCGTACTCTGTTCTCCGGGGTGGATCTGAAGGTGGAAGGAGGCGAGCGGATTGCCCTTTTGGGAGATAACGGTACTGGAAAGTCCACCTTTATCCGCTGCCTTTTGGGAGAGGAGCCCTGCGGCGGCAAGATTCAGTTCGGCCCCACGGTGAAGGTGGGGTACCTGCCCCAGATTATCCGCTTCTCCCACCCGGAGCGTACTCTGTACGACACCATGCTCTATGAGAAAAACTGCACCCCTCAGACCGCCAGAGACCGCCTGGGCGCCTTTTTGTTCCAGGGCGAGGATGTATTCAAGAAAGTGGGCGACCTGTCAGGCGGCGAACAGTCCCGGCTGCGGCTGTGCATGCTCATGGACGAAAAAATCAACCTGCTGATTCTGGACGAGCCCACCAACCACCTGGACATTGCCTCCCGGGAGTGGGTGGAGGCAGCCATTGAGGAGTTTGAAGGGGTGCTGCTGTTCGTCTCCCACGACCGGTATTTTATCGAGAAGTTTGCGGAGCGGATCTGGCTCCTGGAAGGGGAGCATATCCGGGACTTCAAGTGCGGCTACACCAAGTACCGCTCCATTTTGGAGCATGAGGCCATGGCGGCCCAGCCGATGGCAGCAGCCCCGGCAAAGCCCAAAAAGGAGAAGCCCAAGGGAGGCACCAAGGAAGCGGAAAAGCTGGTACGCCGTCTGGAGCGGGAAATTGAAAAGCAGGAGGCGGTAATCGGGGAGCTGAACACCGCCATGGAGGCCGCCGCTGCGGACTACCAGGAGCTGACCCGCCTAATCTCCCAGAAGGAAGAGGCGGAGAACCTGCTCAACGATTTGATGGAGCAGTGGGAGGCAGCCCAGGAGGGGCTGTAAAGCCCATTGACACCGGGGAAAAACCGATTTATAATAACCAAGATTTTGGGAATCTCTGAACAAATCGTCTGCGGCTGGAAAGCTTATCTTTTTCGCCAGCCATGCAGAATGAAAAACAGGAAATACATACAGTATTCCCCTGTTTTCCATTCTTTTGTCTGACAAAAAATCTCTCGCT
>DVGG01000065.1 GCA_018712825.1 Candidatus Faecousia excrementipullorum | reverse complement strand
CACGGCGTAGCCGTGACTGAGGGATTCACAGTTGGCACTTCTTCAAAGTACCAACCTATGTGGAAAAGGGAAAGCTTTTTAGTGAATAGTGAATAGGTAATAGGTAAGAAGTTCCCAGGCTTCGCCTGGGGGAATCCCCCCGCCTCGGCAAGCCGAGGCACCCCCCTTTAACAAGGGGGGCTTTGGCCTGTGCATCCACTACTACCCGGTAACGATACCGGGCGGGTCAGGGAAGTAACGAGTTGCAGGAAGCTGCCGTGGGCATTGTCAGCGGCGGCACGCCGCAAGGCTCCCTTGTCAAAGGGAGCTGGCAAAAATCTTTGATTTTTGACTGAGGGATTCACAGTTGGCACTCCACCAAAGTACAAACCCGTGTGGAAAGGGGAAGGTTTTTAGTGAATAGTGAAGAGGGAATAGGTAAGAAGTTCCGCGGGCTTTGCCTGCGGAATCCCCCCGCCTCGGCGTTGCCGAGGCACCCCCCTTTGGCAAGGGGGGCTTTGGGCTGCGCCTCGGTTTCCACCCGGTAACGATACCGGGCAAATTTCAGGGAATAGGGAAGAAGGAATAGGTGCGGGACAGGCTTTGTCTGTCCCACGGTTGACGGGGAGGGGGAAATGGGATAAAATAGGGGAAAACAGAACAGGAGTTGGGAGCATGGACTATAAGCATATTGTCTTTGACGTGGACGGAACCCTGGTGGATACGGAGGATACCACCATCGGCTCTTTGCAGGACGCCCTTCTGATTCTCACCGGGAAAAAGCCCTCCCGGGAGGAGCTGCACTTTGCCCTGGGGATTACCGGGGAGGATGTGCTGCGGCGGCTGGGGCTGGATGTGGAAACCGGTATGCAGGTGTGGCTGGCGCAGCTGACCCATTACGAAGGCTGCAACCGCCTCTACCCCGGAATCCAGGAGCTGCTTCGCACCTTGCAGCAGCAGGGCTGCCGCCTGGGGGTGGCCACCTCCCGGACCCGGCTGCTTTACGATGGGGAAATCCCCGGTCTTGGCATCGCCGGGTACTTTGGGGAGGTCATCTGCGCCGAGGACTCCCAAACCCACAAGCCGGAGGCGGGGCCTCTGGAGGCTTATATGCAGCGCACCGGGGCCGCCCCGGAGGAGGTGCTGTATATCGGCGATTCCGTGTACGATATGCTCTGCGCCCGGAACGCCGGCACCGGGTTTTTGCTGGCCGGGTGGGGAGCCCTGCCGGAACTTCGGGAGCAGGCCCCGGCCTGGAAGGCGGAGCCTTTGCAGGTGCTTGACTTTTTACAGGAGAGAAAATCATGCTGAAAATTCTCATTGCAGAGGACGACCGGGAGCTTCGCCAGCTCTTTGCCCATGTGCTGCGGAAAAACGGCTACCAGGTGGAGGGGGTCAGCAACGGCCAGGAGGCTCTGGACGCCCTGGACAACACCTATTTTGACCTCATTATTTCCGACGTGATGATGCCCCTGATGGACGGCTACACCCTGGTAAGCCAGCTCCGGGAGGCAGGCATCACCACCCCGGTGCTGATGGTCACCGCCAAGGACGCTTTCGACGATATGCGCCAGGGCTTCCTCTCCGGCACCGACGACTATATGGTCAAGCCTGTGAACGTAAACGAGATGGTGCTGCGGGTGGGAGCGCTCCTTCGCCGGGCCCAGATGATTCACGAGCGCCGCCAGACCCTGGGGAACACCGTCATGGAGTGGGACTCCCTCACCGTCACCTGGGAGGGGGGCAGCCTGGTGCTGCCCCAGAAGGAGTTTATGCTCCTTTACAAAATGGCCTCCTTCCCCGGGCGGATTTTCACCCGGCAGCAGCTGATGGATGAGATCTGGGGCTACGAAACCGACAGCGACGCCCACACCGTGGAGGTTCACGTGGGCAGGCTCCGGGAGCGGTTCCGGGACAACCCGGACTTCAAGATCGTCACCATCCGGGGGGTTGGCTACAAGGTGGTAAAGCTATGAAAAAGGGAAAGCTTGTGCGGCCTGCCCATGTGTCCATGAAGGTGTACCTGACCCTGCTGGTGCTGGTGCAGGTGGGCATCATGTCCCTGGCCACCGGTTTGGTGGGTGCCCTTTTGCAGTATCTGGGAGTGAGCTTTGCCGCCTGGCAGGCTCTGGTGGTGCTGGGCATCAGCGCCCTTCTGGGCAGCCTTCTTACCGGCCTTGTGAACCGGCTGTTCTTTGCCCCCATCAGCCGGCTGGGACAGGCCATGGGGCAGGTGGCAAAGGGCAACTTCCACGTGCGGCTGGAGGAGCCCCAGCGGTTCCGGGAGCTGCAGCAGATTTGCGATAACTTCAATCTCATGGCCCAGGAGCTGGGCAACACGGAGATTTTGCAGACGGACTTTGTGTCCAACGTGTCCCACGAGTTCAAAACCCCCATCAACGCCATTGAAGGCTACGCCACCTTGCTGCAGGACTGCGAAGGGGTGACGGCGGAGCAGCAGGTGTATGTGGAGAAGATTCTTTTCAACACCCGCAGGCTTTCCAAGCTGGTGGGAAACATTTTGCTTCTTTCCAAGGTGGATAACCAGGCCATCCAGAGCCGGAAGCGGAACTTCTCCCTGGACGAGCAGATTCGCCAGGTGATTGTGGCGTTGGAGCCGGAGTGGGTGGCCAAGGAGATTGACCTGGATGTGGATCTGGAGCCGGTGTGCTACTTTGGGGACGATTTGCTTCTTAGCCACGTGTGGAGCAACCTCATCGGCAACGCCATCAAGTTCAGCCCCCAGGGGGGCTATGTGGGCATCACCCTGCGAAAAGAGGGGACGGTATTCACGGTGGAGGACCGGGGCCCGGGGATTCCACCGGAGAGCCTGGAGCGGATTTTCCACCGGTTCTACCAGAGCGACAGCTCCCACCAGGCCGAGGGCAACGGCCTGGGGCTTGCCCTGGTAAAGCAGATTCTCACCACCCTGGGCGGCCAGGTGGAGGTAGAAAACCTGGAAGTGGGCTGCCGGTTTACGGTAAAGCTGCCGTAAGGGGCTTTGAAAAAGCCTGAAAAAGCGATAAAAAAAGGAGGAAAAACCCGGAAATCGGGGGTTTTCCTCCTTTTCCAATATGCGCACCCGCCCATAGCTCCAGACGGTCGGGAGCTGCGGCGAGTCGCCGGCGGGCAGTGCCCGCAGCCAATTTCGCACGCCGGGGTGCCCCCGGTGTCAATTTCGCACGGTAATCTTCTGCGAATCGTTACTTCCCTGACCCGCCCGGTATCGTTACTGCGGTGCAGTAGGTGCATAGGACAAAGCCCCCCTTGTCAAAGGGGGGTGGTTTGGCGAAGCCAAACCGGGGGGATTCCTCAGGCTGGCAAGTTTCCACATAGG
Organism: Candidatus Faecousia excrementipullorum; assembly: GCA_018712825.1. GTDB lineage: Bacteria > Bacillota > Clostridia > Oscillospirales > Oscillospiraceae > Faecousia > Faecousia excrementipullorum. Next base: position 6,158 of record DVGG01000065.1, on the reverse strand, counting down.
CTTGTACTTTTGGAAAGTGCCAGCTGTGAATCCCTCAGTCGCCTCCGGCGCCAGCTCCCTTTGACAAGGGAGCCTTTTTGCGTCCGGTATCGTTACTGCGGTGCAGTAGGTGCTTAGGACAAAGCCCCCCTTGCCAAAGGGGGGTGGTTTGGCGAAGCAAAACCGGGGGGATAAAAGGCTGGCAGGTTTCCACATAGGCTTGTACTTTTGGAAAGTGCCTGCTGTGAATCCCTCAGTCGCCTCCGGCGCCAGCTCCCTTTGACAAGGGAGCCTTTGGGGTGCAGCGACGAAGCCCCCCTTGTCAAAGGGGGGTGGTTTGGCGAAGCCAAACCGGGGGGATAAAAGGCTGCCAGATTTCCACATGGGTTTGTTCTTTTGAGAAAGCCCCCACTGTGAATCCCTCAGATGCCTGTGGTACCAGCTCCCTTTGGCAAGGGAGCCTTTGGGGCTACCGGATTCCCGCAAAACAGGTTTTGCGGGAACCCTTAACGACCTCACGATTGAAAATAGGATGAGGTCGCCAGTTCAAAATAGTCAGAAGTACAAAAAAATAACGCCGACCCCGTTGGAATCGGCGTTATTTTGGAGCTGCTAGCCAGATTTGAACTGGCTACCGGATTCCCGCAAAACAGGTTTTGCGGGAACCCTTAACGACCTCACGATTGAAAATAGGATGAGGTCGCCAGTTCAAATAGTCAGAAGTACAAAAATAACGCTGACCCCGTTGGGATCAGCGTTTTTTTGGAGCTGCTAGCCAGATTTGAACTGGCGACCTCATCCTTACCAAGGATGCGCTCTACCGACTGAGCTATAGCAGCATTTGTCAGACAGCTTCGCTATTATAACCCAGGGGGCAGCAAAAGTCAACCCTTTTTTCAGATTTTTTTCAAATTTCTTAAATCCTGCAGCTGGATACCCTCTGCCCAGTCCGGAAGGTCTGTGAAGGTCAGGGTCTTTCCCTCCCAGGGGAAGGTGAGGCGGCAGGAATACAGCCGGGGGGCTTCCAGGGGGCTGCGGCTGCCGTATTTGTGGTCGCCCACCAGGGGGAAGCCCCGGCTGGCAAACTGCACCCGAATCTGGTGGCTGCGTCCGGTGTGCAGGAGCACCTGCACCAAGGATTCCGCTCCGGGGCGGAGGCACCGGTAGGAAAGGGCTGCCTCTTTTACGCCACTGCGGGGCTTTTTCACCACGAACACCTTGTTCTTCCGGCTGTCCTTATATAAATAGTCAGTAAGATACCCCTCCGGGGCAGGGGTGCCGTGAACCAGGGCCACATATTCTTTTTGCAGCTGCCCCTCCTGGATGAGCCGGGACAGCTGGGCCGCGGCTTTTTTGGTGCGGGCGTAGACCATCAGGCCTCCCACATTCAAGTCCAGCCGGTGGACAGGGTAGATCTCTCCGCCCAGCTTCTCCTTCAGGAGCCGGGGCACCTCATGCTCCGAATCCAGCCCCACGGCCTTCCGGCACACCACAAAATCCTTTTCTGCAATCACCATAGCCATCCCTCCGGGGCTATTGTACCACATCCGGAAAAAAAGTCAAAAGCTCCCGATTGCAACTTGGGAAAAAACCTTGTATAATAATCCACAACAAGGAGGATGACTATGAATACGACGGATTTTCAGAAGAAGTCCCTGCTGGGTATTTTCTTCGGCTACTTCAAGCGGCACTGGAAGCTGTTTGCTCTGGATATGGGCTGCGCCATCGCCATCTCCGGGGTGGATTTGCTCTTTCCCATTGTGACCAGAAGTGCCCTGTACGACCTGCTTCCCAACCACCTGTACGCCACCTTCTTCACCATCATCGCCATCATGGTGGGGACGTACCTGATTCGGGCGGGGCTTCAATACATTGTGTGCTATTACGGACACACCTTCGGCGTCCGGGTGGAGACGGACATCCGGGCGGATTTGTTCCGGCATATGCAGGCCATGAGCCACGACTTTTACGACCGGAACCGCACAGGACAGCTCATGAGCCGCCTCACCTCAGACCTGTTTGACCTCATCGAGCTTGCCCACCACGGCCCGGAGGACATGGTCACCGCCATTTTCACCATTTTCGGCGCTGTGGTGGTGATGGCTACCATCCAGTGGCAGCTGGCTCTGGTGGTGGGTCTGATGCTGCCCATCTTCATCGGGGTGGTGATGTACTTCCGCAAGTCCCTGGCTGACACCTCTGTGGGGGTGAAGCGGAAAATCGGCCACATCAACACGGAGATTGAGGCAAGCCTTTCCGGCATCCGCACCGCCAAGGCCTTCGGCAACGAGGAGCTGGAAAATGAGCGGTTTACCAAGGCCAACGCCACCTATCGGGGTGCCAAGAAGCTGCAGTACAAGGCCATGGCAAGATTCACCAGCTCCATGGAGTTTCTCCTTTGCACCCTGAACGTGGTGATTATCGGCTACGGCGGCTACCTGATTATGCAGGGAGAAATGGACTACCGGGATTTGATAACATTTACCCTGTATATCACCGCTTTTGTCAACCCCATGCGGAAAATTGCCAACTTTGCCGAGCTGTTCTCCTCCGGCTACGCCGGGCTTACCCGGTTTGTGGAGATCATGCGCACGGAGCCGACCCTGAAGGACAAGCCCGGAGCCCCGGATTTGAAGAATGTAAAGGGCAGAATCTCCGTGTCCCATGTGGACTTTTCCTACAATCAGGATTCTGAGGTGCTGCACAATGTGAGCCTGGAGGTCTCCCCCGGGGAGACCATCGCCGTGGTGGGCCCCTCCGGCGGCGGCAAGACTACCTTGTGCCAGCTGATTCCCCGGTTCTATGACGTCACCGGCGGCAGCATTTCCATCGACGGTCAGGACGTGCGGGATGTGACCCAGCGGTCTATTCACCAGAACATCGGCATTGTCCAGCAGGACGTGTTCCTCTTTGCGGACACCATTATGGAAAACATCCGCTACGGCCGTCCCTCTGCCACCGACGAGGAGGTTTTCGAGGCCGCCAAGAAGGCGGAGCTGTACGAGGACATTCTTGCCATGCCCCATGGCTTTTCCACCTATGTGGGAGAGCGGGGCACCCTCCTTTCCGGCGGTCAGAAGCAGCGGGTGGCCATCGCCCGGATTTTCCTGAAGAATCCCCCCATCCTGATTCTGGACGAAGCCACTTCCGCTTTGGACTCGGTGACAGAGGCAAAAATCCAGCGGGCGTTTGACACCCTGTCCCAGGGCAGAACCACCCTGATTATCGCCCACCGCCTCTCCACCATCCGCTCTGCCAACCGGATTATCTCCATTGCCGACGGGGTGATTACGGAGTGCGGCAGCCACCAGGAGCTGCTGAAAAAGGGCGGCATCTACGCCGACCTGTACTTCACCCAAAGCGCCAACCTGTTCACCGAGAACCAGAACCCCTGAAATCAGGGATTCGGACGATAAAACAACAAAGCCCCCCTGGCCATTGTGGGGGTGCCTCGGCACCGCCGAGGCGGGGGGATACCCAGGCTCCGCCTGGGTACTTCTTCCCTAATCACTCTTCACTATTCACTAAAAAACCTTCCCCTTTTCACATAGGTTTGTACTTTGAAGAAGTGCCTGCTGTAAAATCCCTCAGTCACGGCTTCGCCGTGCCAGCTCCCTTTGACAAGGGAGCCTTGCGGCGTGCCGCCGCTGACTATTTCGCACGGTAATCTTCAGCAAATCGTTACTGCCCCTCCAGTGCCCGGTATCGTTACCGGGTGGAAACCGAGGCGCAGCCCAAAGCCCCCCTTGTCAAAGGGGGGTGGTTTGGCGAAGCCAAACCGGGGGGATAAAAGGCTGGCAGATTTCCACATCGGTTTGTTCTTTTGAGAAAGCCCCCGCTGTGAATCCCTCAGTCACGGCTGCGCCGTGCCAGCTCCCTTTAACAAGGGAGCCTTGCGGCGTGCCGCCGCTGTCAATTCCGCACGGGAATCTTCTGCAAATCATTACTGCCCCTCCAGTGCCCGGTATCGGCGGCTTGCAGAAGCGTTCTGTAAATACAAAAAAGGAGGAAAAGCCCCGGTTTTTGGGGTTTTTCCTCCTTTTATTCAGGTTTATATTGCTTTATCAGCCTTTGAAACGGGGTTCGCAGGTGAGGTTGGCGCCCAGGCGCTTGAAGACCTGCTCGTCCACCTCCGAGAGAATCACAGAGGAGTGGACCTCGCAGCCCCGGAGCTTGTCCAGCTGCTCCATGGCGGCCTCTGCCCGGGGGTCGGTGGCGGCGCAGATGGACAGGGCGATGAGCACCTCGTCGGTGTGGAGCCGGGGGTTCCGGTTCCCCAGGTGGTCAACCTTCAGGTGCTGGATGGGGTTAATGACCTCCGGGGCGATGAGATGCACCCCGTCCTCCAGCCCTGCCAGGGCTTTCAGGGTGTTCAGAAGCAGGGCGGCGCAGGCCCCCAGAAGGTTGGAGGTCTTGCCGGTGAGAATCCGGCCGTCGGGCAGCTCCATGGCGGCGGCGGGCTTGCCCGTCTCCTCCGCCCGCTCCAGAGCCGCAGCCACCACCGGGCGGTCCTCCGGGGTGACCCCGGCCTTCTTCATCAGCAGCTCCAGCTTCATGATCTGGGACTCCGTGGCCTTGCCCCGCTTCTGGTCGCACAGGGCGGTGTAGTACCGCCGGACAATCTCCTGCCGGGAGGCTTCACACACCACAGCGTCGTCGGTGATGCAGTTGCCCACCATGTTCACCCCCATGTCCGTGGGGGACTTGTAGGGGCACTTCCCCAGAATCTTCTCGAACATGGCAACCAGCACCGGGAAGGCCTCCACGTCCCGGTTATAGTTTACGGTGGTCTTGCCGTAAGCCTCCAGGTGGAAGGGGTCGATCATGTTCACATCGTTTAAGTCTGCGGTGGCGGCCTCGTAGGCCAGGTTCACCGGGTGGTTCAGGGGCAGGTTCCAGATGGGGAAGGTCTCGAACTTGGCGTAGCCTGCCTGGATGCCCCGCTTGTGCTCATGGTAGAGCTGGCTCAGGCAGGTGGCCAGCTTGCCGCTGCCGGGGCCGGGGGCGGTGACCACCACCAGCTCCCGGGTGGTCTCGATGTAGTCGTTCTTGCCGTAGCCCTGGTCGCTGACGATGTGGGCGATGTTGGAGGGATAGCCGGGGATGTCAAAGTGGTGGTACACCCGGACCCCCAGCCCCTCCAGCCGGGACTGGAAGGCCTGCACCACAGGCAAATCCTTATACATGGTCAGCACCACGCTGCTCACGTACAGCCCCAGCTCCCGGAACACCTGAATCAGGCGAATCACGTCCCGGTCGTAGGTGATGCCCAGGTCACCCCGGACCTTGCTCTTTTCGATGTCGTCGGCGTTGATGGCGATGACCATCTCCACCTGCTCCTTCAGCTGCAGAAGCATCTGCAGCTTGCTGTCCGGCTGAAAGCCCGGCAGCACCCGGGAGGCGTGGTAGTCGTCATAGAGCTTGCCGCCGAACTCCAGGTACAGCTTTCCGCCGAATTTGGCAATCCGCTCCCGAATGTGGGCAGACTGCGTTCTGATGTATTTTTCGTTATCGTAACCCGTTTTCATCCCTGTCCAACCTTCCTGCCTGAAAATCAAAATTCCCATTTATTTTATAAAAAAACCGGAAAAATAGCAAGTACTTTTCCCGAAAACTTTGGGGGTAAAATATTGACACGTTTGGGTATGTTTATTATAATGGGAAAAAACGACAGGAGTTGAAAACGATGGAAAAGGAAGAACTGCTGCCCCAGGAGGAGGAGACCTCCATCATCACTCTCACCGACGAGAACGGTGAAAATGCGGACTTTGAGTACTTAGATTGCATTCCCTACCAGGGGAAGGAGTATCTGGTGCTGATTCCCGCGGAGGAGGAGTCCTCTGAGATTGTGATTCTGGAAATCCGCCCGGTAGACGAGGAGAATGAGACCTACTGCGCCGTAGAGGACGAGGAAATTCTCGCCGCCGTCTACAACATCTTCAAGGACCGCTACAAAGACATCCTGGACTTCGCCGACTGAGCGGACGGCGGGCAGTGCCCGCTGACAATTTCGCACCGGGCTGGTCTGTAATCGTTACTTCCCTGACCCGCCCGGTATCGTTACTGCGGTGCAGTAGGTGCATAGACCAAAGCCCCCCTTGCCAAAGGGGGGTGCCTCGGCACCGCCGAGGCGGGGGGATTCCCCAGGCTGGCAGGTTTCCACATGGGTTTGTGCTTTC
>DVGG01000064.1 GCA_018712825.1 Candidatus Faecousia excrementipullorum | reverse complement strand
GAGATGCTGTATGAATTTGAGCTGTCGCTGGGCGAGCCTGCCCGACTCCTCTTTCGAGAGGGTAGCGGCTCCTTCTTCCAACACTTTAAAGGTGGCGGCTCCTCCAGCACCTTCAGAAGGGCGTTCTGCCCGGGGATGCCCATGTCCTGCCCTCTGGGGAAGAGGTAAATCTTCCGCTTCCCCTCGTTGGGGAGGATGAACATATCCTCCCGGGCGCTGCGGATTAAATCCACCGGGACGGTTTTCTTCTCCGGGTCGTCCACAGTAATAAAGTCCGGATGGACCCCTGCCATCACCTTCCGGCAGCTGCGGCAGGTAAGGCAGGGCTTGTCCTCACCTTCACACAAGGCTGCCGCCGCCAGAAGTCTTGCCAGGGTGTGTTTTCCCGAGCCTTTTGGACCGGAAATGAGGTAAAAATGGGAAATATGTCCTTTTTTCAGGCTGTTTTCCAGGTTTTCCTTCAGCCGTTCGTTTCCCAGCAGCGAATCAAAACCCATACTTTATTAACCCCACAGGGCGGAGAGCATGGGGATGACCTGCTTTTTCCGGCTCATCACATGGGGCAAAAACACCGTGTTCCCCTTGGGAGCCACGCCGAAGGCCTGCTGGATGGTGTCGTCGTCTCCCAGGTAGATGAGCTGGGAGCCTTCCAGCAGCACGTCCGTCAGCATGAGAATCATGATGGAGAGCTTCTTCTCCTCCACGTTCTTCTCCATCAGCTTCAGGAACTCCTCCTTCCGCTCCAGCATCCGGGGGCTGTCCATACAGGTGACCTGGGCCACCGCCAGATTGTGTCCGGCAATGTGGAACTCCTTGTAGTCGGCAAAAATCAAATCCTGAGCGGTGCGGTGCTCCAAAGAGGCGGAGAAAATCTGCTTTCCCAGCTCCTCCAGGGACACATTGGCGATTCTTGCCATCCGCTCGGCGGTGCGTCTGTCCCGGTCGGTACAGGTGGGGGACTTGAACATGACCGTGTCGGACAAAATAGCCGCCGCCATCATGCCTGCCATCTTCTCCGAGGGCATGAGACCCCGATCCTGGAACATGCTGGCGATGATGGTATTGGTGGAGCCTACCGGCTCGTTGCGGACGTAAATGGGGTTGGTGGTCTGGATGTCTGCCAGGCGGTGGTGGTCAATGATGGCCAGAATCTCCGCCTCCTCCAGACCGGGGACGGACTGGGCCGCCTCGTTGTGGTCCACCAGAACCACCCGCTTCCGCCGGGGACGGAGCAAATGGTACCGGGTGAGGACACCCGCCACATGGTCATTCTCGTCCAGAATGGGGTAGCAGGATTCCCGGTGCTTCAGCACCTGCTCCCGCACCTCGTCCACCCGGTCCTCCAGGTGGAAGCACACAAGGCCGGTGGTGCGGCAAATCCGGCTTACCGGAGCGGACTGGAAGATGAGCCGTGCCGCCCGGTAGGCATCAAAGGGGGTGGAGATGATGCAGGTGGTGGTGGGGAAATTCCGCAGTTCCTCGGGAAGCTCCGCCTGACACAGCACCAGGCAGTTCACATTCATCTCCAAAGCCCGGCGGATCATATCCGGCTGGTGTCCGCACAGGACGATGGAATTGGGGGTATTGAACAGGAGATTCTCCCGGCTCTGGGGCAGGGCAATGGTTACCTCCCCTGCTACCATGTCGGTGTTTTCTCCCGCCTCGTTGAGAATCTTTCCCTCCAGCACGGAGAGAATGTTGAAAAGGGGCACGGCGTCCAGTTCTCCTGCCATGGTCTGCTCCATGTTGTAGCTGGCCACGTTCTCCCGGGAGAGCATGCCGTACAGGGTGCCGTCCTCGTTGGCTACGGGGACGGAGGAGATGTTCTTCTGCTCCTGGAGCACCCCCCAGGCTCTTCCCACCGTGACCCCGGCGCTGAGCACCGGCGGGGTGTCAAAATCCAGATCCTGCACCTGGGTGTGCATATCCCGAATTCGCTTGGGGGGCTGGAATCCGAACAAATCCAGCACAATCTGGGTTTCGTCGGACACATGGCCCAGACAGGCGGCCTCATACTCCCGATCTCCCACGGCGTTCCGCAGGGCGGCGTAGGCCATGGCTGCCACAATGGAGTCGGTGTCCGGGTTCCGATGCCCGGTTACGTAAATGGGATCCATAGGTTCCTCCTTAATCTCCGGCGCCCGGGGTAATCTCGCCTGCCAGATTCCGGGCAAACAACGCTTTAATCTCCTGGGGATTCATGTCCTGACCCAGGGCCCACATAAGCTTGGTCATGGCGGCCTCGGAGGTCATGTCCCGGCCCTGAATGACCCCCAGCTCCAGAAGCCGGTTGCCCACCTGGTAGACCCTGAGGTCTGAGCTGTCGTAAAGGCACTGAGTGGTGACCACCACGGAGATGCCCCGCTTCACCGCCCGGCGGATGCCGGAAAGACCCCGGTTCAGCACGTTCACGCCTCCCAGGCCAAAGGCTTCGATGACGATGCCCCGGTAGCCCATGTCCCCCAGGGCGTCAAACAGCTCCTCCCGCAGGCCCGGGGTGAGCTTCAGCAAAAATACGTCCTGGCTTACCTGGTCTTTCAGCTCCGGCTCCCCGGAGTTTGCCGGCAGCGCCTGCCGGTTTACCATGAGACCTTCGTGGGTCACCCGGGCGGCGTAGCTGGCATTGATGCTCTCAAAGGCGGAAAATCCCGAGGCCCGGACCTTCACACCCCGACAGCCCAGCATCACCTTCCGGTCAAAGGCCAGAAACACACCGGGACAGCCGGAGGCTGCCATGGCAAAGGCGGTGCGCAGGTTGTCCGGCGCATCGGACAAAAGCTCTCCGATGGGCAGCTGGGAACCGGTGAATACCACCGGCAGGTTGATGTTGGGCAGCATAAAGGTCACGGCGGAGGCGGTGTAGGCCATGGTGTCGGTGCCGTGGGATACTACGATACCGTCGTATTTGGTGCGGTTGGCAAAGATGGCTCTTGCCAGCTGCTGCCACTCCTCCGGGCGGATGTTGGAGGAGTCCAGACACATTACGTCATCCACCGCCACCTGATAATAGGTTCGCAGCTGCTCCAGCTGCCCAGCCAGCTGCCGGGAGCCATGGGGCTCCAGCCCCTCCTCCCCGGCGGCACAGGCAATGGTTCCGCCGGTAGTCAGCAGCAGAATTTTCTTCATGGGATTCATAAACGCCTCCAGATTCAGGCCATAGTGATTCATATTGCATTATATCCTGAAATGGCGAAAATAGCAAGTACAGTATGCAAATAAACACGCCGGGGTGCCCCCGGTGTCAATTTCGCACGGTGGCTTTCTACGTATCGTTACTTCCCTGACCCGCCCGGTATCGTTACCGAGCAAAATGGGGAACGAAAACATGGGCACCGTGCACGCATTGACACCGGCGGCACGCCGGGGCTCCCTTGCCAAAGGGAGCTGTCACCGTAGGTGACTGAGGGATTCACGGCAGGGACTGACCGAAAGCAAACGCCAATGTGGAAAAGGGATAGCCTTAGAATCCCCCCGGTTTTGCCAGAGGCAAAACCACCCCCACAATGGCCCGGGGGGCTTTGGGTGCGGTGCCGATACCGGGCACCGGAGGGGCAGTAACGATTTTTCAAGGGGGAGAAGCCGCTTTTGGGATTGCTTTTTCCCTGGGGGTGATGTAGAATAATCGGTAGGAAAACCCATTTTGAAAAATCTTTTTCAGGAGGCTTCTTATGAACGTTTTGGTTACCGGCGGCGCCGGGTATATTGGCTCTCATACCTGCGTGGAGCTGCTCAACAGCGGCTACGGTGTGGTGGTCATCGACAATCTGTGCAATTCCAATCCCAAGAGCCTGGACAGAGTCCGGGAGCTTACCGGCAAGGAGCTGACCTTCTACGAAGGGGATGTGCGGGATGAAGCTCTGCTGAAGAAGATTTTTGCAGAGAACGACATCGGCTGTGTCATCCACTTTGCCGGCCTCAAGGCCGTGGGTGAGAGCGTGTCCATCCCCTGGAAGTACTATGACAACAACCTGAACTCCACCCTGGTGCTGACCAAGGTGATGAAGGAAGTGGGGATGATGAACATCATCTTCTCCTCCTCCGCTACGGTCTATATCGCCGACAACGAAATGCCCCTGAAGGAGACCAGCCGCACCGGCGGCTGCACCAACCCCTACGGCTGGACCAAGTACATGACCGAGCAGATCCTCTCCGGCATTGCCTTCGCCGAGAAGGACTGGTCCGTGGTGCTGCTGCGGTACTTCAACCCCATCGGCGCCCACCCCTCCGGCCGGATGGGTGAGGACCCCCGGGGGATCCCCAACAACCTGATGCCCTACATCACCCAGGTGGCTGTGGGCCGCCGGGAAAAGCTCAGCGTTTACGGCAACGATTACCCCACCCACGACGGCACCGGCGTCCGGGACTACATCCATGTGGTGGACCTGGCCAAGGGCCATGTGGCTGCAGTGGACTATGCCTGCAAGCATAAGGGCTGCGAGGTGTTCAACCTGGGCACCGGCGTGGGTGTCAGCGTGCTGGACATGGTGAACACCTTCCGGGAGGTCAACCAGGTGGAGCTTCCCTATGTGATTGCGCCCCGCCGCCCCGGCGACATCGCCACCTGCTACGCAGACCCCACCAAGAGCCGGGAGGTTCTGGGCTGGACTGCTCAGCACGACCTGGCGGATATGTGCCGGGACTCCTGGAACTGGCAGAAGAACAACCCCATGGGCTACGGCGAATAAAGCATATTCACCCCCCGGAAGCACTTCCGGGGGGTGTGATTTTGGAGGGAAGGATATGAAAGCAGGACTGGTACTGGAGGGCGGCGCCATGCGGGGAATGTATACCGCCGGGGTGCTGGACACCTTTCTGGATGCAGGAATTTCTGTGGATGGGGTGGTAGGCGTTTCCGCCGGAGCCCTCTTCGGGGTCAACTACCTGTCGGGGCAAAAGGGCCGGGTCATCCGCTACAACAAGCGGTTCAATGGGGACAAAAACTATATGGGCCTGCGGCCCCTTCTCCGGGAGGGGAACCTGTTCAGCACCCACTATGCCTATGAGCGGGTGCCCCGGGAGCTGGACCCCTTCGACGACGAGGCCTTCCAGGCCTCCCGCATCCCCTTTTACGCCGTGGTCACAGACACCGCCACCGGAGAGCCGGAATACATCCGAATCCAAAGCGCCTTTGCCCAGATGGACACCCTCCGGGCCTCCGGCTCCATGCCCTTCGTGTCCCGCCCGGTAAAAATTGGAAACCGGGAATACCTGGACGGGGGCATCGGGGACAGTATCCCTTATCAGTGGATGCACAGCCAGGGTTATGATAAGCTGGTGGTTGTCCTGACCCAGGACGCCGCCTACCGCAAATCCCCCATGCCCCGCCTTCCCCTGAAGCTGCTACAGCGCTCCTACCCCCAAGTCGCCCGGCAGCTTCTCCACCGCCACGAAACCTATAACCAAGCCTTGGAGGAGCTGACCCAATGGGAAAAGGCGGGCAAAGCCTTCGTCCTCCGCCCCTCAGAGCCCATCCAAATCCACCGCACAGAACGAGACCCGGGGAAGCTCCAACAGGTCTACGACCTGGGAGTAAAAGACTGCCGGAAGGCTTTGTCCCGGCTAAGGGAATATCTGAATCTGTGAAAAACCCAGCCCGGACTTTTTGTCCGGGCTGGGGCCTTTCGGAATAAAGTCAGTTCCTTTTGATGCAACAACTCCTGCCATCACACTACACCGCTTCCGGAGCCGGGGGCGTTTTTTTGTTTTGGCGACATTTTTCAGAGGATAAAACGCAGGAAATCAACAGCATATAAGCACGCTTCATTTTTTATTCATCAAGCTTGGACAAAACCTGCCCGATTCGTGTTACAAGTGGCACTACCAACGCATTTCCCATGCAGAAATATCGCATTTTTTCCGGCATTCCAGTATCCGTCCACCCATCCGGGAAACCGTTCAATCGCTCGCACTCCAGCGGTGTCAGTGTACGCAAACGTCCGGTCATAGAATCGACAACAACATGAGAAGTCCGCCCCACTTGGGATTCGGAGGTCAGGATGGTCCGTGACGGCATATCCAGAGGATCAGGGAATCGGACTGCACCCTCAGAGAAACGGTAGATACTGCCATCTTTCCTTCGTCGCCGTTCCTGTTTCGCACCTTTTGCATACAGCCATCTCTTCATGTCCTGTTCTTTAAGAAAATAATGTTCATCCAAAGAGCCTGTTTCTAAAATAGTCTTGATGGGAATGGCTTTTTCACACCTTGGCCAGATGTTCACGGAGTAAATTCTTCCGTTCATCATCACGCCGGCATTGAAAAAATATACTTTTTGAAGATTGGAGAGCGTTGGAATGTCAGCGTATACCATTTCGTCTATCCAACTTTCTAAATAGTCTCTGCCATGTCCTTCCGTGGGAAATGCTTTGGCAAGAATACCTGCTCCCATCACTTGTCGGTGCATCATCTTGATACCCTTGACACAAAGCGCATCCGCAAACTCCCGATATACTGATGTAGTATTGTGGTATGCCAGGATAAAAGTTCTTCTTCGTCGCTGGGCTTGACCATATTCGGCGGCGTTAACAACACGCCATTCCACCGCATAACCATTTTCATATAAGCAACGGAGAATAATAGAAAAATCTCTTCCACATTGTTTGGCAGGAGAGCGGATTATCCTATCCACATTTTCCAAAAGAATATATTTCGGCCTTTTTTCTCTGACAATATCATGGATATGCCACCAAAGAGTCCCTTTGCTTCCTTCGATGCCAAGAGCGTTCTTTTTCATGATAGAATAGTCCTGGCAGGGAAATCCACCAACCAGCAAATCGTGTTCAGGCACCTGTGCCTTAGCTGTAGCTATATCTTGGCATACGATTTTTTTTCCGTTTCCAAAGTGAGAAATGTAACACGCAAAGGCATCCTGTTCCCGCATAGATGGTTCCCACTGATTTGCCCATATTGTTTTGAATTTTTTAGATGCCGACTCCAATCCAAGGCGAAACCCGCCTACACCAGCAAATAATTCCACAGTTTTAATCTCATTCATTGTTATTTACCTGCATTTTTCAAAATGCAAATAGAAGCCTTGACTGTATTTTTCCAATTTACCGAAATCCTGTTTCTGGGGAATGAGTTGTGCACTTTAAATCGCCTTATTAGCACTCGTAGATTTGCTCTGTACACTTTCGAATTACACTAACCGGATTAACATTTCCTCCAATGGCAAAAACATACCCGGCCATACCTACTTCTCCTTTATTTGTTCCAAAATATAGCTGTTATTCAACCAGAAGCATTGTTTTGTCATCATTCTTCCATCCGGTAATGGTAATTTATCCGCACCATTTTCCCCATGAGTGCGGACATGCGTTCCAGGGCTATCTGGCAGCGGAGGATCCGATCCGGGAACATGCGGATATCGGAATGGAGACGGCGGAAATCCACTCCATGTCCATGGAATTTTTCACTGAACCCTGGTACCATCTTTTCTTCGGAGAGGAGAAGACAAAGGAGTATACCCAGATGCATCTGGAAGATGCCATTCTGTTTGTTCCTTACGGCTGCATGGTAGATGAGTTTCAGCATGAAGTCTACGACCATCCGGAGATGACGCCGGACGAGCGCAAACAGGTATGGAAACGCCTGGAGAAAGAGTACAAGCCCCATCTGAATTACGGCGGTCTGCCGTTTTTTGAAGCAGGATGCTTCTGGCAGAAACAGCACCATATTTACAGCTATCCATTGTATTATATCGATTACGTGATCGCCCAGCTCTGCGCCTTTGAATACAAGGACTGGATGGACCGTGATTATGAGGGAGCGTGGAAGAACTATGTAAAATTATGCAGGATGTCTG
>DVGG01000063.1 GCA_018712825.1 Candidatus Faecousia excrementipullorum | reverse complement strand
GTCATCATTCTTCCATCCGGTAATGGTAATTTATCCGCACCATTTTCCCCATGGGGGCGGACATGGGCCACACGGTTTTCCGTTTTTTTAGGGAGGTTGTTCCGGACTCCCCGGGGCGTAGAAATCAGGTGTACACCGCTGCGGATAACCGAAACAGTCCGTTCCCACACCTTACGCACCTCATCCAAATCCCCATTGGGAATATTCCAGAACATTGCTCGGTTGAATATATACTCCCCATCATCCCGCTCTTGAAATATCACAAACAGAAATTTCGTGGGAGCCAGACACATATACAACTCAGACTCCTCCCAAACCGTTTCCTGGCTCAGGTGAATAAAATCGAAAGTCGGAAAAGACATACTTTCTTTAATCTTTCCATTGCGTTGCACCCGAATGGTCTTTGGCACAATCCCTGCCTTCTGAAACTCCTCTGTGTGGGTGATTTTCCCCTTAACGCCCAGTATCTTGGCTAAAAGAAGTTCGTTGGCATTCTTGGCCAATCTGTTAATATGGTAGTGTTCTTGAAGTTGCGACAAGGTCTTTCCGTAATAAGGCATCAGTTGTTGAAGAACACACTCCTCAAAGGAATGATGTTGAAGCCTATGCAAGCCTTTGATTACGTACTCACTTTCTTCACTGCCAAAAATGTACTTATTGAGAATCTGGGTCATGTAAGAAGCCTTAAGAGAATAGGCTCGCTGTTTTGCCGGAACAGATGAAAAGGGCTGCTGACGAACGCTGGAGGCATTTGCACCTTTTGTACAAGCCGACAGATACATTGTATCCCCCTCGGACAATTCATGGGCTCGTCCACTTCGCACTTTTTCCATTATCATTTCCCAGTCGTGTTCAATAATTGCCAAATCCTCCTCAGGAAAGCTGAACAAAACCGCCTCATCAATTTTGAATTCTCCTTTGGGCTTGCCAGGGAGATGCTCATAGGACATAAGTAACATGGTGTTGCATTTATGCCAAAAGGCACTCGTTTGAAATGTGCGGTCGTATTCCTCCATATAGTTGATGATATTACAAACCAGGCGCTCTTTTGCTCGGATTCCATTTTTGTTGCGCAGATACGGAGTGACCTTCAATTCCACGCCCGCTTCCGGAAAGTCAGGCTCCGACTCGGAGTTGGGAGTATAACCAAACCAACTTTCTTCAATAACTGTCCCGATGGCACCTTTTCCAGTTGCCAATCGACCAGTTTTATCGATTTCGCCCAGGGGAATACCTATGGCTGCTCTTCCTCGTTCCAGTACGGATTCTTTCGTGGTATATTTCGTGCCTTCCATTTTCCCAACTCCTTCTGATAGATCTTTAATATAACCACGGGTCCTGCTCTTTGCAGAGCAAGACCCGTGGATAAGTTCCCAGTTTTTGATATAACTTACTTCTCTTCAGCTATTATCGTATCCAGAACTTTACCCATTCTGGTTATCATCGGTACAACCAAGGCATTCCCCATACAGAAATAACGCATTCTGTCGGGCATTCCTGTATTGGTCCATTCATCATCAAATCCCTGGAGCCGTTCAGCCTCCACAGGGGTCAGAAGACGTAGTCTGAGCGTACCAGGATCGCAGACTACATGGGTGGAGCGGTTCAAGGTAGATTCGCTGGTCAGCATTGTTCGCCCCGGCCTATCTCCAGGGTCAGGAAATGCAATAGGCCCTTCGGAAAATACATATTCATGCCCGTCAGCAGTTCTTCTGGGTATCTTTTTTGCCCCTTTCAGGTAAACCCATTTTGACATCTTGTCATCGGAAATATAGTATTTCTCGTTAGCGTGATGTTCCAGAATTGTCCCCAAAAGAATGGGTTCTTCCTCTTTCTCTGTAACTTTTGCCGTGTAGATTGTACCTTCAGACATATAACCGGCGTTCTCAAAAGCGAAAGCAAAGTTATCGCTGATATCCACGATATCACTGCTTATTGGTTTTTTTGTAATTTTTCCTGCGTCCAATATGGGAAAAGCCTTCGCCATCAGTCCCATATTGTTTATGACTCTTTCAGCAGACTCACCGGCCATTCTTTTGCCATATTCCGTGTCATTCCGATAGGCAAAAATAAAGGTTCTGCGCCTGCGTTGAGCTGCTCCGTATTGTGCTGCATTTACCACTCTCCATTCTGCGCTGTATCCCAGTTCAGTAAGGCAAGCTAAAATCACGCCAAAATCACGACCACGCTGCTTAGCCGGAGACTTTAATAACCTATCCACATTTTCCAGGACACAAAAAGGTGCTTTTTTGGCAATCAGAGTGTCTCTTATCTGCCACCATAGAACACCTTTTTTTCCTTCAATCCCTTTTGCAGATGCCAAGGTATGTGCAACGCTATAATCCTGGCATGGGAATCCGCCCACAAGCAATGTGTGATCAGGAATGGATTTTTTATCCATTATACTAATATCTTCTCCGGTATGATACTCTCCTCTTAAATCCCTGCTGTCACCAAAGTGTTGTACATAGCAATCATGCGCCCATTGTGTCTTTGCACCTGGTTCCCATTGGGAAAACCAGGTGGTAGCCCATCCTGTGTTTAGTCGATCAAATCCCAGACGGAATCCGCCGACCCCTGCGAATAACTCGCAAATTGTTTTTTGCATAAAGTCCTCCTTTGGCTGTCATGCAGCCAACTCACTTATTTCGGGTAGGTTGAGCATAGCTCGTGTTAGCACCGACAGCCGCCGGATCATAAATCCTACCCAGAATATTATACGATTTTTGTTGAGGAAAATCAACAATAGGTATGCGATTGGTAGAAAGAGGACCATTGCGTTTACAGCCCGTGAAAAACCCGAAAACAGAACTTAGCTGTGGTGTGGTTGCTCTGCATATTCAAGCTGATTTGCTTTAATAAACATAAAATTCCGCATTGAATCTCTTTTGGCACATATCCGCTGTGGGGGTGTATTTTACACACTCCACAAGGGCAAAAAACACCCCCGGTCTTCTGACCGGGGGCGATTTTTGTGATTAGCCGAATACGCTCAGCAGGAAGCCTGCGGCGATGGCGGAGCCGATAACGCCGGCCACGTTGGGGCCCATGGCGTGCATCAGCAGGAAGTTGGAGGGGTTGGCCTTCTGGCCTTCCAGGTTGGACACCCGGGCGGCCATGGGCACGGCGGACACACCGGCGGAGCCGATGAGGGGGTTGACCTTGCCGCCGGTGAGCTTGCACATCACCACGCCGCCCAGCATACCGCCGGCGGTGGACAGCAGGAAGGCCACCACGCCCAGCACCACGATCATCAGGGTCTGGGGAGTCAGGAAGGTGGAGCCTACCATGGTAGCGCCCACGGCGGTGGACAGGAGGATAGTGATAATGTTCATCATGGCGTTCTGCACGGTGTCGGACAGGCGGTCGGTAACGCCGGTCTCCTTCAGCAGGTTACCCAGCATCAGGCAGCCAATCAGGGGAGCGGTATCCGGCAGGAGCAGGGCTACAAAGATGGTAACCACGATGGGGAACACAATCTTCTCGGTCTTGGACACATTCCGGGTCTGGACCATCTTGATCTTTCTCTGCGCCGGGGTGGACAGCAGCTTCATCACAGGGGGCTGAATCATGGGAATCAGCGCCATGTAGGAGTAGGCCGCCACGGCGATGGCGCCCAGCAGATGGGGAGCCAACTGCGTGGTGAGGAAGATAGCGGTGGGGCCGTCAGCGCCGCCGATGATACCGATGGAAGCGCCCTCGGGGCCGGTGAAGCCCAGGAGAACCGCGCCGAAGAAGGCGGCGAACACGCCCAGCTGAGCGGCAGCGCCCAGCAGCAGGCTCTTGGGGTTGGACAGCAGGGGGCCGAAGTCAGTCATGGCACCCACGCCCATGAAAATCAGGCAGGGGTACAGGCTTGCCTTGACGCCGATGTAGAAGATATCCAGCAGGCCCCCATCCCGCATGATGGCACCATAGCTGTGATAAGCGGCGTTGCCCTCTTCCATGAAGGCATCCCACAGCTCCTGATGGTACAGGCCTGCACCGGGCAGGTTGGTAAGCAAGCAGCCAAAGGCGATGCCCACCAGGAGCAGCGGCTCAAACTTCTTCACAATGCCCAGGTACAAAAGGACACAGGCAATCACCAGCATAATAAGATTCTGCCAGCCGCCGGTGGAGAACCCTGCGAAGATCCGGGCGAAGCCGGAATCGTTCCACAGGTTCAATAAGATTTCACCAATATCGATCATGGGAGTGCCTCCTTAACCGATAACCACCAGAGGAGCGCCGGTATCCACCGTGGCGCCCTTGGCTGCCAGAACCTGGGTAACGGTACCGGCCTTGGGAGCCAGGATTTCATTTTCCATCTTCATGGCTTCCAGGACGCACAGAACGGCGCCCTCGGCAACCTTCTGGCCCTGGGTCACATTCACCTTCAGGATGGTGCCGGGCATGGGAGCGTTCACGGCCTCGCCGGCGCCGGTAACCACGGGAGCTGCGGCGGCAGCGGGAGCGGCGGGGGCGGCAGCGGCAGGAGCGGCAGCGGGAGCAGCCGGAGCGGAGGGAACAATGGCCTCGTACTCGTCCAGGAGCATGGCCTTGCCGGCCTCAACCTCTACCTCATAGGTGCGGCCATTGAGGGTTACTTTGTATTTCATAGTTATTTGACCTCCTTAATGGAAATGAAGCGCAGCTCGTTGAGGGGCTTGCCCATCTTGTCGGCCACGATGGCCATGAGCATAGCGGCAGTTTTGGGGGGAACATCGTACAGCTTCACGCCGCCGGCGGTACCGGGCGCGGTGGGGGCCGGTGCAGCAGGGGCAGCGGGAGCCTCCTCGGCAGGCTGGGCAGCCTTCTTGGCGTCCTTCATGGTGAAGATCTTGCTCATGGCGATAACCACCGCCATGAGAAGAATCAGGCCGAAGAAAACCACAATATAGCCCAGAACCGCAACGATGCCGGCGTCCAGAATGCCGATGCTGTCCAAAGTAGAACTCAGCATACCAGTCCCTCCTTAGGCTTCCACGATGGAGTAGGTGGCGGTGTTCTCTTCCTTCTCCTTCCGCTCCTGGAAGAACTTCTCAGCCAGGTTGGGGAAGGCAATGTAGGACAGCACATCCTCGTCGGAACGGGCCACGCCCTCCAGCTGCTTGCGGGTCTTGTCCACCACAGGCTCCAGGGTGTCGGCATAGCGGCCGGTTATGGGCTTCTCGTCTCCCAGAATCTTCTTCTGGATTTCGGGATTGATGGGAGCGGGGGTGGTGCCGTACTCGCCGCGGCAGTAGGCCTTGATTTCCTTGGAGACGGTCTTGTACCGCTCGCCGTCCAGAACGTTCCGCACAGCCTGTACGCCAACCATCTGGGAGGTGGGGGTCACCAGGGGAGGATAGCCCAGGTCAGCACGGACCTTGGGGGTCTCCAGCAGAGCTTCGTCGAACCGGTCCAGAGCGTTCATCTGCTTCAGCTGGCTCAAAAGGTTAGACAGCATGCCGCCGGGCACCTGGTAGGTCAGGCACTGGGTATCGGTAGTCAGGGACTTGGGCATGAGGGTGCCGTCCTTGATGTACTCGTCCCGGACGCCCTTGAAGTAGTCGGCAATCTTCTTGGTGCAGGCATCGTCCAGATCCACCTCATAGCCCAGCTGCCGCAGAGCGTAAGCCATGGTCTCGGTGGCGGGCTGAGAGGTGCCGCCGGAGAAGGGAGAGATGGCGGTGTCGATGATGTCCACGCCGGCTTCCACAGCCTTCAGGTAGGTCATGAAGGCCAGGCCCGTGGTGGAGTGGGTGTGCAGGTCGATGGGCAGGTCCACGGCGTCCTTGATGGCGGAAACCAGGTCATAGGCTTCCTTGGGGCCCATGATACCGGCCATGTCCTTGATGCAGATGGTCTTGGCGCCCATTTCCTTCAGTTCCTTCACCATTTCCACATACTTCTTTTGGGTGTGGACAGGGGAGGTGGTGTAGGAGATGGTGCCGGAGGCGATGGCGCCGGCCTTGTTGGTGGCTTCCATGGCAACCTTCAAGTTCTTCACGTCGTTCAGGGCGTCGAAGATACGGATGACATCCATGCCGTTTTCCACAGCCTTGGTGACGAAGAGCTTCACAAAGTCATCGGGATAGTGGGAGTAGCCCAGTACGTTCTGACCCCGGAGCAGCATCTGCAGCTTGGTGTTGGGCATCTTGGCCCGGATCTTCCGCAGCCGCTCCCAGGGATCCTCATGCAGGTAGCGCAGGCACACGTCGAAGGTGGCACCGCCCCAGCACTCTGCGGCATAGTAGCCTGCCTTGTCGATGGTTTCCAGCATGGGCTCGAACTTATCGTAGGGCAGACGGGTGGCAATGAGGGACTGGTTTGCGTCACGCAAAACAGTTTCCACAAACTGAACTTTTTTTGCCATTGTTGAATAACCTCCGTTAGGAATATTTTACAGGGCTGCAAAGGGGAAACCATCCCGAAAGCAGTCAGAATAATGATTTTCTCCCCGAAAAAAGAAGACTCCTTCCGGGGATAAAAGGGGTGGTGAAAGCCGGAATAAAATGGTTTAGCCCAACCCCCACCAACTAAATAATAGCACAAGCATTTCCATAAGTAAATACAAAATCTGCAAAAATGTTACAAAATTATGATAGGGTGTCCGGGGGAAAATTCAAAATATTTTCATTGATTTTTGCAAAAAAATCGTGTATGATAAATTTGCAAAGTTTGGATACCTTTGGGCTTTTTGCCGGTGGGCCGGAAGCCCTTTGGTGTGGCAACATCTTAATTGAAAGAGGTATATACTATGGCAACGATTGATCTGAGCAAGTATGGCATCACCGGTGCAACCGAAATCGTTCACAACCCCTCTTATGAGGAGCTGTTTGCAGCCGAGACCGACCCCTCTCTGGAAGGTTTCGACAAGGGTCAGGTAACCGAGCTGGGCGCCGTCAATGTTATGACCGGCATCTACACCGGCCGTTCCCCCAAGGACAAGTTCATCGTCATGGACGAGACTTCCAAGGACACTGTGTGGTGGACCTCCGATGAGTTCAAGAACGACAACAAGCCCGCTTCCCAGGAAGCCTGGAAGGCCTGCAAGGAGCTGGCCCTCAAGGAGCTGTCCGGCAAGAAGCTGTATGTTATGGACGTGTTCTGCGGTGCCAACCACGACACCCGCATGGCTATCCGCTTCATCATGGAAGTGGCATGGCAGGCACACTTCGTAAAGAATATGTTCATCACCCCCTCCGCTGAGGAGCTGGCCAACTTCCAGCCCGACTTTGTCTGCTACAACGCCTCCAAGGCCAAGGTGGCCAACTACAAGGAGCTGGGCCTGAACTCCGAGACTGCCGTTATCTTCAACCTCACCGACCGGGAGCAGATCATCCTGAACACCTGGTACGGCGGCGAGATGAAGAAGGGCATGTTCTCCATGATGAACTACTTCCTGCCCCTGAAGGGCATGGCTTCCATGCACTGCTCCGCCAACACCGACATGAACGGCGAGAACACCGCTCTGTTCTTCGGCCTGTCCGGCACCGGCAAGACCACCCTGTCCACCGACCCCAAGCGTCTTTTGATCGGTGACGACGAGCACGGCTGGGACGACAACGGCGTGTTCAACTTCGAGGGCGGCTGCTACGCCAAGGTTATCAACCTGGACAAGGAGTCCGAGCCCGACATCTACAACGCCATCCGCCGGGATGCTCTGCTGGAGAACGTGACTGTGGACGCCAACGGCGTGTGCGACTTCGCTGACGGCTCCACCACCGAGAACACCCGTGTGTCCTACCCCATCGAGCACATCGAGAAGATTGTGCGCCCCGTATCCGCCGCTCCCGCAGCCAAGAACGTGATCTTCCTGTCTGCTGACGCTTTCGGCGTGCTGCCCCCCGTTTCCGTGCTGACCCCCGAGCAGGCTCAGTACTACTTCCTGTCCGGCTTCACTTCCAAGCTGGCCGGCACCGAGCGCGGCATCACCGAGCCCACTCCCACCTTCTCCGCTTGCTTCGGCCAGGCCTTCCTGGAGCTGCATCCCACCAAGTATGCAGAGGAGCTGGTAAAGAAGATGGAGGCCTCCGGCGCCAAGGCTTACCTGGTGAACACCGGCTGGAACGGCACCGGCAAGCGTATCTCCATTAAGGATACCCGCGGCATCATCGACGCCATCCTGGACGGCTCCATCCTGAAGGCCGAGACCAAGACCATCCCCTACTTTAACCTCTCTGTTCCCACCGCTCTGCCCGGCGTGGACACCGGCATCCTGGATCCCCGGGATACCTACGCAGACGCCAAGGAGTGGGATACCAAGGCTCAGGACCTGGCTGCCCGGTTCATCAAGAACTTCGTGAAGTACACCGGCAACGACGCCGGCAAGGCTCTGGTTGCCGCTGGCCCCCAGCTGTAATCCAAAACCCATAGCAATTTACCCCCTCCCGATTCCGGGAGGGGGATTTTTATGGTCAAAGGGGTGCATACAATGGGGATGAGGTGATGAAAATGTCCATTGTCCATCCGCCCATTTCCTATGAATCCTGCCGGGATACCCTAAAGAGCCTTGCCGCTGACTGTCCCCAGGCACGGCTTCGGAGTCTGGGCTGCACCCCTTTCCGACGGCAGGTGCTGGCGCTGAGTATGGGCTTTGGTGAGCGGTCGGTGCTTTTTTCCGCCGCCCACCATGCCAACGAGTGGATTACCGCTTTGGTTCTTCTGGAATTTGCCCGGGACTGTGCCCGGGCCCTGAAAGAAAATGACACCCTTCTGGGGGTATCTGCCAGGGCTTTGGCGGAAGTCTGCACCATCCACCTGGTCCCCCTGGTAAACCCGGACGGGGTGGATCTGGTGACCGGGGCTGTGGCTCCTGACAGTCCCCAGTACGCCCTGGGGGAGAAAATCGCCGCCCATTACCCGGAAATTCCCTTTCCCGAGGGCTGGAAAGCCAACCTTTTGGGGACGGATTTGAACCTGAACTACCCGGCGGGCTGGCGGCAGGCCCGGAAAAACAAGGCGCTGCTGGGGGTCACTGCTCCGGCGCCCCGGGACTATGTGGGGAGCAGTCCCCTGAACCAGTCGGAGACCCGGGCCCTGGCGGCCTTTACCCGGGAGGTCCAGCCGGAGGTGGTGGTGGCGTTGCACAGCCAGGGGCAGGAGATTTACTGGCAGTACGGCGGTCTGGAAATCCCCGGAGCCCGGGAGCTGGGGGAGGCTCTGGCTCAGGTCAGCGGCTATGCGCTGGCGGACACCCCCTATCTTTCCGCCTTCGCCGGGTACAAAGACTGGTTTATCAAGACCTTCCGCCGCCCCGGCTACACCGTGGAGGTGGGGCTGGGGGAGAACCCCCTGCCCCTTGCCCAATTCCCGGAGATTTACAGAAGCTGCCTGCCCCTGCTTCTTACCGCCGCTTTGGGAAAAATACCTGTTGACAAATGGGGAGAAGGGATGTAATATAAGCATAGAATTATTTTATTAACTTTTCTTTAGAGAGGTGAGACCCTTGACCCAGCGGGAAAGACAGATTTTGCAGCTGATTGCTGCCAATCCCATGATCTCCCAGCAGGAGCTGGCGGAGGCTCTGGGGATTACCCGCTCCTCTGTGGGGGTGCATATTTCCAACCTGTCCAAGAAGGGCTACATCGCCGGGAAAGGCTATGTTCTCCGCTCCGGCAGCTACTGCGTGGTGGTGGGGGGCGTGAATGTGGACATCGGCGGCGCTTCCTTCGGCGCCCTGGTTCCGGCGGACTCCAACCCCGGCCATGTGACTGTGAGCCTGGGCGGGGTGGGACGGAACATTGCCCACAACCTTGCCCTGCTGGGGCAGGAGGTGAAGCTTCTCAGCGCCTTCGGTGAGGACATTCACGGCCAGCAGGTGGCCGCCTCCTGTCAGGAGCTGGGGATTGACGCCAGCCATGTGCTCCGGGTGCCGGGAGGTACCACCTCTACCTATCTGTATATTGCAGATCCCCAGGGGGAGATGGTGCTGGCGGTTTCCGACATGGAAATCTGCAACCAGATTACCCCCTCGTATCTCGCCGCCAATCTCTCCACCCTGCAAAACGCCCAGGTGGTGGTGACAGACACCAATATTCCCAGAGAATCTTTGGTGTACCTGGCGGAAAACTGTACGGCGCCGTTGTTCTGCGACCCGGTTTCCACCAAGAAGGCGGAAAAGCTCCTGCCAATCCTCCACCGGATTCACACCCTGAAGCCCAACCGGGTGGAGGCGGAGCTTCTCTCCGGGGTGACCATTTCCTCCCGGCAGGAGGCGGAAAAGGCCGCCCGGGTGCTGCTGGATAAGGGGGTTCAGCGGGTGTTCCTCTCCATGGGGGGGCAGGGGATATACGCCGCCCAGGCGGATGAACAGCTGTGGGTGGATGTGATTCCCGGAAAGATGGTCAGCACCACCGGCTGCGGAGATTCCGCCGCCGCGGCTCTGGCCTGGGCCTATATGGAGGGCCTGGGACTGGAGGAGGCCGCCCGGGCCTGTGTAGCCGCCGGTTCCATTACCATGGAGGCGGCCGAGACCATCAACCCCGCCATGAGCAGTACGCTGCTTCAGTCCCGCATGGGGCTTTGAGCCATAAATAACATAGGATAAGGAAGGTAAATGATTATGCTTAACAAGTATCTGGACGTAAAACCTGAGGTAGCCGAAGCCCTGGCTGCCGGTAAGCCTGTGGTGGCTCTGGAGTCCACCATCATCTCCCACGGTATGCCCTACCCCCAGAACGTGGAAACCGCTCTGGCTGTGGAGAAGATTATCCGGGACAACGGCGCTGTGCCTGCCACCATCGCCGTCATCGGCGGCCGCCTGAAGGCCGGCCTCACCCCCGAGGAGATTGAATACTTCGGCAAGAAGGGCCAGGCCATCGCCAAGGCTTCCCGTCGGGATCTGGCTGTGCTGTGTGCCCGGGGGGAGGACGGCGCCACCACCGTTACCACCACCATGATCATTGCCCACATGGCAGGCATCAAGATTTTCGCCACCGGCGGCATCGGCGGCGTACACCGGGGGGCAGAGACCACCATGGACATCTCTGCCGACCTGGAAGAGCTGGCTCAGACCCCGGTGATGGTGGTCTGCGCCGGTGCCAAGTCCATTCTGGACCTGGGCCTGACCCTGGAGTACCTGGAGACCAAGGGCGTGCCGGTAATCGGCTACGGAACCTCTGAGCTGCCCGCCTTCTACACCCCCCACTCCGGCTTCTCCGTTGACTACCGGATGGACACCCCCCAGGAGCTGGCTGCGGCTTTCGCTACTCAGAACGCTCTGGGCTTCCGGGGCGGCATGCTGGTGACCAACCCCATCCCCGATGCATACGCCATGCCTGCGGAGACAATCAACGCCGCCATTGACCAGGCCGTTGCCGAGTGCAACGAGAAGGGCATCCACGGCAAGGAGACCACCCCCTTCCTGCTGGCAAGAGTCTCTGAGCTCACCGGCGGCGACTCCCTGGAGTCCAACATCCAGCTGGTATTCAACAATGCCCGGCTGGCTGCCAAGACCGCTGCAGCTTACTGCCAGCTGTAATTTCGCTTTTTGCCGAAAGATTCCTCCCGGGCGTTTGCCTGGGAGGAATTTTTGTGTGTCCGGATGGGACAAGTTGTTTTTGCTTGCAAAACTTCCGGGATTGTGCTATAATTCCAGAAAGATGTAAGTTTTTGGGAAAGAATCCCCAGTCAGCCCATGTCAGGAGCAAGGTGAAAATGGAACAATATATCAAGGATTTCGTTTCTGTGGTCATCCCGGCATACAACTGTACCGCCTATATTGCCCTTGCCATCGACTCGGCCCTGGCGCAGCAGGTGCCGTTGGAGGTGATTGTGGTGGACGATTGCTCCACCGATGACCTGCCGGGGCTGATGACCCGATACCGGGAGGAGCCCCGGGTCCGCTATGTGCGAAACCAGGAAAACCTGGGGGTGGCCAAGACCCGGAACCGGGGTGTTTCCCTGGCCCGGGGGGAGTATGTGGCCTTCCTGGATGCAGACGATTACTGGGCGGAGGGGAAGCTGCGGCTCCAACTGGAGAGAATCCGGCAGAAGCAAGCGGTAATCTGCTCCACCGCCCGGGAGCTGATGACCCCGGAGGGACAGCTTACAGGCTATGTGCTTCCTGTAAAGGAGGACATTACCTACCGGGATATGCTCCGGCAGAACCACATCGGCTGCTCTTCCGTTCTGATGAAAACCACTGTGGCCCGGGAGTTTCCCATGCACCACGACGATGCCCACGAGGACTACCTTATGTGGCTGGAGGTTTTTGAAAAATACCGTTACGGCTGCGCCATAAATGAGCCCCTTCTCAAATACCGGCTTTCCACCACCGGAAAGTCCGGCAACAAGCTCCACTCCGCCCGGCTTACCTACCGCACCTATCGGTACCACGGCTTCGGGCGGTTCAAAGCCCTGATGTGTTTTTCCAGCTACGCTTTGTATGGGGTACAGAAATACTTTGGCTTTTTCCGGAAACGAGGTGCCAAGTGACACTGGAGGTTTTGCTGTCCTGTATGCACCAGAAGGATTTTTCCCTGGTGGAATCCTCCCGGCTTACAGGAGACGTGCTGATTATCAACCAATGCGACCGGGAGGATTTTGCCCGGATACCCACCAAAACCGGTACAGCCCGGATGTTCTCCACCCGGGAGCGGGGCCTGACCCGGAGCCGGAACATGGCCATTGAGAAATCCCATGCCGATGTGTGCCTTCTGTGCGACGATGATGAGGTTTTTGTACCGGATTATGAGAAAATCATTACAGAAGCCTATGAAAAACTGCCCAAAGCAGATGTGATTGTTTTCAATATGACCAATCGTCCTGCCTCCCTGGGGAACCGGGTGCGGCAGCTTCGCTTTCCCTATACCTGCCGGGTCAGCTCCTGGCAGATTTCCTTCCGCCGCCAGTCCCTCCTGCGCTCCGGCGTCCGGTTCGACACCCTGCTGGGGGCAGGCACCGGCAACGGAGGCGAGGAGGAGCTGAAGTTCCTTACGGACTGCCGCCGGGCAGGACTGTCCATTTACTATGTGCCGGAGGCCATTGCCTCCGTAGCCCAGGAGGTCTCCACCTGGTTTCGCGGCTATACGCAGACCTATTTTGAAAACCGGGGGGCGACCACCCGGTATATCCTGGGGCTTCCTCTGGCCCTTGTGTACGCTGCGTACTACGCAGTGAGCAAGCGGAGCCTTTACACCCTCTCCCCCTGGCAGGCTTTCAAAGCCACCTGCCGGGGCATGAAGGGAAACCGAATCGGAAAGCTGGCCAGGAGCCTTCCGGGAAAGGCAGGGGATTGACGGCAATTCATGCAGCGTTCCTTCTTTTAAGATTAACTGTCATAAGGAGTATATAACATCCATGATTCAAAATCTGAAAGCCTTCTGGGCTGAATTTATGAAATACAAAGACCTTCTGAAGCTTCTGGTGGTCAAAAATGTGAAGCTCAAGTACCGCCGCAGCTTCCTGGGCTATGTGTGGAGCATTCTCAACCCCCTGCTCATCATGGTGGTTATGACCATTGTGTTTTCCACCATGTTCAGCCGGAATATTGCAAATTTCCCGGTGTACCTGTTCTGCGGTCAGCTGCTGTTCAATTTTATGAACTCCTCCACCCATCAGGCCATCTTCTCCATCACCAGCAGCAGCGCCATGCTGAAAAAGGCCTATGTGCCCAAGTATATCTTCACCCTGGCCCGGATTACCAGCGGCATGGTGGATCTGGTGTTCTCTCTGGGGGCTCTGGTACTGGTGATTATCGCCACCCAGGCCCGGGTCACCTGGCACGCCCTGCTGTTCCCCTGGGTCATCTTCCAGCTGTATGTGTTCACCGTGGGCCTGGGACTGTTCCTGGCCCAGGCCAATGTGTTCTTCCGGGACATTCAGTATATCTACAATGCGGTGACCACCGCCTGGATGTACCTGACTCCCATTTTCTATCCCCTGGAGATGCTGCCCCAGAATTTGCAGTGGATTGTTACCCACTTGAATCCCATGTACTACTATGTGGGCCAGTTCCGGGACATCATCTACTATGGACGGCTCCCCTCTGCTGAGCTGACCCTCCTGGGCTGCGGCGCTGCCCTGATTATGCTCCTCATCGGCGCCTTCAGCTTCCGGAAAACCCAGGACAACTTCATCCTGTATATTTAAGAGGTAACCCATGGACGACAAAAAAGTTATCATTGATGTGGACCATGTGACCATCCGGTTTAACCTGGCCAGTGAAAAGATTGACAACCTGAAGGAATACTTCATTAAGCTGGTGACCAGAAAGCTTATGTTCCAGGAGTTTCTGGCGGTGAAGGACGTGAGTTTTCAGGTGCGGCAGGGAGAGGCCTGGGGCCTCATCGGCACCAACGGCTCCGGTAAGTCCACCCTCCTGAAAGCCATCAGCGGCATCCTCAAGCCCTATAAGGGCACCATCACCGTAGACGGCTTCATCGCACCTCTTATTGAGCTGGGGGCCGGCTTCGACCAGGAGATGACCGCCCGGGAAAACATCTTCCTCAACGGCTGTGTCCTGGGGCATACGGAGCAGTTTATGAAGGAGCATTTTGACGAAATCGTGGATTTTGCGGAGCTTCACGATTTCCTGGACTCCCCCCTGAAGAACTTCTCCTCCGGTATGCGGGCGAGACTGGGCTTCTCCATTGCCACCATGGTCAAGCCCCAGATTCTCATTGTGGATGAGATTCTCTCTGTGGGCGACTACAAGTTCCGGCAGAAATGTGCCAAGCGAATGGAGGAAATGCTCTCCGGCGGCACCACCCTTTTGTATGTGTCCCATTCCATCGACGAGGTGCGCAGGCTCTGCGACCACGCCTTGTGGATTGACAAGGGCGTTCAGCGGATGCAGGGCGATGTGACCACTGTGTGCGATGCCTACATGGCAGAGATGAAGAAATAATGAAAAACCAGGACTTCTTTGGAAGTCCTGGTTTTTGTATCTTACAGCAATGGGGCAAAGGCTTTTAACAGGGGGCCCATCACCTTCCGAATCATAGGCTCCTGCTTCATGCTCTCCCGGGTGACCCGCTGGCACTTTTGGAGGGTTTCTCCAAAGTCCCGGGCAATGTCCGGCAGGCAGGCGGTGCCGTAGAGATAGGCGGCGCATTCAAAGTGGTGGTAAAGGCTCCGGTAGTCCAGATTGATGGTGCCCACCACCGCCTCCCGGTCGTCGCTTAAAAACACCTTGGCGTGGACGAAGCCGGGGGTATACTGGTACACCTTCACTCCTGCATCCAGAAGCCGCCGGTAGTGGGTGTAGGCCAGGGCGTAGGGGGAGATTTTGTCGGGAATGCCCGGCAGGATGATCCGCACGTCCACCCCCCGTTCTCCGGCGTAAATCAGGGCGTTTTCCATGTCCCCGTCCAGAATCAGGTAGGGGGTCATGATATACACATACCGCTCCGCCCGGTTGAGAATGTCCATATACACCTGCCGCCCCACCTTGTCCCGGTCCAGGGGACAGTCCCCGTAGGGAATCAGAAAGCCGGGGGCAGGGGGTGCCGGGGGGATGGGCTGGTTCAGGTACTTCTGGTAGTCCGCCTGCTTTTCGTCCAGGCACCACATCTGCAAAAACATCAGGGTGAAGCTCTGGACTGCTTCCCCCTTGAGCATGAGAGCGGTGTCCTTCCAGTGACCGTGGAGCACCTTGTGATTGATGTACTCGTCTGCCAGGTTGATGCCCCCGGTAAAGGCGGTGTGACCGTCGATCACCAGAATCTTCCGGTGGTCCCGGTAGTTGTAGTGGGTGGATACCATCAAAGAGGCGGGGGCAAACATCTTGCACCGGATGCCCAGCTTCTCCAGCCGCCGGGGATAGTCGTGGGGCAGGTTGGTAAACTCGTTGGTGCCGTCGTACATGACCCGCACTTCCACCCCCTGGGCGGCCTTTTCTGCCAGGATTTTCAGCACGGAGCCCCACATCAGCCCTTCCGCCAGGATAAAATACTCCAAAAAGATGAATTTCTCCGCCTTTTGAAGCTCCAGAAGGAGCTGGCGGAACTTGTCCTCTCCCAAGGGGAAGTAGGTAAGATTGGTGTTTTCGTATACGGGAAAGCAGCCGCTGCGGTGGATGTACCGGGCCATGGCTGCCGCCCCGGGACATTCCTTCCGGAGCTTTTCCATGGTCTCCGGGTTCTGGGGGATGGCCAGCTGGGATTCATCGCTGCGCTTCTGCATCAGACGGGCCATAGCCCGGTGGCCGATGTCCCGCTCGGTAAAGAGGTACAGCAGACCCCCGAAAACGGGAAGCAGCATAATGACCACCAGCCAGGTGATTTTCCCTGTGGGGTCCATCCGACCGTTGAGCAGATACAAAATGACCAGCAGAGAAAAAATGGTGCTGGCACCGTAAAGGCTGGGCAGCCACCGGTCGAACCAGAGGAAAAGCCCCAGCAGCACCACCACCTGCAAAAGCAGCAGTGCCACCACCAGGGTCAGTCGATTGAAAAGCAGCCCGGGGAGGGTGCGTTTCTTTTTTTCTACCAGGGTGAGAATATCCGGGTTCTTTTCCAAGGCAGCCGCCTCCTTTTGGGGTTGTTACCCCTATTATACCACGGTTCTTATAATCCGCAATACAAAAAAGCAAGAGCCCGAAGCACGCACCAAAGGCTCCCTTGCCAAAGGGAGCTGGCGCCGAAGGCGACTGAGGGATTCACAGCAGGCACTTCTCATTCCCAAAAGTCCAATGTGGCAAGGCACAAGCCCCATAGCTCCCTCCGGGAGGGAGCTGTCACCGCAGGTGACTGAGGGAGCCAGCGGGCGGGGCAGTTCCGGTTTAATTTGGGGGTGGTACTTGCTGGTGGGTATCGATACCACGAACTTCTTTCATTGGGTGCTATCGTCAAATTGGCTTGTCCTGCCTGCCGGCGGCCATACTTTCTTGCTCCGGCAAGAAAGTATGGAAAGTTGTCCGGCTTAAGGGGGGAACAACTCGCTCCCGCTCGAATTGTTCCCCCCTTAAGAATCCCCCGGGTGGAACCATCGGGAGATTGACCCTTCGCTTTGGCTCGGGTGGTGGATTTTAGCTACTACCCCCGTTATGGGTTGTGGTTTTTGGGAGTATTCCTTTCCCACGCTGTCGATTGAAAGCCTGTAAAAATCGGTATCGCACAATGAAACGATACCGGGCGCAAAAAGGCTCCCTTGCTAAAGGGAGCTGGCAAAAATCTTTGATTTTTGACTGAGGGATTCACAGTTGGCACTTCTTGAAAGAACAAACCCATGTGGAAAACTGCCGCTCTGTGGAATCCCCCCGGTTTGGCTTCGCCAAACCACCCCCACAATGGCCAGGGGGGCTTTGGGCTGTGCATCCATCTCTACCCGATAGCGTTACCGGGCAATTTCAGAGAATAGTGAAGAGTGAATAGTGAAAAAGTTCGGCGGACAAGCCGCCGATACCGGGCGGGTCAGGGGTTGTAGAACAGCAGGGAATACCAGGTAATCACATCCTGGCTGTAGGTAAACTCCAGACCCATGGCTTCCAGGGTGGGGATGAGGTTGATGCCGTGGCTTTCGATGCAGGGGTGCATTTTCTCCGGGTGGCGGCAGGGCTTGCCCTCCGGATAGGTGCAGTGCCGGCACAGGGCGCAGGCCTGGGAGGACAGGATATAAGGCTCTGCCCCCTGCTCCCGGAGCAAATCCCCCACCTGGTTGGTGATGGCCTCGTGGTCGCCCCGGGTGGCCAGGCACTCCTCCAGATTGGAGATGTCCTGCACCTGGGTGATGGTGCCCACAATCAGGCAGGCGCCATAGCTCAGGCACCGCTGCCGGCATTCCTCCACCGTCCCCACCCCCGGGGGACAGGCCCAGGTCTTGCCGTACATGGGACATTCCTGCCGGCACACCTGCCGCACCCGCTGGGTAAAGTCCAGGCTTTCGGGGCTTATGTATTCATAGGCATAAAGGGGCAGTTGGTTAAGCCCCTCTTCCAGACGCACCTTGTCCATCAGCCCAGCTCCTCCAAAATCCGCTGACAGCCCTCCGCAATGTCCCGGTAGGCGGTTTCAAAGTCCCCGGTGTACCAGGGGTCTGCCACGTCCCGGGAAAGCAGGGGCTGGAACTTGGTTTCCCCCGGGAACATGCTCCGCAAGCGCCGTCCGTTGCTGCTGTCCATGTAGTAAATGTAGTCAAAGTCCCGGCAGTCCTGCCGGGTAATCTGCCGGGCAGTTTTCCCGGCACAGGAAATGCCGTGGGCCGCCAGCTCCCGCCGTGCCGGGGGATACACCGGGTTCCCCTCCTCCTCCCGGCTGACAGCGGCGGAGGCGATAAAAAAGTCAGCGCTTTTTCCGGCCTTGGCCGCCAGGTCCTTCAAAATAAACTCCGCCATGGGGCTTCTGCAAATATTCCCCAGGCACACAAACAAAATCTTTTTCACAGGCAATCTCCTTTTGGTGTTTTCCCCATTATACCACAGATTTTCCGTTTTTTCCATAAGAAAACGCCCCTGGAATGGGGTGCTTGCAATCCTACGGGGAGGCGAACCCGGCTGCTGCCGGGGGCTATAATTTTCCGGGGATTTTTGTTGACAAACAGGGGTTTTTTGTGTTTAATATAGAAGATAGAATAACAAGATAGGAGAAAACCATGGAAGAGAAAATTCTTGTTCTGGATTTCGGCGGTCAGTATAACCAGCTGATTGCCCGGCGTGTCCGGGAGCAGCAGGTCTATGCGGAAATCAAGCCCTATAACAAAATTACTCTGGAGGAAATCCGTCAGGAGAAGTACACCGGTATCATCTTCACCGGCGGCCCCAACAGCGTTTACGACCCCAAGTCCCCCCACTATGACCCGGAAATCCTGAACCTGGGAATCCCGGTGCTGGGCATCTGCTACGGCGCTCAGCTCATGGCCTATATGGCCGGCGGCGTGGTGTCCAGCGCAGAAAAGAGCAGCGAGTACGGCAAGACCATCTTCCGGGCCAAGGCAAGCCGCCTGTTCAAGGACGTGCCGGAGGAGAGCCAGTGCTGGATGAGCCACACGGACTTCATCAGCCAGGTGCCGGAGGGCTTCACCACCACCGCCACCACCGATAAGTGCCCCTGCGCCGCCATGGAGGACGACAGCCGGAAGCTCTACAGCGTCCAGTTCCACCCGGAGGTCACCCACTGCATCTATGGCAACCAGATTCTCCATAACTTCCTGTTTGACATCTGCGGCTGCAAGGGCACCTGGAATATGGACGACTTCGTGGAGCGGAGCGTGGCCTATTATAAGGAAAAGCTGGCAGGCAAGCGGGTGCTGTGCGCCCTCAGCGGCGGCGTGGACTCTGCCGTGGCGGCAGTGCTCCTCCACAAGGCCATCGGCACCAACCTGGTGTGCGTGTTCGTGGATCACGGCCTGCTGCGGAAGAACGAAGGCGACTGGGTAGAGAGCATCTTTAGAGGCCAGTTCGGCATCAATCTGGTGCGGGCAAACGTGCAGGATACCTTCCTTTCCGCCCTGGCCGGTGTCACCGAGCCGGAGAAGAAGCGGAAGATCATCGGCGAGCTCTTCATCCGGGTGTTCGAGGAGGAGGCCCGAAAGCTGGGCAAGATTCCTGTGCTGGTGCAGGGCACCATCTACCCGGACGTGGTGGAAAGCGGCGCAGGCGACGCCTCCACCATCAAGAGCCACCACAATGTGGGCGGCCTGCCGGAGCGTATGGACTTTGAGGAAATCGTGGAGCCCCTGCGGGACCTGTTCAAGGACGAGGTGCGGAAAGTCGGCCTGGCCCTGGGCATCCCCAAGGAGCTGGTGTTCCGTCAGCCCTTCCCCGGCCCCGGCCTTGCCGTGCGGATTATCGGCGAAATCACCTTCGAGAAGCTGGAGCTGCTTCGTGAGGCCGACGCCATCTTCCGGGAGGAGCTGGAAAAGGACGACATCCGCAGCGTTGCCAGCCAGTACTTCGCCGTGCTTACCAACACCCAGAGCGTGGGCGTCATCGGCGACAGCCGCACCTACGGCTACACCGTAGCCCTGCGCTGCGTCACCACCGACGACTTCATGACCGCCGACTGGACCAGAGTCCCCTTCGAGGTCCTGGAGCGGGCAAGCCTTCGCATCACCGGCGAGGTCCCCGGCATCAACCGCATCACCTACGATATTACTTCCAAGCCCCCTGCAACGGTGGAATGGGAATAAAAATGCAATCCCCGAAAGCCCTTGATTTTTAAGGACTTTCGGGGTCTTTTTATGCCTACTGAGTGTAATTTGCGTATATTTTGGTTTTTGTGCCAGGAATCAATGCTATCATCTTGCTATCAAATCAGCTTTTCTGTATTTCCTTGCAGCTCCATCTCAATGAGTTCTAAGGAAGCTCTGAATAAATAGGCAAGAGCTGGTAGCGAGGGATTTTTCGTCAGACAAAAGAATGGAAAACGGCGGAATACTGTATGTATTTCCCGTTTTTCATTCTGCATGGATGGCGAAAAAGATCCG
>DVGG01000062.1 GCA_018712825.1 Candidatus Faecousia excrementipullorum | reverse complement strand
ACTTACCGATAATATCTAATGCGTCTTTGATAGTAGGCATATCCAATTACCTCCTTCGGTGGTACTGTTTCTTACTATTATTATACGCTATTTCTCGTCAAAAATCAACCATTTGTTGTGACAGAGCCTTTTGAAAAATTGCTTATTTCACAATCAGATTGACCAGTTTGTTCTTCACCACGATGGTCTTGACGATGCTGCCGCCGTTCTTTTCCAGGAACCGGGCAATCTTCTCGTCGGCGGTGGCCAGCTTCACCACTTCCTCATTGGGAAGATCGGCCTCCATCACCACGGTGCCCCGGAGCTTGCCGTTGACCTGCACGGCCATGGTCACCTCAGCGTCCTTGCACTTCTCCTCGGAGTAGGAAGGCCACTGGGTCACAGAGCAGATGCCGTCAAAGCCCTTCAGCTCCCACAGCTCGTCACAGATGTGAGGAGCAAAGGGGCTCAGAAGCTGCAGGAGAGTCTTGAGCTCTGCCCGGTTGCAGCCCTTGTCGGACAGCTGGTTCAGCAGGGTCATGAGGGCAGCGATGGCGGTATTGGGCTTTAAGTTGTCAATGTCCTCGCTGACCTTCTTAATGGTCTTGTGCATCAGGCTCATATTGCTGTGGCTGTACTCCGTCTCCTGGTCGGTGACGTTCTCGGCCAGGGACCAAACCCGGTCCAGGAAGCGCTTGCAGCCCTTCACTGCATTGGGAGACCAGGTGGCAGCCTTTTCAAAGTCGCCAATGAACATCACATACAGTCGCATGGTATCGGCGCCGTATTCCCGGATGACATCGTCGGGATTGACCACGTTGCCCAGGCTCTTGGACATCTTCACCGCAGGCCGGAGGGCGTCGGGGCCGTATTTGGCAATCATGGCGTCCTTCTCCTCCTGGGTCTCGAAATTGCCCACATAGTGGGGATTCTGGCCCAGAATCATACCGTGGCTGGTGCGCTTGGCGTAGGGCTCCTTGGTGGGCACCACGCCGATGTCGTACAGGAACTTATGCCAGAACCGGGAGTAGAGCAGGTGCAAGGTGGTATGCTCCATACCGCCGTTGTACCAGTCCACCGGGCTCCAGTAGTTCAGGGCCTCGGGAGAGGCCAGGGCTTCGTCATTGTGGGGGTCCATGTACCGCAGGTAATACCAGGAGGAACCGGCCCACTGGGGCATGGTATCCGTCTCCCGCTTGGCTTCTCCGCCGCAGCAGGGGCAGGTGGTATTTACCCAGCTGTCAATGGCAGACAGGGGGCTTTCGCCGTCGTCGGTGGGCTCATAGCTCTCCACATCCGGCAAAAGCAGAGGCAGCTGATCCTCCGGCAGGGGGACGGTACCGCACTTGGGGCAGTGGACAATGGGAATGGGCTCGCCCCAGTAACGCTGACGGGAGAACACCCAGTCCCGGAGCTTATAGTTGGTCTTGGCCTTGCCAATCCCCTGCTCCTCCAGCCACTTGGTAATGACGGGAATGGCCTGGGCTACCGTCAGTCCGTTCAGGAAACCGGAGTTGACCATGATGCCGGTGTCGTCCTTCAAAGTGAAGGCGGCCTCCTCCACATTGCCGCCGGCTACCACCTCGATAATGTCGCAGCCGAAGGCCTTGGCAAAGGCCCAGTCCCGGTCATCGTGGGCAGGCACAGCCATGATGGCGCCGGTGCCGTAGGTGGAAAGGACATAGTCTGAAATGAAAATGGGAATCTCCTTGCCGTTTACCGGGTTGATACCCATAACGCCCTGGAGCTTCACGCCGGTCTTTTCCTTGTTCAGCTCGGTACGCTCCAGGTCGGACTTGGCAGCGGCCTTGGCCTGGTAAGCCCGAATTTCCTCCGGGTTGGAGAGCTTGTCCATCCACTTGGCAACCAATGCGTGCTCAGGAGAGAGCACCATGTAGGTGGCGCCGAACAGGGTGTCAGGACGGGTGGTGTATACCAGAATCTCATCTCCCAGGGTGGAGGAGAACTTTACCTCGGCACCATGGGAGCGGCCAATCCAGTTGATCTGCTGGGCCTTCACCCGGTCGATGAAGTCCAGGCCTTCCAGGTCGTCAATGAGCCGGTCGGCGTACTTGGTAATGCGCAGCATCCACTGGCTCTTTTCCTTCCGGATGACCGGGCTTCCGCAGCGCTCGCACACGCCCTCCACCACTTCTTCATTGGCCAGGACGCACTTGCAGCTGGTGCACCAGTTGACGGGCATCTTGGCCTTGTAGGCAAGGCCCCGCTTATACATTTGCAGGAAAATCCACTGGGTCCACTTGAAGTACTTGGGGTCGGTGGTGTTGATCTCCCGGTCCCAGTCAAAGCTGTAGCCCAGGGCCTTCAGCTGGCGGCGGAACTGCTTGATATTGTTCTCCGTCACTACCCGAGGATGGATGTGGTTCTTGATGGCATAGTTTTCCGTGGGCAGGCCGAAGGCATCATAGCCCATGGGGAAGAGCACATTGTAGCCGCTCATCCGCTTTTTCCGGGCGATAATGTCCATAGCGGTGTAGGGACGGGGATGTCCCACATGGAGGCCTGCGCCGGAGGGGTAAGGGAACTCCACCAGACCGTAGAACTTGGGCTTGTCACTGCCGTTCACCGCCTGGTACAGCTTCTTATCCTCCCAGATTTTTTGCCACTTTTCCTCAATGGCAGTAAATTCGTAATTCATTTCCTTCTTACCCTCTTTTCAGTTTTCTTCTGTCACAATGGTGCTGATGTCCACCTGCTCCGCATCGGCCCACAGCCGTTCCAGGGAATAGAACTGCCGGGCTTCTTCCGTAAACACGTGAACAACAATGCTGCCGTAGTCCAGCAGCTCCCAGGAGTTGCCCCGGTGTCCCTCCCGGCCCAGCAGGGGCTCACCCAGCTGCTCCAGGGTGTACTCCGCAAAGTCGCAGAGGGTCTTGACATGGGTGTTGGAGGTGCCGGTGCAAATCAGGAAATAATCTGCAAGGCTGGAGACCTTGTCGATTTTCAGGAGCTTGATGTCCTGGCCTTTTTTGCTGTCCAGCGCCTTGGTAACCTCGTAGGCCACTTCTTTTGCTGTTAACATAATTTTCAATCCTTTCTGAAGGAAGGTTTATTTCTGTCCGTTGAGCCAGGCAAGGGTCTGGGCCGATTCCGGGGAGACGGTTTTCCCCTCCTGCTGCAATACGGAGATGGTCATTTCCAATCCCCGGCGCAGTGCACCGTCCAAATCCGTCACTGCCAGGTGCCGCAGCTCCTCCACCCCGGGGAAATCCCGGTTGGGCTCCATATAGTCCGCCACATAAATAATCTTATCCAGGGTATTCATGTGGGGCATTCCCGTGGTATGGGAGCGGATGGCCCGCACCACCGCCGGGTTCTCTCCGAAAATCCGCTCTGCCACCAGGCTGCCCGTGAGGGCATGGAGGGTTTTGGGGTTTTCCTGAGAAAAAGCATCTAATATTGTACCGTACCCTTGGCACAAAGTCAATTGCAAAGGCCCGTCCAGCGCCTTGGTAATGTCGTGGAGAAGGCCTGCTCTGGCGGCGTCCACCGGGTCTGCCCCCCAGATTTCCGCCAGCTGCCGTGCTGTGTCCCGGCACCCCAGCACATGGGCCACCCGGCTGGGCTTCAGAAGCCCCACCACCGTCTTTTCCAGCTCCTCCATGGGAAGCTGGCGGTAGCTTCTGCCGGTGCCGTAGAGGTGATTTTCCCGGATATAGTCCCCTACCCCTTCCGGCAGGAAGCTGTCGGCACACGAAAATACCAGAAGCCGCCGCAAATCCGTGGAGGAAATCACCGTCAGGGGATTATGAATCAAATAGACCTTGGCCCCCTGGGATTCCAGGCGGATTTTCTGGGCCACAATGTTCTCCATCTCCCCGGGCAGGCCCCGGTAAAACACGCCGATGGAGGCGTTTTCCATAATGACTTCCGGCTTTTTCCAGCTGTCAAAGGACAAGAACATATCCGTTCCCATAAAGAGAATCAGCTCTGCCATGGGGTAGATTTTTTTCAGCTGCTGCACCGTCTCCCAGGTATAGCTCTCCCCGCCCCGGTTCAGCTCCAAATCCGAAACCCGGATGTTTTCTTCATCCTTCAGGGCAATTTTCAGCATTTCCAGCCGCTGACGGGCTGTTGCAGAGCCCTCGGGCAGGTGCTGCTTGTGGGGGGAGACACAGGAGGGAATCATCAGCAGCCGGGTAAGCTCCAGCGCCTTCACCCCATAGGCTGCCGCCCGCAGATGCCCCAGATGGGGGGGATTGAAGGTGCCGCCATAGATACCGATTCGCTGCATAGTATCGCCTCTTTCCTGAATTTTACCGGATAAATGGGTTTCTTATTCCCCGTGGAGCTGCTTTTCCCGCTGCTTCTCAATGGCCTTGTCAATGGCCATCTGGCGGAAGTACTGGTTCCGCTGCTCCCGCTGCTTCTTGGCAGCCTGGCGGCGGGCCCGGAGACCCTTACGCACCGGGTCGGACTTGCTCACAGGGATGGCCTTCCGCTTGGCTCTTCCCGTCTGGTTCCGCTCCTCCTGAAGCTTCTGGCTGAAGCGGTAAATCACAAACTTGGTGCCGATGACGCTGACGCCCTCAGCCCCCAGAGCCTCACAGATCTGGTCGGACACCTCCCGGGGGGTCATCATGGCTGCCTCCAGCACCTTACCCTTCACCAGCTCCCGGGTGGTCAGCTGGTTGTCCGCCTCTGCCAGCAGGCTTTCGGTGACGCCCTCCTTGCCCACCATCAGGGTGGTTTCGATTCCGTTGGCCTTTGCCCGCAGCTCGGCCCGTTCCTTACTTGTCAGCATAGCCTGCCTCCTTCAATTTCTCGTAAAACAGTTTCAGCGCCTGGGCCCGGTGGGAAACCTGGTTCTTCTCCTCCGGGGACAGCTCCGCAAAGGACTTGCCCAGAGAGGGATAGTAGAAAATGGGGTCGTAGCCGAAGCCCCCTTCCCCTGCCGGCTGCCGCAGCAGCTCACCATGGGCCTCTCCTCTGGCCTGAATCACCTGGCCCTCCGGGGTCACCAGGGTAATGACGCACACGAACTGGGCCTGACGGCTGCCGTCGGGCACCTGCTCCGTGTTTTTCAGCAGCAGCTCCAGCCGTCCCCAGTCGTCCAGGCTGGGGTCAAAGCCGTACCGGGCGGAGTAGATGCCCGGTTCGCCGTTCAGGGCGTCCACCGCAATGCCGGAATCGTCTGCCAGGGCAGGAAGGCCCGTGGCCTTCATCACCGCCTCGGCCTTGATAAAGGAATTTTCTTCAAAGGTGGAGCCGGTTTCCTCCACGTCAATGTCCACGCCCACCTGGGACTCCAGCACCAGCTCCATGTCAAACTTCTCGGTAATCTTGCTGATTTCCTGCAGCTTATGGGCGTTTTTGCTTGCCAATACTACCTTCATCATATCCATATCTCCTTACAAAAGGGCGTCCACAAAGGCTCTGGCCTCAAAGGGCATCAGGTCGTCCGCCTTTTCTCCCACCCCCACAAACTTCACGGGAATCTGCAAATCATGGGCAACGGCAATCACTATGCCGCCCTTGGCGGTGCCGTCCAGCTTGGTCAGGGCGATGGCGGTGACACCGGCAATCTCCTTGAACTGCTTGGCCTGAATCAGACCGTTCTGGCCGGTGGTGCCGTCCAGCACCAGAAGCACCTCCCGGGAGGCCTCCGGCAGCTCCCGATTCACAATGCGGCTGATTTTATTCAGCTCATTCATGAGATTCTGCTTATTGTGCAGCCGTCCGGCGGTGTCGATGAGAATCACATCCGCACCTCTTGCTTTGGCAGCCTGGATGCCGTCATACACAACGGATGCCGGGTCTGCCCCTTCATACTGGCGGACAATGGAGGCTCCGGAGCGGCCTGCCCAGATTTCCAGCTGGTCCGCCGCCGCTGCCCGGAAGGTATCCGCCGCCACCAGAAGCACATTCTTCCCCTGTTTGGTAAACTGGGTGGCAAGCTTTCCGATGGTGGTGGTCTTACCCACACCGTTGACGCCGATGACCAGAATCACAGAGGGCTTGGTGTCCAGGTGGAGCTCCGGGTCGCCCACGCACAGCATATCCACCAGAATATCCTTCAGGGCCTGCTTGGCCTCCTGGGTGGTCTTGTAGTGCTCCTGGCGGATCACCTTCCGCAGCCGCTCCACGGCGGTGGTGGCGGTGTCCACTCCCAGGTCCGCCAGAATCAGGCTTTCCTCCAGCTCGTCATAAAAATCATCGTCGATTTCCGAGAAGCCGGAAAACACATTTTCCAGGGTTGCGCCGATGGCATCTCTGGTTTTGGCAAGACCTGCCTTGATTTTATCAAAAAATCCCATAGCTTTCTCCTTATTCCATAATACCCAGATACTCCTCCATCTGATTCAAATCCAGACGAAGAAGTTTGGAAATTCCCTGTTCCTGCATGGTGACGCCATACAGCACGTCCGAAGCTTCCATAGTGCCCCGGCGGTGGGTAATGACAATAAACTGGGTTTTCTTACTCAAATTGTGCAGATAGGTGGCAAACCGCTCCACGTTCCGGTCGTCCAATGCGGCGTCAATCTCGTCCAGCATACAAAAGGGTGTGGGACGGACCTTGAGGATGGCGAAGTACAATGCGATAGCTACGAAGGCCTTTTCGCCGCCGGAGAGCAAGGTGATGGTTTTCACCTGTTTACCGGGGGGCTGCACCCGGATTTCGATGCCGCAGGTAAGGGGCTCCTCCGGGTCCTCCAGAAGAAGCTGACCCTT
This sequence comes from Candidatus Faecousia excrementipullorum, assembly GCA_018712825.1. Lineage (GTDB taxonomy): Bacteria > Bacillota > Clostridia > Oscillospirales > Oscillospiraceae > Faecousia > Faecousia excrementipullorum. Next base: position 40,321 of record DVGG01000062.1, on the reverse strand, counting down.
GCCGCCGCCGAACATCTCCTCAAACACCTGTCCAAAGTATTCGTTGATTTTGGCAAACTCTCCCACGAAGATGGTACGCATCTGGGCGGTAATCTCCCGGATAATCCCTTCCAGCTCCTTTTTGGCAGTCTGCACATCATCCCGCTGGCCGGTCAGGTAGGTGTAGCGCTCGTTGACCCGGGCGTATTCCTCGATGGCGCCCAGGTTGGGGGTTCCCAAAGCGGAGATTTTCCGCTTCAAATCCCCAATCTGCCGGGTTCCGGCTGCTACGGATTCGATTTTTCCCCGCTTTTCCTCGGCGGTGCTGGGGGTCAGGCCGTAGGTGTCCCACAGCTTGTCCACGATGTTCCGCTCCTCCACCGCAGAGGTCTCCCGCTTGCCTTCCAGCAGCACGCAGGCCCGCTGCATATTGAGGATGGCCTTGTTCTTCTCCTGCAGCTCCCGCTCGCACCGGGACTTTTTCTCCTCCAGGGCGCTGTACCGGGCAAGGCTCTCATTCATGCTCTCCCGCACCTGGGCGGCTTCCCGGCGGTTTTCCTCTTTCTTCTCCTCCTGGAGAGAAAGCTCCCTCTGCAAGGTGGTAATCTCCGCCTGGATGGCGTTCATATCCGCCAGCTTTTTCTCCCGGTCTGTCTGGGCGGCCAGCTGCAGCTGCTCCAGATCCCGGATATGGGCCCGGGCGGTATCCCGCTCCGCCTCCAAAGCGGCGGTCTGGGTCCGCAGGGCGGTAATCTTATCGGTAATTTCCCCGGTGAGCTGCTCTGCCTGGGACTGACTGCCTTCCAGCTGGGACAGTCCCTGCTGTACAGTTTCCAGCTCCCGGCAGTAAATCTCCAGCTGGGCGGTGAGGGCTCCTTGCTGGCGGCTGCTGTTCTGCCGGCGGCTGTTCAGCTCCGCCAGCTCCTGCTTTGCGCCATTTTCTGCAGTTTCCATAGCGCTCAGCCAGATTTCATGCTGCTTCTCCTGGCCCTCCAGGGTCAGCACCTGCTTTTCTGCCTCCGCCTGCTGCTCCTTGGCGGTCTCCAGCTGGAACTGCACCTGATCCACTCCACGCTGGGCTTCCCGGAGCTGCTCCTGAAGCTGGGTAAGCTCTGTATCCAGCTGACTTTTTCTTTCCAGCAGCTTTTGCAGCTCGTTGGCCCGGCTGAGGATTCCGGCCTCCCGGTTCACAGAGCCGCCGGTCATGGAGCCGCCGGTATTCACCACCTGGCCGTCCAAAGTGACAATGCGGAACCGCTTGTTGTACTTCCGGCCCATGGCGATGGCGGCGTCCATATCCCGGGCAATCACGATTCTGCCCAGGAGATTTTCCACGATGCCCCGGTAGATTTTCTCACATTCCACCAGCTGGGAAGCGATGGCCACGAAGCCGGGGCAATTTTCCACTCCGGCTTCCCGGAGGGACTTGGGCTCTGTATCGGAGATGGACAGGAAGGTGGCACGTCCGCCGCCGGTACGCTTCAGGTACTCGATGGCGGCTTTGCTGTCCTCCATGGTGTCCGTCACAATCTGCTGAAGGGCGCCTCCCAGGGCGATTTCAATGGCTACCGTATAGGCATCCTGGGTACGAATCAGCTGGGACAAAGGGGCGTGGATATGGGACAGGGCGCCCCGCTTGCTCTCCTTCATCACCAGGCGGACGGATTTCTGGTAGCCTTCAAAGTCCGCCTCCATAGCCTGGAACACCCGCACCTTGGCGTTCAGGGAGTCCAGCTCCCCTTTCACCTTTCCGGCGGCCTGGGCCAGCTGGTCCCGCCGCTGAACCCGGGTGGTCTGCCGGAGGGTATAGCCGGAGATGGTGTTGCCGGCAGCGGTCACCGTGTCCCGGGCTTTTGCCAGCTGGCGGCGGCACCGGTCCAGGTTCTCCTGGGCTTCCTTCCGCTTCCCTGCGCCGGCGTTCAAATCCTCCTGAAGCTGGGAGGCTCTTGCCTCATTTTCCTGGGCTGCGGTTTCCAGCACCCGCAAATCCGCCTCCCCGGAGGCAATCTGGCCGGTGAGCTGAATCTGCTTGCTCCGCAGCTCCATGAACTGCCGGGTAATGCCCTGGGCATCGGCGGTCATGGCACCCAGCTGCTGCTGAAAATCATCGATACTTTTCTGGTTTTCCCCCAGCTCCCGGCCGATTTGGTCAATCCGCTCCCGGGTCTGGTCCAGCTGGGCGGCAATGCCGCTGCTGCGGCTCTCCTGCCCCTGCAAATCCTCCCGGTTCCGGCGGATGTTCTCCTCGTTGTGCCGGATGGACTCCCGGATGACGGCACACTGGCCTTCCAGCTGCTGCCGGGCACCTTCCAGCATACTCACCTGCACCCGGAGGTTTTCCACCTGCTCGCTTTCCTGCCGCAGGTCCCCTCCCATGGTCTCTGTCTGGGTGTAGAGGTTGTTCAGCTCCTCCTGAGCCTGCTCCAGTACGAAGGCGGCGGAATTGTAGTCCTCCTCCGCTTTCTTGGCCTCGGCGGAGAGCTTCTCCAGCTTATCCAGCCACACAGCCACTTCCACACCTTGCAGCTCCTCCCGGAGAAGGAGGTATTTCTTGGCCTTTTCCGACTGCTGCTTCAAAGGCTCCAGCTGCATTTCCAGCTCGGAGACCTTATCGTTGATCCGCATCAGGTTATCTTCCGTATGAGCCAGTTTCCGCTCCGTCTCTTCTTTCCGGTGGCGGTACTTGGAAATGCCCGCCGCCTCCTCGAAAATCTCCCGGCGGTCGCCGCTTTTCAAAGCCAGAATCTCATCGATTCTGCCCTGACCGATGTTGGAATAGCCCTCCTTGCCCAGGCCGGTATCCATGAACATCTCGTTGATGTCCTTCAGCCGGGCGGACTGGCGGTTGATATAATACTCGCTGTCTCCGGAGCGGTAGTACCGGCGGGTAATCATCACCTGATCTGCATCATAGGGCAGCGCCCGGTCGGCATTGTCCAGGGTCAGGGTGGCTTCCGCAAAGCCCACGGCACTGCGCTTCTGGGTTCCCCCAAAAATCACGTCCTCCATCTTGGCGCCCCGGAGGGTCTTGCTGCTCTGCTCTCCCAGTACCCACAATATGGCATCGGAGATATTGGATTTTCCGGAGCCGTTGGGGCCTACGATGGCGGTGATATCGTCTCCGAAACGAATCAGGGTCTTGTCCGGGAAGGACTTGAAGCCCTGGATTTCCAAAGATTTTAAATACACTGTCTGTCCCTCTTGCAAAATAGTAAAATGAATCAGTTTATTATACTGAAAAATCCCAAAAATTGCAAGGATTTCTTTAGAAAAAGGGCCCGCCGGAAAGCCGGCAGGCCCTTGCTGTTTTATGAAAGCTCTTTGACGCTGTCCATAGGAATCCAGCCCTGGGAGGTTTTGCCCCACAGAACTTCGTCCTGTGTCTTGGTTTCGTAGATCAGCACCAGGTTGTTGATGCCCAGGGTGCCGGTGGCTTCCTCCCGGGAATCCGGCTGGCTGTAGGCCAGGAGCAGATCTTCGGTGTTTACCAGAGCGGTAATCACACTGCCCTCCTCCTGGGAAATCTCCTCAGGGGCTGTGAGCAGGTTTACCGTGTCTCCCAGAATCCAGCCCTGGGAGGTCTTTACCCAGAGGGTTCCGTCCTGCACTTGGTTTTCCAGAATGGTCACCACTCTGCCGCCAGGCATGGTAGCGATGGCTTCCCCATCCAGGCTGGGCTGGCTGTATACCAGGCTGTCCTGACGCTGGGTAACCTGAGCCGTCCAGTACTGGGCATTGTTCTCCCGGAAGGATTCCGGCGTGGACAGCAGCCGCACATACATGAGGCTCACCCATCCATCGGCGGTCTTGCCCCAGGTCTGGGACTCCTCTTCCACAATCTCCGTAATGGTCAGCACTGCACCGTTGTTGACCCAGCCAGTAATGTTATTGTTGATGGTGGGCTCACTCCGCAAAGAAATCTGATTGCAGTCGTACACCTGTCCGACCCACACATCCGCCAGGTCTTCATCCTCCGTGGGCACAGACAGAAGCTGCACGTCCTTCAGGCTCACCCAGCCTTCGCCGGTCTTGCCCCAGCTTCCCCGAATCTGGGAAAACTCCAGAAGGGTGTCCGCCTTGACGGTTCCGGACTGTTCATAGCAGACTCCTGCGTCCTCCCGCAGGGCTGTCTCTTCCGCAATCACATAACCTGTCCAGGTTTCGGTCTTTTCCGTCTGCCGCTTGGTATCCTCCGTGGTTTCCTCAGGCTTGGGAGCGGGTTGGTTCACCGTTCCGCTGGGAGGATCCTTATGAATCTCCTGCTCTCCCTCGGAGGTAGGAGGCAAAGTGGGCTGGGTTGCAGGGGGCTGGGTGGGAGCGGTGGTTTCCGGCTCCGTGGGAGCTGTGGTCTCCGGCTCCGTAGGAGCGGTGGTCTCCGGCTCTGTGGGAGTGGTCTCCGGCTCCGTGGTCAGCTCGCTGTAGTTGGTGTAGGTCAGGCTGAGCCAGCCTCCGGAATATTTGCCCCAGGTATGGCCGTCTGCCTTGCCAATCTCCGTGATGGTCAGCTTGTCACCCTTCTGGGCAGAACCAATCACCTGATAGCTCAGGCCGGGGCCGGTACGCACATTCACGTCCGTATCCGTAACCGTTACGGTCACCGGGGTGATGGTGGTGCCGGAAGCAACCTGATCACCGGTGTTTCCTCCGGTGTTGCCGCCGGAGCTTCCACCGGTATTCCCGCCGGTACTGCCGCCGGAGCTTCCGCCGCTATTGGTGGACCAATGGGCGTACAGGGTCTTCCCCTTGGTGCCGGCATCCAGGTTGGTCACCTTGGTGCCGCCTTCCTTCTGGGTATACCATCCTTCGAACACATGACCCTCATAGTAGGGCACGGGATAGGGGGCTGCATCCCACTGGGTGCTGTAGCCCTGGGAACGGGGCGTGGTGGTACCGCCGTTGGCATCGTAGTACACATAGCCGTAGTTGGAAGGGGGTGTATTGGAATATACCCCGTTGAGGAACATATTTGCCTCGCAAAGGCGGCGGTTCAGCAGGCCGGTGAGAATCTCACCGCCGGCGATGCACCACAGGGCAAAGGCCCGGATAAGCTCATTGCCGGTGGTACCGTTGGCAATCGCCTTATACAAGGTGCCGTTGGTATCGTATGCCCAGCCGGAGCCGCAGTTGTATGTAAAGGATACCAGAGCATCAAACTGGTTCTGGGACAGCTTCACCCCCAGCCGGTCAATAATCCGGCTGTTGACTGCGGTCTCCGCAATCAGCAGGTGCTCCCGCAGCAGAGCAATGGCCTCCTCTTCTGTAATACCATTTTCCCGGTATTCCTCCAGCTTGTCATCGGGGCAGCGGGTACCGTAGCCCACAGAATACTGGCCATAATCCCAAACCGGGTATTTCAAAAAGCCTTCGAAGGTTTTGATCACCTGTACGGCGGCATCACTGGTCACCATACTGGAGCCTGCTGCCGAAGTAAACGGTACACAGGACAGAACCAATCCGCAGACCAAAACAATTGCCATTACCAAACCGGTAAGTCGTCTCATGAAAGATTATGCTCCTTTCCTTTGTATCTATACATGATTTGGCTCCATTATAACAAAGAGTTTCTCCTTTTGCAACCCTTTTTTCAAAAAAGATTACAGCTTTGTTACTATTTGCAGACGCATTTGTTGGCGGTTTACCATAATTTCCATGATTTTGTAAATTTTTGCAGAAAAACCGGTTACAAAATGCAACGCATCCATTCCATTTTCCTCCATTGCATTTTGGATTTTCCCATGCTAAAATACTGCTACAAAAAGGAGGTCATCCCATGAGCAACAAAAAAGCACTCATCGCCATGAGCGGCGGTGTGGACAGCTCCGTAGCCGCATATCTCATGCAGCAGGCGGGGTTTGACTGTGTGGGGGGAACCATGCTTCTGACGGACTGTATCCCCGGCGCAGACTGCCATGCCGAAGAAAATATCCGGCGGGCTTCCGCTGTGGCCAAGCGACTGGGTATCCCCTTCCACGTTTTCTCTTTTTCCCGGGAATTCCGGCAGTATGTCATGGAACCCTTTGTATCCTGCTATGAATCCGGCGGCACCCCCAACCCCTGTGTGGAATGCAACAAGCATCTCAAATTCCGGCTGCTGCTGGACAAGGCTATGGAGCTGGGCTGTGACTACATCGTCACCGGTCATTATGTGAAAATCCGGAAGGACCCGGATACCGGGCGGTATCTTCTGTTCCGGGCAGAGGATCTTGCCAAGGACCAATCCTATTTCCTCTATTCCCTCACCCAGGAGCAGCTGAGCCGCACCCTGTTCCCCTTAAGTGCGCTTTCCAAGGACCAGGTGCGGGAAATTGCCGAAACACAGCATTTTGTCAACGCCCGGCAGCGGGACAGCCAGGACATCTGTTTCATTCCCGACGGGGATTATGTGGCCTTCATGGAACGCTACCGGGGTGCAGCCTATCCCCAGGGAGATTTTCTGGACACAGACGGAAAGGTCGTGGGCAAGCACAAAGGCGCTGTGGCCTACACCCTGGGACAGCGGAAGGGACTGGGGCTGGCCATGGGACAGCCGGTGTATGTGTGCGGAAAGGATATGGAAGCCAACACCGTCACTGTAGGGCCGGAGGAAAATCTGTTTCACACCACCCTGCTGGCCAAGGACTGGAACTTTTTCCCCTTTGACCGGCTCACCGCCCCCATTTCCGTAAAGGCCAAGGCCCGGTACCGCCACACGCCCCAGGATGCGGTGGCCTATCCCCTGGAGAACGGCATGGTAAAGGTGGTATTTGAAAAGCCCCAGCGGGCTCTGACCCCGGGGCAGGCAGTTGTTCTTTATCAGGAGGATATGGTGGTAGGCGGCGGAACCATCACGGAAATTTTGTAAGCACTACAACTTTGAAAGAAAAAGCGGCAGGTTTTCCTGCCGCTTTCAGTTTTCATCTGTTTGTTTTTTCCCAAAGGTAGGAGATGACGCTTTTTCTTGTGACGATGCCGCAAAGCTTTCCCTGGCCATCCACCACCGGAAGAAAGTTCTGGTTCAAAATGGCGGAAATCACCTGCTCCTCCGGTGCATCAATGTCCACAGCCGGACAGAAATCCCGGCGGAAAATCTCCCCGATCCGGTAATGCTCATGGTCATGCTTCTGGGTACTGCCCACTGCCATGACATGGCGAAGGAAGTCCCCTTCCGTCACGCAGCCCAGGTAGCAGTCCCCGTCGTCCAGCACCGGCACAGCGGTATAGCCATACCGGGTCATAACCTCCAGACCCTGGCGCACCGTGTTTTTGTCATGGAGAAAGGCGGTCATCACCTTGGGTATCATAATTTTGGCAATGTTCATATGTATTTACTCCGTTTTGGGTATTTTCAGCCCGGGAAAATATTCCTCCACAAAATCCACCTTTTCCACCTGGAAGCTCTTGCCGTTGAGGTAGGAAAGCTCTCCTGCGTCGGTGGTGAATTGGAAGGTGAGTTTATAGGAGTACAGGGCTTGGTAGTTCCGGTCAAAGCGTTTGTTCAGTTTGCCGTACTTGCCGTCTCCCAGCAGTGGGTGTCCGGAATGGGCAAACTGGGCACGGATCTGGTGGGTTCGGCCGGTAATCAGTTCACACTCCACCAGGGAAAGGCCCTGGCTGCTGCACAAGGTAATATAGTTGGTCTGGCAGGTTTTTGCCCCGGGCTGAGGGGTATCGGTGACAAAGACCCGGTTCTTTTTGGCATCCTTGAACAAGAATCCCTTCAGGCTGCCCCGGAGGGGTTTGGGTGTCCCTTCCACAATGGCCAGGTAACGCTTGTCCAGCTCCCGGTCCTTGATTTTCTGGTTCATAACCCGCAGAGCCTCCGCCGTTTTGGCGGCAATCACAATGCCCCCCGTGTTCCGGTCAATCCGGTTGCACAGGGCAGGCACAAAGCTGTTCTCCCCTCTGGGGCTCCACTCCCGCTTCTGATAAAGGTATGCCTGGATATCGTCGATGAGGGTTCTGCCGTACTCCGCCCCGTCATGGGGGTGAACCGCCAGTCCCGGACGCTTGTCCACCAGTAGAATATGGGAATCTTCGTATACAATATTCAGCTTGGGAGCTGCCACCGTCAGGTAGGCGTTATCCTCCCGGGGCTTGTCGAAAAATTCATCGTTGATATACAGCTGGAGCACATCTCCCGCCTTCAGACGGGTATCCCGTTCGGCCCTTGCCCCGTTGCATTTTATCCGCTTGATGCGGATATACTTCTGGGCCAGGGAAGCCGGAAGCAGGGGTACCGCCTTGCTCAGGAAACGGTCCAGCCGCTGCCCGGCATCGTTTTGTCCTATGGTAATTTCCTTCATAACCGTTATACCGTCCCGGGGTTGGATGCAAAATGCTCGTTGATTCTCTGGGTGAACTCCTCTGCCGGATTATAGCCCATGCGGCGCTGCCGGTTGTTCATGGCAGCCACTTCCAGAATCACCGCCAGATTACGGCCGGGGGTGATGGGGATGGTGTTCATGGGAATTTTGGTGCCCAGAATCTCCATGGTCTGCTCCTCCAGACCCAGCCGGTCATAGGCGGCATTCTGCTCCCAGGGAACCACATTGACCACCAGATCTATCTGATTTTCCATCTTTACGGCGCCCATACCAAAGAGCTTTGCCACATTTACAACGCCGATGCCCCGCAGCTCCACATAGTTGCGGATGAGATCCGGCGCACTGCCCATAAGCACATTGCCGGCAATTTTCTTGATTTCCACCGCATCGTCCGCAATCAGCCGGTGGCCACGCTTCAGAAGCTCCACCGCCGCCTCGCTTTTGCCGATGCCGCTCTCGCCGGTAATCAGCACGCCTTCGCCGTACACCTCCATGAGCACGGCATGGCGGGTAATCCGGGGTGCCAGGAGGGATTTGAGGTACGCAATGATGGCGGAAACCACGGTACTGGTGGCTTCATTGCTGCGCAATATGGTAATGTTATGCTTTTTCGCCATCTCCATCAGCTGCTGGTCCGGCTCAATATCCCGGGCAATGAGCATGGCCGGGGATTTGAAGGACAGGAGGCGGTCATAAATCCGGCTCCGCTCGAAGCTGGAGAGCTTATTCAGATAGCTGGCCTCCACGTTGCCGATCACCTGGAGCCGCACCGGCTCAAAGTGCTCGAAAAAGCCTGCCAGCTGCAAGCCGGGTCTGGCCACATCCTCCACCGTCAGGTGAATCTTCTCATAATCCGAGGAGGCATAGGCCACCCGCAAATCAAATTCCTTTACCAATTTGGTAAGAGGTACACTGTAAATTTCCATATTTTCTGCCCCATTCCTGCAAACTACCCCCATTATAACGACCCAATCCGGGAATATCAATATTATTTTGAGGAAACAAAAATTTTTTCAAAAAACACTTGCTTTTTTCAGGAAACTCTGCTATTATATGTAGGCACTTGTTTAGAAGTGCCATTTCGACATGTTTTCTTACGGATTGGAGGTGCAGTGAATGGCGAAGTGTGATTATTGTGGCAAGGGCGTTACCTTCGGTATCAAGGTTTCCCACTCCCACAGACGTTCCAATCGTGCCTGGAAGCCCAATGTGAAGCGGGTTAAGGCCATTGTCAACGGTACTCCGTGCCATGTGTACGCTTGTACCAGATGCCTCCGTTCCAACAAGGTTGAGCGGGCTGTTTAATCTGGCATCCTGAGCGGTATTGCTTTTTGCAATACCGCTTTTGTTTTTTAACCCCCGGGCTTTTTGCCCGGGGGTTCTTTGTCTTTAGCCGGAGTAGTAGGTCTCCCCCGCCACAGGGGTCTTCCCATTTCTGGACAGAAGCTGGGTCACCGTAACAAACTCCACATCCAGGTCATGTTCGTATATGTACTCCAAGGCTGCAATGGTTCCTTCAATGGTAGTCTGATGGATGTCATGCATCAGAATGATACGCCCATCCTTCAGGCCATCGAGAATATTCTGCTTCACCTTCGCCGGGTCTCTGTGCTGCCAGTCCAGAGTATCCACCGACCACAGGACGTGAGGAAGGGGTATGGTTTTCAGGCTGGTCTTGTTGTAAGCACCGCCGGGAGAGCGGTATACCGTTGCCTGGGCATTGCAGGCCTCGTACAGCGCCTTCTGGAAGGTCTCATAATCCTGCTTGATTTCGGCAGCCGACATATCCGTGAAGTACCCGTGGGCCCAGGAATGGTAGCCCAGTTCGTGGCCTTCTGCTGCAATTCGCTTCACAATGCTCTCGGAGTACCCAATCCGGTTGCCCACCAGGAAGAAGGTGGCCTTTACATTGTATTTCTGGAGAGCGTCCAAAAGCTCCGTGGTTTTGCTTCCGCCGGGGCCGTCGTCGAAGGTCAGGGCAACCTGCACCAGGTTGCATACCTTTATCTTACAGGAGGCAGATACCCGGCTGTACTTTCCGGTACAGGTGATGGTCACCGTACCATAGGATACGCCCCGCACCACGCCGTTGCCGTCCACCGTGGCAATGGCCGGATCGGAGGAAGTCCACTCCAGGGGCTCCCGGGTGTTCTCGGGATAACCCTTGGCAGTCAAAGTTTTGGTTGTTCCAGGCTTCAGCTTCATGGAACTGGTATTTAAGGTGATTTTCTCCAGCAGGGGCATTACCTGCACCGTCATGCTGGCAGAAGCGCCGTTATCCAGGGTAACCGTCACAGCGGCAGTTCCCACCCCTACGGCCTTGACTGTCCCGGCAGCATCCACCGTCACCACCTTGGGATTGGAGGAACCGAACTTGGCTGCGGTATACACCGGGTAACGGTATTCCAGGCCCAGCTTCTGGGAGGCGCCGGGGTTCAGAACCAGAGACTTCTGGGTAAATGACACGCTCTGGGGAAGCTCCGTCACCACCACCAGTACACTCTCCTCACCGGTGTATACCCGGGAGGTACCCAGATTTGCGGCACGCAAAATCCCCTTTTCCCAGGTAACTGCATTGCCTTCCACCACCGGTGCAGCGGCTCCGGTGGCCCCGGCAGAGCCGAAGGGCATGGTGCCTCCCAGCTGCAGCACCCGGCATGAGGGAAGTGCGGTTCCCGACAGCTGCTGGGTGGATAATTTTTTCTGCTTCAGCACGATGCTTTTCATTTGGAGGAAGTCGGTGATGGTCACTTTCCCATCCCCGCTCAGGTCCGCCGCCTGGGCTTTTGCCCCGGAAAGGGACTGCTGCTCCAGAAGCACGGATTTTACCATCAGCATATCCGTGACGGAAAATCCCCCGTCCCCATTACAGTCCCCCTGAACCACCAGGGTCAGGCTATCCAGCACCTTGTCCCCCTGAAGAAGCTCCAGTCGGGACCCGGTTTTTACACCGTTGGTCAGGTGCAGCTGGCCGTTGGCCACAAACTGCCGCAAAAGCTCCTCCGGCTTGGTCTGGGGCATCACTTTCCCCACCAGGGCGTCTTCTCTGTTCACCCCATAATAAGCCGTATGCAGTTGAATTTCCGATGCAGCTTCTGCCGTCGGTGCAATTTTCACAAAAAGCAGCAGCGATAAGCACAATGCTATCCAAATTTTAATTTTTTTCATGGGACACCTCCCCAACCGGCTTTTCCTATGCTATAATACAGCATAATCGATTCTCGTCGAATAGGCAAGAAGAAAGGGTGAAAAAATGAAAAAATTTTTTGTGACGCTCCTTGGGGCCGTACTTGTCTTTTCCCTGTGGTGTTTTTCTGTCAGTGCGGCCGGCAGCGCCAAGCTCTCCGGCCCCGGCACCGTCCGGGCAGGTGATACCATCACCGTAAGCTTTTCCGCCGGGGGCGGTATCTACGGGGGCAGCGGCTCTCTCCAGTACGACAGCAAGGTGCTGACCCTCCAGAGCTTCTCCTCTGCCATGGCATCCCCCTGGGTGGTGGAGCGCTCCGGAAACAATTTCGTGTTCTATGACAACTCCATGTCCAAGCCTTTGGACAGCGGCACCGTCTGGACCGCCACCTTCCTGGTATCTGACAAGGCTGCCACCGGCGCTTCCATCTCTGTGTCCGCAACCGGCGTGGTGGTAAGCGACGGCAACGCCGACACCAACGTGGGCACCTGCACCTACTCCGCCACCATTGCTCCGCCTCTCAGCGGCAACGCCAATCTGTCCGCCCTGAAGGTAAGCAACGCCACCCTCTCCCCTGCTTTCTCCCCCAGCACCACCAGCTACAACGCCTCGGTGCCTTACAGCGTTTCCAGCCTCCAGATTTCCGCCACGCCGGAGGACAAGAACGCTACCGTCTCCATCTCCAACAACTCCCTTGCCCCCAACGGCACCACCGATGTGACCGTAACCGTCACAGCGGAAAACGGCGTCACCAAATCCTATGTGATTCACACCTTCCGGGAAAGAGACCCCAATTATGTGGAATCCTCCGTCAACACCCTGGACAGTCTTTCTGTGGATGGATTTCTCCTCTCCCCGGTCTTTTCCCCGGAGCAGCTGGAATATGCCGTGTATCTTCCCTATGAGACCCAGACCATCGTGATTTCCGGAACCAAGACCCACGGTCTTTCCTCCGTCACCTTCCCGGAGGTGGGAGAGCTTCCTGTGGGAGAATCCACCTATGAAATCACAGTAACCGCAGAAAACGGGGACACGAGAACCTACACCATCACCGTGTTCCGGGCGGAGCCCTTCCCGCCCCAGGAGACCGAGCCTCCCACAGAGGCCACCACGGAAGCTACCACAAAGCCCACCACGGAGGCTACTACGGAAGCCACCACCCAGGAAGAAGTTACCCAGGAGGCTCCGGGAAGCAACTGGTTCGGCAGCATCTGGATGGCAGCCGCTGCCGCCTGTGTCGGTATCCTGCTGGGCATCGGCGGCACCGTTCTCTTCTTCCGGAAAAAGAAATCTGCTTGATATCCCATAAAAATTGAGGATTGCCTTTGGGCAATCCTCAAATTTTTTATTCAGTTCGCAGGGCTACCACCGGGTCTTTTCTGGCTGCGCTGCGGGAAGGGATGATGCCCGCCAGCAGGGTCAGTCCCACGCTGATGGCAATGAGGATGGCCCCCACCTGCCAGGGAAGGTACACCCGCAGGCCAGCGATATTGGTCAGCTGTGCAATGATTGCATTGATGGGAATGCACAGAAGGCAGGTCACGCCCACACCCAGCACGCCGGAAATAAAGCCGATAATCACCGTTTCCGCATTGAACATGCTGGACACATTCCGCTTGGAAGCGCCGATGGCCCGGAGAATGCCAATCTCCCGGGTACGCTCCTGGACAGAAATGAGAGTAATGACTCCAATCATAATGGAGGACACCACCAGAGAAATGGACACGAAAGCCACCAGCACATAGGTTATGGCATCGATGATGGTGGTCACAGATTGCATAATCAGGCCCACATAGTCCGTATAGTGAATCTGCTTCAGCTCATCCACTCCGCTGTTGTACTGGGCAATGGCCTCTTCAATCACATCCTTGTTCTCAAAGCTGGAGGCGTACAGGTGGATGCCGCTGGGGTCGTCCAGCTCCACATAGCCCAGCTTGGTGAGATTCTCCTCGTAGGTGGACTGGGAGAAGCTCAGCACCTCCTCATAATACTGGGCACACTGCTCCTGGGTGTAGCTGTCCAGAGAGCCCTCCAGAAGCTGCGCCAGCTGCTCCGGCTCTACCCCGGTCAGCTTCTGCTGAGCCTGGGCAGCCATACTCAGGCGAATCTGCTGCTCCACCAGGTTCCGGTAGAGTTCCACCAGCTCCGTATCCTCCATGGCTTCCACATAGCCCATAAGCTCGTCGGCACTCATGCTCATCTGCTGCTGCATGGCTTCCACCAGGGCATTTTGCATCTGCTCCCGGTTCACACCCTCCATCTGGGCGGTAATCATCTCCTCCAGCTGGACGTGGGTGGGGGTACTTTGAATTTTGATATAAGTCTGGGCCTTTTCCTGGGTGTTCATGGCAGCCACCCGCTCCCGGAAAAGGTCTGCCATCTGAGCCTCTGTCAGAGTGCCGCTCTCCTCCCGGAAGGGAAGGCCGGTGAGAATATCTTCCTCCGGGTTCTCCATCTGGGCCTGAATCACAGGAGAGTCTCCGCTGTGGGCGATGATGTGCTCCGTCAGGGCCTCTGTGTAGCCGATGGCACCGGAGAGCATGGTGGTGGAGGCGTCCTCCTTGGGGCAGAGGATGCCGGAGATCTTCAGGGAAATGCCGTTGTCATACAGGTACCGAAGGCCTGCATCCGTCAGGCGCAAATCCATATAGGCACCGGTATCCTCATCCACAATATAGCAGTCGCTGCTCAAAACCACCCGGAATTCTCTGCCCAGCAGCTCCTCATAGCTCCAATGCTGCTGCGTGGTCTCCACTGTCTCCCCGTCTGCGGCGGCAGAGAAGATCTCATTGATTTCCTCCCGGGTAATCAGGCCCAGGGCGTAGAGGGTCAGATCGTCCAGGCGGTGGTTTTCGTCCACCACCAGCACGATTTCGTCATAGGCATCCGGCCAGCTTCCGGAAAGGAGTTCATACTGGTTTTTCAGAACCGGGCTGATCATCTCCCCGTCCATACCGGAGAGCATCTGGGTCCACAGGTTCATTCCGCCGCCCTGGGGTATGGAGGCTCCGAAGGCCGCCGACATGGTATCCCGCATTTCCAGCATTCCCGACATATCCATGCCCATATTCTCCCGGATAGCCTCCATCAGCAGCTCCTGGGTGTCGGAAATCAGCACTTCCCCGTTTTCCGTCTTGGTATACACCTGCAAATCCAGGTTATAGGTGTATTGGATGCCGGTAATGGCCTGGCGCAGCGCCCCATCCGGGTCTGCCTCCATGGTATCATGGAGGTATTCATTAAAGGACTTCAAGTCATTTTCCGTGGTTTCCAGGTTGTTCAGGGCGTTGATCATGTCAAACAGCCGGGACTGGGAATAGACCCCATCCTCCCCGGTTGCCGCCTCATCCTGGGAGCCGCCGCCCATGAAAGTCTCTATCAGCATTCCCAGATCCACCGTGGTGGCCTCCAGGGTCAGGGGGTATGCGGTGAGAGTGTCCTCCTGCACACTGCTGATATAGGTGTTGGTACCCTGGGATATGGCAAATATCAGGGCAATGCCGATAATGCCGATGGAACCGGCAAAGGCGGTCAGCGCCGTGCGGCCCTTCTTGGTAAAGAGGTTTTTGAGGGACAGGAGAAACGCCGTGGCAAAGGACATGCTGGGCAGCTTCTTTCTGCCTTTCTTCCGGATACCCTCTCCGGTGAAGGCAGGCAGTTCCTCCGGCGTGGGAGGGTTGGAATCATGGGTCACCTCACCGTCCAGCATATTGATAATCCGGGTGGAATACTGCCGGGCCAGCTCCGGATTGTGGGTGACCATAATCACCAGCCGCTCCTTGGAAATTTCCTTGAGAATCTCCATAACCTGCTGACTGGTTTCCGTATCCAGGGCGCCGGTGGGCTCATCCGCCAGAATAATCTCCGGGTTGTTCACCAGGGCTCTGGCGATGGCCACCCGCTGCATCTGTCCGCCGGACATCTGCCCGGGGCGCTTCCGCAGCTGGTCTCCCAGACCCACCTGCTCCAGGGCCTCCTTGGCCCGGCGGCGCCGCTCCTGCCGGGGCACCCCGGACAGGGTCAGGGCCAGCTCCACGTTTTGCAGCACGCTCTGGTGGGGAATCAGGTGGTAGCTCTGGAACACAAAGCCCACGGTATAGTTCCGGTAGGCATCCCAGTCCCGGTCCTTGAAATCCTTGGTGGACTTACCCCCAATCACCAGGTCTCCCTGGGTATACCGATCCAGGCCGCCGATGATGTTCAGCAGGGTGGTCTTTCCGCAGCCGGAAGGCCCCAATATGGACACAAATTCACTTTTCCGGAATTGGAGGCTGATACCCCGCAGGGCCCGGACTACATGGTCCCCTTCTTCATAGTTTTTCCGAATATCCTTTAATTGCAGCATAGACATTTCCTTTCTTAAGGAATCAATTTCCCCGACAGCTAAGTCCATTGTTGCCAGGTTCTTCCTCTTGCAAACCTGCAAAAGAGAAAAGGCGGACGAAAATGTCCGCCTTTGGTGATCAAAGCCAACCGGCGTCCTCAGTCTCTGCTTTTCGGGCACGGCACAGCAGAGATTTGAGAACCGTCTTTACATCCACATTTTCATACAGCGCCCGGTAGGCCCCGTGGATGATGGGCATTTCCACCCCCAGCTTACAGGCCAGCTCCCAGGCGGACTTGGCGGCATAGTAGCCTTCCACCACGGCTCCCACCGCTGCCATGGCCTCCTGGGGTCCCTTTCCCTGCCCCATGAGGATACCGGCACGGCGGTTCCGGGAGTGCTGGGAGGTGCAGGTGACAATCAAATCCCCTACTCCCGCCAGTCCCGCAAAGGTTTCCTTCCTTGCGCCCATGGCCACACCCAGCCGGGCAATTTCCGTAAGCCCCCGGGTCATGAGCATGGCCTTGGTGTTGTCTCCGTTGCCCATGCCATCGCTGACACCGGCGCACAGGGCAATCACATTTTTGAGAGCTCCCCCCAGCTCCGAGCCAATCACATCGGCGCTGGTATACACCCGGAAGCTGTCGGACATAAAGGCATCCTGCACCAGCTCTGCCAGGGCCTGGTTCTCGCTGGCAGCCACGCAGGCTGTGGGGATGTTCTTAGCCACCTCCTCTGCATGGCTGGGGCCGGTGAGTACCGCCACCTCCCGGTGGGTTTCCTCCCGGACAATCTGGCTCATCCGCAGGAGGCTCCCCGGCTCAATGCCCTTGGTGACGGACACCAGCACCGCATCCTCGGCAAGGTATGGTGCCACCTGTCGGCAGACGCTGCGGATATGCACCGAAGGACAGGCAATCACCACCAGAGAATGCCCTGCCACACGGGAAGGCTCCCAGGCAATTTGCAAATCTTCCGGCAGAATCACCCCGGGGAGCATATTGTTCTGCCGGGTTTTCTCCATTTCCTCCGCTTTTTGCCGGGAATGGCTCCACAGGAGGGTCTCGTGGCCGTTTCGCAGAAGGCACAGGGCCAGGGCCGTACCCCAGCCGCCGCTTCCTACTACCGCCGCCTTCATACCTTCTTCTCCTTACGGGAGAAGCTCTGCTTCCGCTCCGTTCCCTTCACCAGTCGCTGGATATTGCCCCGGTGCATGAAAATCGCCAGAACCGCCATAAAAATGCCGCCGGCCATCACCCAGGGATGGTCCAGGTACATGACACCGAAGAAGATTCCCAGAGATGCTGCCGCCAGAATGGAGCCCAGGGAGACGTACCGGGTCAGCGCCACCGTCAGAACAAACACCGCAATAATCAGCAGGGCGCAGCGGTAATCCACAGCCGCCGCAACGCCCAGGCCGGAAAGGATACCCTTGCCGCCCCGGAAGCCGAACAGAACGGGGAAATCGTGTCCCAGACTGACGGCAACGCCACCCAGCATGGCACCTTCCACGCCGTAGCCGGCGTTTTCCAGAATCAGGCGGCCCACCAGGCAGGCCAGCACCGCCTTGCCCAGATCCACGGCAATCACCCCCAGGGCCTTGCCGTAGCCAAAGTTCCGCACAAAGTTGGTAAGACCTCCGTTGCCGCTTCCGTGGTTCCGCACGTCATCTTTCTGCATCATGGAGATCATCACCGAGCCGTTCAGGTTCCCCAGAAGATACCCGGTAAGAACAATCACTACCACAGCCAGCCACATGGTTTACTCCTCCTTATCGCCCTTCTGACGGATGGTAATCCGCACAGGGGTTCCCTGCAGTCCGAAAACCTCCCGGATCTGATTTTCCAGATACCGCTGGTAAGAGAAATGGAACAGCCGGGCATCGTTGCAGAAAATCACGAAATGAGGAGGCTTGGTTCCCGCCTGGGTCATATAGTAAATCTTCAGGCGGCGGCCCTTGTCGGAGGGGGGCTGGACCCGGGAGGTGGCGTCTGCCAGGACGCTGTTCAGGGCGCCGGTGGTAATCCGGCTGGTGTTCTGCTTGTGCACATCCTGAATCACCTGGAACAGCTTGTCCACCCGGGCACCGGTAAGAGCGGACAGGAACACAACCGGGGCATAGGTCATATAGCTCAGACCCTGGCGCACCCCGATTTCCTTGTCCCGCATGGTATTGGTCTGCTTGTCCTCCACCGCATCCCACTTGTTCACTACAATAATGGCAGCCTTGCCCGCCTCGTGGACAAGACCTGCAATCTTGGTATCCTGCTCCGTGACGCCCTCGTTGGCGTCAATGAGAATCAGGCACACATCCGCCCGGTCAATGGCGCTGATGGTACGCATATTGGAGTACTTCTCGATAATGTCATCCACCCGGCTCTTCCGGCGCATACCTGCCGTATCGATGAAGCAGTATTTGCCGGTTTCATTTTCAAAGGGGCTGTCGATGGCATCCCGGGTGGTGCCTGCCACATTGGATACGATGACCCGCTCCTCCCCCAGAATCTGGTTCAGGAGGCTGGACTTGCCCACATTGGGCTTGCCCACAATGGCCACCTTGATGACCTCGTCGGTATCCTCCTCCCAGGCGTCCTCCGGGAACTGCTCCAGGCACCAGTCCAGCAAATCGCCGGTGCCGTGGCCGTGGATGGCAGATACCTCAAACAGGTCTCCGATGCCCAGGCCGTAAAATTCATATACCTCCGGGTTGGTGGGGCCCACGGAATCGCACTTGTTCACAGCCAGGGCCACAGGCTTGCCGGATTTGCGGAGCATGGTTGCCACGTCCATATCCGCTGCGGTCACGCCGGTCTGCACATCCACCACCATCACGATGCAGTCTGCCAGCTCAATGCCGATTTCCGCCTGACGGCGCATAAACTTCAGCATATCGTTCTCCGTGTTGGGCTCGATACCGCCGGTATCCACCAGAGAAAACTGTTTTCCACACCATTCGCAGTCTCCGTAGATCCGGTCCCGGGTCACGCCGGGGGTATCCTGGACAATGGAGGTTCTGTGCCCGGTCAACTTATTGAAAAGCATGGACTTGCCCACATTGGGCCGTCCCACAATCGCCACCAAAGGCTTTGCCATGGGAAATCACTCCTTTCGCAAAAACACACGTCTATTATGACACAATCCCGTAGGGAACGCAACCGAAAAACTTCGGTTCATACAACTTTTACATCCCAAAGGAAATTCCTGGGAAGCTCTGAATCCATCGGCAAGGGCGGAAAAGATCCGCTTCCCAGCCGCAGACGATGGATTCAGAGTTTCCCCCATAACAAAGGAAAAAGAGGAAGGCAGAACGCCTTCCTCTTAGCCTTCGCTCTTTTCCTGCCTTAGTCAGCCTTGGCAGCCAGAACCTGACGGCCATTGTAGGAGCCGCAAGCCTTGCAAGCTCTGTGAGGCATGACGGGCTCACCGCACTTGGGGCAAACTGCCACGCTGGGTGCGGACAGCTTCCAGTTGGAGCCACGGCGCTTATCGCGGCGGGCGCTGGAGACTTTACACTTGGGAACAGCCATGGATGACACCTCCTTGGTCAAACTGCTTTAACAGCATCATTTGGAATTACTTGTTAAGAAGCTGCCGTAAAGCAGCGAAACGGGGATCTGGCTCCTTCTGGCAGCTGCAGGGGCCGTCGTTGAGGTTCTTGCCGCACTGGCAGCAAAGACCTTTGCATTCCGGTTTGCACAGCAGCTTGGACTCCATGTTCAGCACAAAGACTGTGCGGACAATATCCTGAAGATCTGCACTTTCACCCTCCAGAGGGAATACCCACTCGTCCTCGTTCTCCTCGTTGGCCAGTTCCTCCACCAGTACCGCTTGGATGGGATATTCCACCTCGCGGGAAAACTCGGCGGCACACCGGTCACACACGCCATGCAAACAGGTCTTGATGGAGCCGGACATAACCAGCACCCCTGCCGTATTGCGCACCGTACCGGAAGCCTCCACCGGCTCTGTCACCGGGTGGCTGGCACCATACTGAAGATCACTCAGATCCACGGAGCAGGAAAAAGGCACCACCGCACCGGGTCTGTCCATTATCTGAGCAAGCCCAAGTCGCATAGTATCCCCCTCCTTGCATTCGTGCTTAGATATTATATAGGCTTTTAAGCGTTTTGTCAAACATTATTTTACAAAAAATCCGGGACTTTTTTCTGACTTTCCCAGGGGATTGCCGCCGGGGTTCTATTTTTCCCTCCGGGGACATACTCTTTGGTAAACCGTGGCAGGAGCAGGCCTCCTGCCGGAACAAGGAGGCTGGCTATGAAAAACATCTACTCCGATATTGCCGCCAGAACCGGAGGCAATATCTACATTGGCGTGGTAGGCCCGGTGCGTACCGGAAAATCCACCCTCATCAAGCGGATTATGGAACAGCTGGTGATTCCCAACATCGATGACCCCTATGAGGCGGAACGGGCCCGGGATGAGCTGCCCCAAAGCGGCTCCGGGAAAACCATTATGACCAGCGAGCCCAAATTCGTCCCGGAACATGCGGTGGAAATCTCCCCGGACGGCACCGCAAAACTGCGGATTCGGATGATTGACTCCGTGGGCTACATGGTGGAAGGAGCCATGGGCGCCCAGGAGGACGGGGTGCCCCGGATGGTCACCACTCCCTGGTTTGACTATGAAATCCCCATGACCCAGGCCGCTGAGCTGGGCACCAAAAAGGTCATGGAGGAGCACTGCTCCATCGGCCTTGTGGTCACCACCGACGGCACCATCACGGACATCCCCAGACAGGATTATGTGGAAGCGGAGGGCCGGGCCATCCGGGATATGCAGGCCACCGGGAAGCCCTTTGTGGTGATTCTCAACACCCCCCGGCTGGAGGCCGCTCCTGCCCAGGAAGCCGCCCAGTATATCCGCAGCACCTATGGTGTGCCGGTGATGGTTGCTGACTGCCAGGCCATGGAGGTGGAGGACATCTGCGGAATTTTGCAGGATTTGCTCTACGCCTTCCCCATGCAGCAGCTGAACATCTATATGCCCCGGTGGATTGGGGCGCTGGATGCCCAGCACCCGGTAAAATCCATGCTCTACAGCGCCCTGCGGGAGCAGACCGCCAACATTCACGCCCTGTCTCAGGCAGAGACCGCTCTTTCCCAGCTGAGCCAGCTGGAGCAGGTGGTGGGGGCCTCTGTCACCAGCGTGGATCTGGGCACCGGCACCGTATGCTGCACCCTCACCTTCCCGGAGGCACTGTTTTATGAGATTCTCAGTGAGCAGACCGGGATGGAGATTGAAAACGATGCCCAGCTCATGGAGCAGCTGGCAAAGCTCTGCGCCGCCAAGCAGGAGTATGACAAGATTGCCGACGCTCTTTCCAGCGTGAAGGCCACGGGCTACGGCGTTGTGATGCCCACCGCCGAAGAGATGAGCCTGCAGGAGCCGGAGGTGCTGCGCAAAGGCAACGCCTATGGCATCCGGCTGAAGGCCGCTGCCCCCTCCATCCACATGATTCGGGTGGATGTGGACACGGAAATCAGCCCCATGGTGGGAGACGAGAAGCAATCCAAGGATCTGGTGGCGTATCTCACCGGGGAGTCCCCGGAAAAACTGTGGCAGAGCAACATCTTCGGCAAGTCCGTCTACGCTCTGGTGCAGGAGGGGCTCACCGCCAAGCTCCTGCGCACCCCGGAGGATGTACGCAGCAAGTTCCGGGGCAGCCTGAACCGGATTGTAAATGAAGGGGCAGCAGGCCTGATCTGTCTGATTCTCTGATACCCCATATTGACAAAGTCCGTCAAAGAGGCTACTATATAGAAAAAAGGAGGGCTTTGTATGGAATATCTCTGGAAAGACCGGAAGCGTCATCTGGGACTGCCTCTCAGCTTTACCCGGTATGCCCTGTCGGAGGACCGTCTGTTTCTGTCCGTAGGCTTTTTCAGCATCAAGGATGAGGAGATTCTTTTGTACCGGATTCGGGATATCTCCACCTCCCGCAGCCTCTGGCAGCGGATTTTCGGAGTGGGCACCATCACGGTGGTTTCCTCCGACAAAACCGCTCCCACCCTGCTTCTGAAAAACGTGAAAAATCCTCTGGATGTGAAGGAGCTGCTCCACCGGCAGGTGGAAGAAGTGAAAATCCGGCGGCGTATCCGGGTGGGCGAGATTATGACGGATGTCCCGGAGGATCTCCCCGAGGAATCGGATGCCCAATGGCACGATGAGGACGACATGGAATAACCCCTTTCCCCTGCCCTTCCCCGGGCAGGGGATTTTTCCTGTCTTTTGGCCAAGTTTTTCCCTTTTCCCCTTTACCCCGCCGGGGGAATATGGTAAACTGATAGACGAATCTATCTTGGGGGGCGCACCATGAAACTACCGCAGCTGAAAAAATTCAAATGGAACTATACCGCACTGGCCTTCGCCATTCCCTGCCTGGGAATGCTGTGCCTGATGCTCATTGCCGGAAGCTCGCCTTTCGGAGGCCTGAGTATGCTCTACTCGGATATGTACCACCAGTATTATCCCTTCTTCGTGGCTTACCGCAGAGCTCTCCTATCCGGGGACAGTCTGCTTTACAGCTGGAACGTGGGTATGGGCATGGACTATCTGGGGCTTATCTCCTACTATCTGGCCTCGCCTTTGAATCTGCTTTCCGTTCTGGTGCCGGAAAGCTGGCTTCTGCCTCTTTTCTCCCTGTTTTTGCCTTTGCGACTGGGCCTGGCAGGCATGTTCTTTGCCATCTTCCTGAAAAAGCTCTTCCACAAGGATGATCTTTCCATCAGCATCTTTGGTGCCCTCTATGCCCTGTGTGCCTGGGCTCTGGGGTATCAGTGGAACCTTATGTGGCTGGACACCTTCGCCCTGCTGCCTCTGGTGATTCTGGGAGAGATCAGCCTCCTTCGGAACCGGAAGTTCCTCCTTTACACCCTGACACTGTTTCTGTCGGTGTTCTCCAACTACTACGTGGGCTTTTTCACCTGCATTTTTGTGTTTTTGTCCTTCGTGTGCTACGAAATCTGCTGCTGGAAGGGCTTCAAGCGGTTCTTTGCAGATTTGATGTGGATGGCCCTGTTCTCCGTCATTGCCATTGCCATGACCGCCATTCTGGAGCTGCCGGCCCTGGCGGCTCTGCAAACCACCCAATCCACTGTCAACCAGTTCCCCAAGGGTTTCAAGCTGAATATTGCAGACAAAAACACCTGGCTGGGGCTTTTGGATGCCATGCGCCAGGTGGCGGGAAACATGAACGGCGGCATTACCCCCACCTTCAAGGAAGGGCTGCCCAACCTGTACTGCGGTGTGATTACCACATTGCTTGCCATGGTGTTTCTCACCTGCCCCCAGATTCGCCTCCGGGACAAGCTGTGCAGCCTGGGACTTCTGGTGTTTTTCAGCCTGAGCTTCATCATCCGCCAGCTGGACTATATCTGGCACGGCTTCCACTTCCCCAACATGATTCCCTACCGCTTCAGCTTCCTCTTCAGCTTTGTACTGCTGGTAATGGCCTACCGGGCCTGGCTGCTGCGGCGCAAATTCCAAACCTGGCAGGTAATCATTGGGGGAATCCTGAGCCTGAATATCTTTTTCTGCAGCGAAGCCCTCTCCGACTTTACAAAGCTTCTTACCGGCAAGGTCAGCTTCCTGCCGGCAGATTCCCTGGAGAATGTTTTTCTGAACATCGGCACCTTTGCCTCCCATTGCAGCTTTGTTGCCTACAATCTGATTTTCCTGGGGGTGTATTTCTTCTTTCTGTTCTATTCC
Source organism: Candidatus Faecousia excrementipullorum (assembly GCA_018712825.1). Lineage (GTDB taxonomy): Bacteria > Bacillota > Clostridia > Oscillospirales > Oscillospiraceae > Faecousia > Faecousia excrementipullorum. The sequence continues at coordinate 16,800 of DVGG01000062.1, read as the reverse complement.
GCCCGGCGGAAGCCCGTATCGGAGGAAACCGCTCCTGCTGCCTTTGCTGCCCCCCGGAACCGTTGGGTACTGAGCCGCCGCACCTGCTCCCGACTTCTGCTGGCTGCGGTGGGTCTGGAACTGGTGTTCAATCTCGTAAACTTCGGCGTCAGCTTCTCCTTTACCAATGTGGGGCTGTACTCCTATCCCAGAGGTGGGGAGGATGCTGCCGACATCATTGAAATTATGCAGGAACGGGAAAAGGGTACCCTTTTCTATCGGGCAGAGGTGACCCACGCCCAAACCCTCAACGACGGTGCTCTGAACAATTACAATGGTATCTCCACCTTTACCAGCTCCGCCAACGTGCGGGTCACCCGGTTCATGCAAGCCCTGGGCTACGGTGCCAAGGACACCTACAACCGGTACTGCTTTGAGGACAGCTCCCCGGTGGCAAATCTCTTCCTGAACCTCCAGTATATGATTGAGCGGGACGGCAATGTGATTGAGAATATGTACTTTGACGACCTGCACTACAAGGGAAATGTCCACCTGCTGGAGAACAACGCCTATCTGCCTCTGGGATTCCTGGCCAACTCCCAGCTGAAGGATGTGGTGTTTATCACCAACAGTCCCTTCATTCTCCAGAACAATCTCATAAAAGCCGCCACCGGCATGGAAGAGGATGTGTGGACCTTTGTCCAGGGGGACTACCTTTCCGTCCAGTCCTCGGATGTAACCGTCAACTCCTTCTCCGCCACCGGCTACTGCTCCTATGATGCCCCCAGCGGCGGCACCATCTCTTACAACTACACCGCCGACAAGGAAGGCTTCTTGTGTATCAACCTGAACCTGCCCAAACGCAACAGTTTCCGGGTTCTGAAAAACGGCACCCGGCTATACTCCGAGACCTACAGCCTGCCCCAGATGCTGGCGGTGAGCGATGTGGTGCCCGGGGATGTGATTACCATTGAACTGACCTGTGCCGCCGGGGAAAACAGCAACATGACGGTCAACGCCGCCATTCTGGATGAAACCCTGTTCCGCCAGGCCCACAGTATTCTGGCCGCCTCCACCCTGGAGCTGACGGAGTTTTCCAACACCAAAATCTCCGGCCTGATCCAGTGCAACCGGGATGGGCTGCTGTATACCTCCATTCCCCAGAACGGAAACTGGAGCGCTACGGTGGACGGAAAGCCGGCGGAAATCGTGCTGGTGGGTGACGCCATGGTGGCCCTGGAGCTGACGGAAGGCTACCACGAAATCCAATTCACCTATCACAACGCCGCCTTCTCCCTGGGGTGGAAAATCTCCCTGGGAGCTGCCGTCCTGCTGGCCGTGCTGTACTTCCTGCTGTATCGCCCCAAGCGGCTCATAGGCAAATACGAAAAGCCCCGGAAGGCTTCCTGAACCGACAAAAACCCAACAGACGATGTTTCGCCTGTTGGGTTTTTCTTATCTGCGGGTGCCGTCCTCCCGGAAGGTTTTCTTCAACGCCCGTTCCGTGGGGAATATGCTGGCAATCAAAACCGTGCACTGCACCAAAAGCACTCCGATACACATCCACCCGATGGCATCCTCCCCTTTGCCGTAAAAGGGAATATGGATGGCAACTGTGGGAAGGAGCAAAATCCATCCGATGATCCACCACCGCTTTCCGCAGTGGTGATGGGCAAAACTCCAGGTGTCCATATTTACCATGGACCGGGGTGTCCGGTAGCCCAGAAAAGCATTGATTTCCTTGGGAGGGTGCTTCCACATCCAGCGGCCCACCCCAATCATCAAAGCCGGGGTAAAGAGGTCACAGAAAAAGATGAACCACCAAAACATAGGTTTTCACCTGCCCTTTCATTCTTCAGAAGTATGCTTCCGGTAGTACAAATAGGAATAAATCATGGGAACGATGCTCAGTACCATCACGATTCCCAGGAACACCCAGATGTTTTGCAGGAATGCGGTTGCCAGCATCACTATGCCGCCCACGACCCAGAGTTTTCCCGCAAAGCGGTGGGTGCTGTCCCAGTTGGCCTCGTCGTTCAGGGTCCAGGGGAGCTTGATGCCTACGGTGTAGTTCTGCTTGCATTTGGGAAGATAATTGCCCATTGCAAAAAACAGCACACCCATAAGCAGCAGCATAATGAGGGTCACATTCATCTGAAGCCCCAGCACCTGACCATAGGTGATAAAGCCCACAATCAGGGAGGTGGCGGGGCAAACCCAGAATACCAGGTGCAAGGCCTTCCCGGACACATTGTTGTGCTTGGGAGCCGCTGCCGTCATCACCACGCAAAGCCAGTGAATCACCAGCATGAAAAGCGGCAGTCCCAGCACGCCGAATAGCTTGCTGCTGTAGCCGTCCACCTGGCCGTCTGCACCCCAGTGGGTGGGCATCTGCTCCGGCAGTTGGTTCCAGAGAATCAGCCCCACCGCCAGGGGAATCAAAATCACCAGAGATGTAACGAAAAGAATCCATTTGTTCCGCTTAATCATGTTCTTCCTCTCCTTTCAGGTCCGTCAGCCACAGCATAATCTCCTCCAGCACAGAGGCGTTGAGCTGATAGTAAATGAACTTTCCTTCCCGGCTGTCCCGAATCAAATCCGCTTCCTTCAGCACCGACAGGTGCCGGGATATGGAGGCTGCGGTGACGGAAAAGCAGTCGGTAATCTCCCCGGCGGACATCCTTCCGTTTTTCAGAAGATTGAGAATCTTCCGGCGGGTGGGGTCCGCCAGGGCCCGCAAGGTCTTTTGCAGGGACATGGTATCGCCTCCTTTAACATTTAACCTAATTGTTAATTATATGATAGCATCCGGCAAGGATTTTGTCAACCGCCCGTCTTGACATTATTTTTATTTTTGTGCTATAATTTTATTGGAAAAGAGCTTAGGCGTATTATATGTACGCCTGAGCTCTTTTTTCAAAAGGAGGATTGTGATGAAAAAAAGACATCTCACCCAAATGTTTTTTGAACTGGTGGGCAGCATCATGATTGCCGCCGCCATTTACAACTTTGCCGTTCAGGCTGAGTTTCCCTTAACCGGTTTTTCCGGTATTTCCATCATTCTTTATCACCTGTTCGGGATTCCCATCGGTCTTTCCACCATTGTGATGAACATTCCCGTGGCCCTTTTGTGCTATCGGCTGCTGGGCAAAAACTTCTTCATCAGCTCGGTGCGCTGCATGATTGTCTCCTCTGTGCTTATCGACTATGTAGCCCCCCTGTTCCCCGTTTACACCGGCAGCCGGCTGCTGGCGGCCCTTTGCACCGGCGTGATTGCAGGCATCGGCTACGCCTTGATTTATATGCAAAACTCCTCCACCGGCGGTGCCGACTTTATCACCATGGCGGTGAAGGCCAAATTCCCCTACCTCTCCCTGGGCAAAATCATCTTCGTCTCCGATGTGATTATCATTGCTCTGGGAAGCCTGTTGTTCCGGGATATTGACGGCATTATCTACGGCATGATTGTCAGCTACCTGTACGCCGTGGCGGTGGACAAGATGATGTACGGCATCAACGCAGGGAAAATGGCCCTGATTGTCACCGACCAGGGAGAAAAAATCTGCCAGGTCATCGACCAATGCTGCGGCCGGGGCTCCACCATTCTTCCCGCCCAGGGCGGCTACAAGGGAGACACCCGGCAGGTGGTGATGTGCGCCTGCAACAACCGGGAGATGTATCTGGTACAAAAAGCCGCCAAGGCCGCTGATCCCAGTTCCTTCCTGATTGTCCTGGAATCCAACGAGGTCCACGGAGAGGGCTTCCATCCGGTCACCATCGGCGAACCGGCACCCAATTCCAAAAATTCCTGACAAAGCTTGCGCCTGCCTCAAATCGGGACAGGCGCACTTTTCACACCCTTTTCTCCTGCTGCATATTCTGGTATGAAAATATCTTCCAGAAAGGCAGTGATGCAATATGTCAGACAACAACAAACTCCCCAGATTCCCCCAGCCCAAAAGTGTTGGCGGGTTCTGTTTCGCCTGCTGCCCATGCCAGGGGATTCCCGGCCCCCAGGGAGAACCGGGCCCTCAGGGGCCCAGAGGCTGTCCCGGGCCCCAGGGTCCCCGGGGCTGTCCCGGACCACAGGGTCCTCAAGGCGAAACCGGGCCCCAGGGCGAAACCGGCCCCCAGGGACCGGAGGGTCCTCAGGGTGTAGCCGGGCCCCAGGGGCCAGAGGGTCCTCAGGGTGCGACCGGACCTCAGGGACCCCAAGGGCCGCAGGGCGAAACCGGGCCGCAGGGTCCCCAAGGGCCCCAGGGTGCGACCGGCCCCCAGGGACCGGAGGGGCCACAGGGGGCAGTCGGGCCTCAGGGACCGGAGGGGCCTCAGGGCGAAACCGGACCTCAGGGGCCAGAGGGGCCTCAGGGTGAAGTCGGGCCTCAGGGGCCGGAGGGGCCTCAGGGTGAAGCCGGACCTCAGGGTCCCCAAGGGCCGCAGGGCGAAGCCGGACCTCAGGGGCCGGAGGGGCCACAGGGTGAAACCGGGCCTCAGGGGCCCCAAGGGCCGCAGGGTGAAGCCGGACCTCAGGGGCCGGAGGGGCCTCAGGGTGAAGTCGGGCCTCAGGGGCCGGAGGGGCCACAGGGTGTAGCCGGGCCCCAGGGACCGGAGGGTCCCCAGGGGGCAGTCGGACCGCAGGGTCCCCAAGGGCCGCAGGGTGAAGCCGGGCCTCAGGGGCCGGAGGGGCCCCAGGGGGCAGTCGGGCCGCAGGGACCCCAGGGCGAACCGGGGGCTCAGGGCGCTCCCGGCACCAGCACATTTGCTTCTTTCAACAACTATGAGACCGCTTTTACCAGCGGGAACCTCATGCCCCTGCAAGCCCGAACCACCGACACCACCGGAAATATTACCCTCCAGGGTAATAACAAAGTCCTGCTGGAGCCCGGATACTATTATATTTTCTACGGGGCTTCCGCCATTTTGGACAATGCCGGGTATATGCAGGTGACCCCCACCTATAACGGCACCTCCCATCTGGATGACGGAATCTACAGCAAAACCGGAACTCCCAAGACCACCGCCTGGGGTGCCCACGGTCTGATTCTCAATGCCCCTGCCCAGACCACCTTCACCCTGACCTTCAACAGCGACACCACCGCCCGCTCCGGTGCCCTTTCCCTGTGCATCCTCAAGCTGGAGCCCGGCAATTCCCAATGATTCCCAAACCAGGAATACTTCTTTACAAAGATTCTATGATTTGTTGTTCTATTGTCAGGTAATGGCGATGCTTTGAGGTGGTCAATTTCGTGGCAGCCACACGCCGCCGGTACAGACAGGGATAAACCCGAGAGATGCAGGGGTACGCCACGCCTGCCAAAGCACCACAAAGCCACCCCCTCCCGGCCACAGCGCCCGGGAGGGGGTAAAACTATTTCATCGTCAATTTCATCGCCATTTTATCGCCATTTTCATAACCGAGCCGCCATAAAACAAGCAGAACAGCCGAAAAACAATTTTCCATTAAGTTTGGGATTCTCCGAAAAATTCCGAAAAACAGCAAAAACAGAGCAGACAAAATTATCTGCTCTGTTTCTCTGTGGTGCGCGAGGCGGGACTTGAACCCGCATGCCCGGAATGAGCACTAGAACCTGAATCTAGCGAGTCTACCAATTCCACCACTCGCGCATTTTTCATTTCGCTGTTGGGCTTTCGCTCAACGCTCCGATATGATACCATGGGTATCGGGTTTTGTCAACTGTTTTTTGAAAAATTTTTCAAAATATTTTTTGGAGGGTTTTGGGCCGTCCAATCCCCTTTTCTTTTCCCGAAATCGATGGTATAATGGTCAAAACATTTCGGGAGGCCGGTTATGGAATTTTTACCCCTTTGCAGACAGGATATGATAGAAAGAGGCTGGAGTCAGTGCGACTTTGTGTATGTCATCGGGGATGCCTATGTGGACCATCCCTCCTTCGGTCATGCCATCATCAGCCGGGTTCTGGAGCAGGCCGGGTATTCCGTGGGGATCATCTCCCAGCCCGACTGGAAGAATCCCATGTCCATTGATATTTACGGCCGTCCCCGGCTGGGATTTTTAGTCACCGGCGGCAACATCGACCCCATGGTGAACCACTACGCCGTTTCCAAGCGCCGCCGCAAGACCGATGCCTACACCCCCGGCGGGGTCATGGGCAAGCGGCCGGACTATGCCACGGTGGTTTACTGCAACCTTATCCGCCAGGTTTACAAGGATGTGCCCATTATCATCGGCGGCATTGAAGCCAGCCTGCGGCGGCTGGCCCACTACGACTATCTCTCCGACTCCATGAAGCGCTCCATCCTCCTGGACAGTCAGGCAGACCTTCTGTCCTATGGCATGGGCGAAAAGAGCATTGTGGAGATTGCCGAGGCCCTCAACGCCGGGATGGATGTGAAGGACATCACCTACATCGATGGCACGGTGTTCCGCACCCGGCAGCTGGACGAGAGCTTCCCCACCATTGTGCTGCCCGGATTTGACCGGCTGAAGGAAAACCGCCGGGCCTATGCGGAGAGCTTCCGGATTCAGTACCAGAATTGCGATCCCTTCACCGCCAAGCGGCTGGCAGAGCCCTACGGCAATGAATTTGTGGTGCAGAATCCCCCTCAGAAGCCCCTGACCACCCAGGAGATGGATGCCATCTACGCCCTTCCCTACTGCCGCAACTACCATCCCAGCTATGAGAAGCTGGGGGGCGTGCCTGCCATTGAAGAAGTCAAATTCAGCCTGGTAAGCTGCCGGGGCTGCTTCGGCGCCTGCTCCTTCTGCGCCCTTACCTTCCATCAGGGGCGGATTATCCAGGCCAGAAGCCATGCGTCCATCCTGAAAGAGGCTGAGCTTATGACAAAGGACCCGGACTTCAAGGGCTACATTCACGATGTGGGCGGCCCCACCGCCAACTTCCGGTTCCCCGGCTGTGAAAAGCAGCTGACCAAGGGCACCTGCCCCAACCGGCAGTGCCTCTACCCCACCCCCTGCAAAAACCTCCGGGCGGATCACGCCGACTATGTGAGCCTTCTGCGGAAGCTGCGGAAGCTCCCCGGGGTGAAGAAGGTGTTCGTCCGCAGCGGCATCCGCTTTGACTATCTGCTGGCGGACAAGAAGGACACCTTCTTCAAGGAGCTGGTGCAATACCATATCTCCGGACAGCTGAAGGTGGCGCCGGAGCACGTGTCCGACGTGGTGCTGTCCTACATGGGCAAACCCAAAAACGGGGTTTACAACCGGTTCGTGGAGAAGTATTTTGCCCTGAACCACCAGTACGGCATGAAGCAGTTTCTGGTCCCCTATCTCATGTCCAGCCACCCCGGCTCCACCATGCAGGAGGCGGTGAAGCTGGCGGAGTACATCCGGGACATGGGCTACAACCCGGAGCAGGTGCAGGATTTTTACCCCACCCCCTCCACTTTGTCCACGGTGATGTACTATACCGGGCTGGATCCCCGTACCATGGAAAAGGTATATGTCCCCACCGATCCCCACGAGAAGGCCATGCAGCGGGCGCTCATCCAGTACCGGGACCCCAAGAACTACTATCTGGTGCGGGAGGCTCTGCTGAAGGCTCACCGGGAGGATCTCATCGGCTCCGGCCCCAAGTGCCTCATCCGGGCGGTGCCTCCCAGACCGGGAAAGCACCTGGCTCCGCCACCCAAGGCCCCGGCAAAGGTTCGTCCCGCCCGGGGAAAGCCGGTTTCCGGGAAAAAGGCCATTCCCAGGCAGAAGGGAAAATCCAAGTAAGCAAGGAAGCTGCCTATGAAACGAAGCAAACCCAACACCAAGCCCTTGTGGCGGGGCCTTCTGATTCTATACAGCCTTTTTATGCTGTGGCTGCTGTTCGGCCGCTCTGCCGGCTGGATTGAAGGGCTTACCTATGAAGAGCAGCTGGGCTACAACCGGAATCTCAAGCCCTTTTTCACCATCGGCAACTACCTTTGGGTGGTATTTCACAGTGACAACGCCTATCTTGTCCGCCACTGCTTCATCAATCTGGCGGGAAATGTGCTGTTGTTTATCCCTGTGGGCTTTCTGCTGCCCAAGGTGTCCAAGGCTCTGCAAAATTTTCTGCGGTTCTTCCTTTTGTGCTTTGCCATCATGCTGGCGGTGGAGCTGCTGCAGCTGGTGACCCTTCTGGGCTGCTTTGATGTGGACGATTTGATTCTGAACCTGTCCGGGATGTCCCTGGGATTTTTGCTGGAGCGCATTACCAGAAGATAAAGGATAGAAAGGATTTTTTCTATGAAAAAGCTGAATCACGCTCTGAACATCATTATCGGTGCTTTCGTTGGTGTGTTTGGTGGGTACGCAATCTATGTTGTCTGGGATTATAACGCCCATCCCCAGCTCTACGCCGCCCAGTCGGCTCCCTGGTATACAGGAATTCTTCTGTATGGGATTTGCGCCCTCGGGGCGGCGGTGGTCTGCCTGGTCATCAAGGCTGTCATCCGGTACAAGGTGCAAAAGGCCGGGAACAGATAACCCAATTTCCCCATAGGTGATTGTCATGAAAAGAAACACAAAAGCCCTGGCAGGTTTTTTGACCCTTGCAATCCTCATAGGCTTAGCCGGATGCAAAAAAGAGGAAATTCGGGATTATCCGGTTCTTGCTGACCCCTCGCCGGCGGATATTACCCAAACGGTTCCCATGGATTTTGAGATGGAGACGGATTACAGCAATATTTCCGTAAAAACAGAAAAGGACACCTATTCCAAGGATACTGAGGAAATCGTCTACACCATCACCAACCACAATCCGGGAAAGGGGTTTTACTACTTTTCCCTGCCCTATGTAGAATTCTATGACGGGGAAAGCTGGATACGGCTGGCCTACTATCCGCCGGACTACCATCAGGAGGCCGGGGTTTGGAATGTATGCGGCGTGGAGGGGGAACCGGAAATGGAATTTTCCACCAACGGCATCTTCTATCCCCAGTCCGTTACTGGTGGCATCCAGGACGGAGCCTACCGACTGGTGATTTTTGTGGGGGATACCTGGGTGTCTTACCAGTTTCGCTTTGAAAACTGACAAATGAGCGAAAGCAGGAAGCGGCGGTGCTTCCTGCTTTTTTCAATGGGGGTCTAATTCTTTCTGTGGGTGCATAGGATGTTCCATACATTGGAATTTGAGGTGGATCTATGGAACATACTGCCAACAGCATTACCCTGCGGGGAAGTCTTCGGGAGCTTCCCCAGTTTTCCCATGAGAATCACGGCCGTCGGTTTTACCGCTTCTATCTGGAGGTTCCCCGGCTCTCCGGCACGGTGGATACCCTGCCGGTGATTGCCGAGGAGTCTCTGGTTCACGCCCTGGACCCCTCTGCCGGGGAGATGATCACCGTCACCGGGCAGATTCGCTCCTACAATCAGCGAAGCGACGGGGTGCGGCACCTGATTATCTTTGTATTTGCCGCCTCCCTTACCGTGGAGGACGGAGAACCCATCAACGATGTGACCCTGGAAGGTCTCATCTGCAAAGTCCCCACCTTTCGGCGAACCCCCCTGGGTCGGGAAATCTGCGATGTGATGCTGGCGGTGCCCAGAGCCTTCCGCCGGGCAGACTACCTGCCCTGTATCCTCTGGGGCCGCACCGCTCTGGAAATCTCCCAATGTGAGGTTCGGGATAAAATTGAGATTTGCGGGCGTCTTCAGAGCCGGCAGTACACCAAGCTCACGGAGGACGGCCCCACCACCCGGACGGCCTATGAGATTTCCGCCCTTACCGCTCAGGTTCTCACAGAAGAAGATTCAGAAGAAAACATAGAGTAACCCCCACAGCGGTGGGCAGGATTCCTGCCGCCGCTGTTTTCTTTATGCTGCCGGATTCCCGGTAAATGGTCATTAAGGTGGTGGCACAGGGCCAGTGGTACAGGGTAAACACCATGGTGCAAAGGGCCATCTGCCAGGTAAATCCGGCGCTCAGCAGGAGCTGGGGACTGATTTCCCCCACCGCCTGCAAGGTGCTGCCCCCCAGTCCCATGAGAATCACCGGAATGGTCAGTTCATTGGCAGGAAGAGCAAGGATAAAGCCCAGCAGGATGATGCCGTTCATCCCCAGAATCAGCCCCAGGGGATCCAGCCACCCGGCTATGGTGGCAAGAAGGCCCGTGTAGGACAAAAGCCACAGGAGGGCTCCTGCCGGGGCTGCCACCTTCATGGCTCTTCCGGTTATGAATATGGTACGGTCCGCCAGGGAGCGAACCAGGATTTTGCCAAGCCGGGGGCGGCGGAAGGGCGGCATCTCCATGAGAAAGCTGCTGGGCTGGGCGCGAAGCACAGTCCTGTTCAGCACTCCCGACACCGCCATGGCTCCCACCACCCCCAAAGCCACGCAAGCTGCTACCGCCAAGGCTGCCCCGGCCTGGGAAAAGAACAGGCTCCCCAACACAATCAGGGTGGGAAAACGGCCGTTACAGGGCACAAAAGCGTTGGTCAGCATAGCCGCTGTGCGCTCTCGGGGGGACTCGATAATCCGGCACCCCATGACCCCCACTGCATTGCAGCCAAGGCCCATACACAGCGTCAGGGCCTGCTTGCCGCAGCCGCCACAGCGGGCCATGGCCGGGTCCAGAAGAAATGCCATTCTGGGAAGATACCCCACATCCTCCAAAAGGGTAAAGAGGGGAAAAAAGATTGCCATAGGAGGCAGCATCACCGCCGCCACCCGGGTACAGGTGGCATACACCCCATCCAGAAGGAGTCCTGAAAACCAGGCAGGGGCCGGTGAGAGCCAGCCATGAAACACCCCATACAGGGCATCAAAGCCCCTTTGAAGCAGCTCCGAGGGGTAATTGGCCCCCCAGACTGTCAGCCACACAATAAAAAACAGGGTAAGGCACAAAAACCCTCCTCCAAAGCGGCGGCTTACCAGCAGCTGATCGATTTTTCTGCGCCAGAAGTCGTGGTCCTTTCCGTCCTTTTTTACGCAGTCCTTTGCCATCTCCTCCGCCGCAAACACCGGGTTTTCCCACCGGGGGAGGGGTTCCCTCTCCGGCTGGGCGGCGGCGGTACAGATAACCTCCGTCAGTTCCTCCAGTCCCTGACGGTCATCCCCGGCGGTACACACCACCGGAACCCCCAGCTGCCGGGACAGGCTTCTATGGTTTACCCAGATTCCCCGGCGCTTTGCCTCATCCATCAGGTTCAGGCACACCACCGCCCGCTTTGCCTTTTCCAGCACCTGCAGGGCAAGAATCAGGCTCCGCTCCAGGCAGCTGGCATCGCAGACAACCACCACACAGTCCCAGTCCTCCCGGGCTATGTACCGGGCCGCCACCTGTTCGTCCCGAGAGGCGCCCCGGAGGCTGTAGGTGCCCGGCAAGTCCGTAATCACCAGCTCTGTATTCCCCCGGCGATGACGGCCCCGGGCCATGCCCACGGTCTTTCCCGGCCAGTTGCCTGTATGCTGGCGCATCCCGGTGAGGGCATTGAAGAGGGTGCTCTTCCCCACATTGGGGCAGCCCACAAAGGCCACCTGAATCCTTCGTGTAATCAGCGGCCCCATCAGCACACCACCCGGATGTCACACAAATCTTCCATCCGCATAGCAAGCACCGTGCCCCGGAATTCCAGCGCCGCAACCTTTCGCCCCGGCCCCAGGTACCGGCAGGTCACGAGAGTCCCCGGAACAAAACCAAAATCCTGCAGGCGTCTGCGTAAATGGGTATTTGTATTCACGGCCTTGACCACGGCAGCGTCTCCCGGCCGCAAGTCATCCAATCTCCGTTCCATAGCCATCCTCCTTCCGAACACTGTATCATCTTATCCCCATCCCCTCCCTTTTGTGACAGCCCCCTTTCTTTTTTCGGGAATTTGTGATAAAATTGCAGAAAAATCAGGAGGTGCTTATGAACGAGAAGGTTGCAGGCATTATTGCCGCTTTGAAAGAACGCTACCCCCAGTCTGTGTGTGCGCTGCACTATGAAAAGGACTATGAACTGATGATTGCCGTGCGGCTCTCTGCCCAGTGCACCGACGCCCGGGTGAATCTGGTGACCCCGGCGCTGTTTGCCGCTTATCCTACCCTGGAGGCTATGGCCCAGGCGCCTGTGGAGGCGGTGGAGGAATATGTGAAAACCTGCGGCTTCTTTCGCCAGAAGGCCAAGGATATTGTAGGTGCCTGCCAGATGCTCCTTACCCAGTACGGCGGCAAGGTTCCCGGCACCATGGAGGAGCTTCTGAAGCTTCCCGGGGTGGGGCGGAAAACCGCCAATCTGCTGCTGGGGGATTTGTACCAGGTGCCGGGCAGTGTGGTGTGCGATACCCACTGCATAAGGATTTGCGGACGGCTGGGCCTTTCCCAGGGAAAAGACCCGGAGAAGGTGGAGCAGCAGCTGCGGAAGATTCTGCCCCCGGAGGAGAGCAGCGACTTCTGTCACCGGATTGTGCTTTTCGGCCGGGATATCTGCACCGCCCGCTCTCCCAAGTGCCAGGAATGTCCCCTGGGAATGTTCTGCCGGGAGCACAACGCCCCATAAAGCATATTTCCCCCTTGTCCCAATACACTTAGGACAAGGGGGGATTTTTTGAAATCACGGATTTTTTACAGCTCCCTGCTGCTCACCGGAGTGAATCTTCTGCTGCGGCTGATCAGCACCTCTTTTCAGGTCTATCTCTCCGGGAAAATCGGGCCGGAGGGAATTGGCCTTCTGCACCTGCTCCTTTCTGTAGGAGGGCTGGCCATGATTGCCGGGGCCGCCGGGGTGCGCACCAGCGCCATGTATCTCACCGCCGAGGAGCTGGGAAAGGGCAGAAAGCACAATGTCCACTGGGTGCTCTCCGGCTGCACCCTTTACAGCCTGGTTTTCAGTGTGACGGTGAGCATGGGACTTTACTGCTTTGCGCCGGTAATTGCCGAAAGCTGGATTGGTGCGCCGGAGATTTTCCCGGCGATTCGGATTTTTGCAATGTTTCTGCCTATCAACTGCCTGTGCGGTGTCATGACCGGGTATTTTACCGCCGCCAACCGGATTCGCACCCTGGCGGCGGTGGAGGTGGCGGAGCAGCTGACCTTTATGGGGACGGTTTTTTCCCTGCTGACTCTCTGGGCCGGGAGCGACCCCCTGCGGGCCTGTATCGCCGTGGTGGTGGGGCAAGGTCTGGGCAGCTGCTTTACCTTAGCCTGCCTGTGGGTTCTGAGGCTCCGGGAACGGACGGCCGCCGGGCCCCGGATTCCCATTGCCGGAAGGCTTCTGAAAATCGCCCTGCCCCTGGCGGCGGCAGACGATCTGAAAGCAGGGATTTCCACCGGGGAAAATCTCATGGTTCCCAAGCGGCTGGCCCTGTACGAAGGCACCCAAAGCCCCCTGGCAGCCTTTGGCATGGTGTGCGGCATGGTGTTTCCCATTATGATGTTCCCGGCTGCCATTCTTTTCGGTCTGTCGGAGCTTCTGGTGCCGGAGCTTGCCCGGTGTGCCGCCGTAGGAAGCCGGAAGCGGATTTCTTACTTAGTGGGGCGGTGCCTGCACGTGGGGCTTCTCTATGGCTGTGCCTGCGCCGGGATCATCTTTCTCACGGCGGACGGTCTGTGCGGAGCCATCTACCACACCGGTGCCCCAGCGCCTTACCTCAAGGCTTTTGCCCTGCTGATTCCCATGCTCTACGCCGACTCCCTCATTGACGCCATGACCAAGGGTCTGGGGCAGCAAACCGCCTGTGTCCGGTACAACATCCTCACCTCCGCCATGGATGTGGGGCTGCTGTTTGTACTGCTGCCCCGGTTTGGCCTCCACGGGTATTTTTGCAGCTTTTTTGTCACCCATTTTATCAATTTCTGTCTGAGCCTGAGAAGGCTGTTGCGGGTATCGGGCTATGCCCAATCTGCCACCCAGCCGCTTTTGACCTTGCTGGCCGCTGCCGCTTCCATGGCCGGGGCGGCTCTGGCGGTCAGTCCCCTGGTGCGGGCTTTTGGGTTTCTTGGTATCTTTTTCTGCCTTTTGTGCCTGCTGGGGGTAGTGAAGAAGGCGGATTTTCAATGGGCAAGGGCCCTGGTGCGTGGCAAATAAAAATCCGGCAGGATTTGGGGCGCTTTCCCCTCATCCTGCCGGGTTTTATTACTTCTCTTACAACGCCCGGGCCTGCTCCTGAATTTCCTGGGCAGTGGGGTAAAGAAGATTCTCGTCCACCTGGGCATCCGCCGCAATCAGGGCAAGGTATGTGGTCAGGCTCTTTCTGTGCTTGCCGGTAAGCTGACGGTTCAGACTCTTTGCCGCAATGTTCAGCCGCTCCTCCTGGGTATAGCCTTGGTAGTCCTGCTCGTTTCGCAGGCCGTAGCCGTGGTAGTACTGCTTGCCCAGCAGGAACAGCATCATGGCAAACTGCTTCTTCTCCTTGGATAAAAGCCCCCTCAGAAGCTCCCCAACCTTGTCCCGCTGAGGCTGCCCCGGTTTTCAGTCCTTACCAACTAAGAATAGTGGGTGGAAGTTTTTCATACCTTAACATTTTTTAATATTCCCATTTCTCAAATTGTAAAAATTTTATCCGTCTTATTATCGCATTTTTTGAAACCCGCAATTACTCACACACAGATTTACTATTTGGTCTTGCAATATTAACCAAAATAGTTTATAATTATGGTAGAAATTTCTTGCATTATCCCAAACGAAAGAGGTGATTCCAGTGGGGCAGGAAATGAAGCATCAGCAGTTCACCCATAACAAGAATAAAGGAGAATAATTTATGAAAAAATTTCTATCTCTCATTCTGTCATTTGCATTGTTGCTTTCTGCTTCTATGCCAGTCTTTGCTACCGAATCCAATTCTGTTTCCGAAGAAACGATTAATTCCGAACTACTGACAAGAGGATATCCGCAGATTGTCCTTGATACAATGGATTATAGCTCAAAACTTGATCTTTACGACGAAAATGTCGGCTTTATGGGAGCAGTTATAACATATTACGATGAATCAACTTCTTCCTTTATTGACATACATGTTGAAGAAGACGGCTCATATATCTCTCCCCGCGGACAAATCCCTACCTCTGATCTTTCTCTGACCTTTACTTACTCCCGGAGTCCGATGATTCCAGGTGCAACCCTCGATTACATTAAAGTATCATACAACTATAATTGGCTTAAACTCCCATTCTTCCGTTGGCAAGATCCCATTTCTGTATCGTGGGACAGTAGCAAATTTGAAATGGTATCTAATTCCTTTTACAAAGTTGACATGTACGATGGATTTATCGAAAACGCAACAACTGGCGCCGTATCTGGTCCGTATATTGGTCAGATTCACTCCTCTGAATATGGCTATGCTAACGCAAGCTCCTCCGGCGTAACTTGGTATGCTGATCTCAAAGGGTATAATGGGATAACGCCTACAAAATTGTACGGTTATGGTACATTTAAACTCGCTCCTAAGAATACCACTGCTGCAGGTTCCACAATCCTTTACGGCCACTATGTTCACCCCAAAATGGACTTTGGCATAAGCGTAAATGTTGTATCTTACGGAGGTTTTTCTATCTCAGGAGGTTCCAATTACGACGAGCGTGGAAATCAGAAAACCATTTCTTGGTAGCTTTTGAATTATAACCTCTGACAAAAGCAGCGCCTAAACCAAAAATGTTTACACTTTCAAAAAAGGAGGGGGGCCCCAGCCCTCCCTCCTTTTATTTTTTCGACTCATTCTGATAGATAAGAAATGCCCCGATAATACTGACTGCAATAACCACTCCCATCCCATGATTAAAAAATGAGAGCCAGATTCCAAAACCAACGCTCAATAAAAACGCCAGAATTGCTTTATCCATAGAATTTTCTCCTTTCCTTTTTCAGAATGCGTTGTTGGGCAAACATCCCCCCGCAAAGAAAACTTTTATTTAGGTAGTTATATCATAGTCATTCCATAAATGCAACAGGAAATTCCATTGTGATTTAATTATTTCCGAAGAATGACGGTGACCGTCCCGGGCTACCTCTGTTTGTGGGCATTGTCCATCATCCGGTATAAAAATATGGGGCAGCTCCCAAAAGGGGCTGCCCCGGTTTTTTAGTATTCTTTTGCCTGTTCCAGAATCTCCTGAACGGTGGGGTACAGAAGGTTCTCGTCCACCCGGGCATCCGCCGCAATCAGGGCAAGATAGATGGTCAGGCTCTTTTTATGCTTGCCGAAGAGCTGACGGTTCAGGCTCTTGGCCGCAATGTTCAGCCGCTCCTCCTGGGTATAGCCTTGGTAGTCCTGCTCGTTTCGCAGGCCGTAGCCGTGGTAGTACTGCTTGCCCAGCAGGAACAGCATCATGGTAAACTGCTTCTTCTCCTTGGGAAACAACTGGCTTAAAAGTGCTTCAACCTTGTCCCGCTGGGGCTGCCCGTAGGGGAAGGAGTTTTCCGAAAAGGCCTGAAACTCCCGTTCCTCCTGTTCCCGGCTTTTAATGCCCAGCCAATCTGCAATATCCATGTTTTTTCCTCCGATTACAGAGATTTTGCCAGTTCCTTCAGCTGGTCAGCCAGGTCGGTAGCCTCCCAGGGGCGGTTCTCCACGCCGAAGTGGCCGGTCATGGCCGTGTCCTTGTAGATGGGGCGGCGGAGGTTCAGCTTGCGGATGATGCCGCCAGGGGTCATGTCGCAGGTCTTGCGCAGCAGCTCCGTCATAGCCTCGTCGGAAATTACGCCGGTGCCGAAGCTGTCCACCCGGACGGAAACCGGCTCCGCCACACCGATGGCGTAGGCCAGCTGCACCTGCACCTGGGCGGCAAGACCGGCTGCCCACCGTACCGGTTCGATTCCGGTCCTCGGCATTGAATATGCACCCATAGCGCAACTGGATAGAGTGTCTGACTACGAATCAGAACCGTTTGGTAACGCTTTCTTTACAATGTAAATTATCGCATTCAGAGGGAAACG
>DVGG01000061.1 GCA_018712825.1 Candidatus Faecousia excrementipullorum | reverse complement strand
AGTGGAATACTGTATGTATTTCCTGTTTTTCATTCTGCGTGGATGGCGAAAAAGATCCGCTGTCCAGCCGCAGACGATTTATTCAGAGTTTCCTAAGCTTTCCAGCCGCAGACGATTTGTTCAGAGATTCCTTTACTTTCCCTTCGGTCTTTGGGGCATTTCCCAGGCCTCGTGGTCGGTGTGGAGCAGCTCGTGGGACAGGTGGCCCAGGGGCTCACCCAGGTAGTCCCGGTACAGCTTCTGCACCGAGGGGTTCTCGTGGGAGTAGCGCAGGTTATTCACCTTGTCCAGGCCGTAGAGCACCTGCCCCCGGACCCCGGCCAGCTCCTGACCCTCGTGGATGGGCTGACCGCCGCCGCCGGCGCAGCCCCCGGGACAGGCCATAATCTCCACAAAGTCATAGCTTACCTTTCCGGCCCGGATGGCCTCCATCAGCCTGCGGGTGTTCCCCAGGCCGCTGGCTACCGCCACCCGGATAGGGGTGCCCTGAATCTCAAACACCGCTTCCTTCCAGCCCTCCATACCCCGCACCTGGGAGAAGCTGTCTGCCGGGGGATTGGAGCCGGTGACTAAGTAGTAGGCAGACCGGAGGGCCGCCTCCATCACGCCGCCGGTGGCGCCGAAAATCACGCCGGCGCCGGTGCCGGTGCCCAGGGGGGAGTCGAAGGGCTCCTCCGGCAGGCAGGTCACGTCCATGTGCTCTGCCCGGATCATCCGGTCAATCTCCCGGGTGGTAAGTACCAGATCCACATCCGGGTCGCCGCAGGCGTTGTTCATCACCGGGATGGCAGCCTCCTGCTTCTTGGCAACGCAGGGCATGATGGAAACGCAGCGGATTTTGTGGGGGTCAATGCCCATGGTCTTGGCGAAGTAGCTCTTGGCCACGGCGCCGAACATCTGCTGGGGACTCTTGGCGGTGGACAGGTTCTTCACCATGTCCGGGTACTGGCTCTTCATAAACCGCACCCAGCCGGGGCAGCAGGAGGTGAACATGGGCCAGGCATAGTCCTCCTTGTGGGAAAGGCGGTGCAAAAATTCGCTGCCTTCCTCCATAATGGTAAGATCCGCAGAGAAATTGGTGTCGAAAATATAGTCAAAGCCCATCCGCCGCAGAGCTGCCACCAGCCGGTTCACAGTGGCCTGCTCCCGGGGCAGTCCCAGACTCTCGCCCCAGGCAGCCCGCACCGCCGGGGCAATCTGCACCACGGTGACGATATTGGGGTCATTGAGGTAGTCAAAGGCGGGAAGGGTATCGTTCCGGGCCTGCAAAGCACCTACCGGGCAGTGGGTGATGCACTGTCCGCACAGGGCGCAGTCCGCTTCCCCGATGGTGCGCCCATGGGACACATCCACGGTGGTCCGGGAGCCGGTGTTGGACACGTCCCAGATGTTCAGGCTCTGAACCTTGTCGCAGACCTGGACGCAGCGCATGCACTTGATGCACTTGCTGGCATCCCGGATCAGGGGGAAGTTCATATCCCATCTGGTCTTGGGCACATCCTTGTGGAAAGCCAGGTGGCTGAGCCCCAAGTGATTTGCCAGCTTTTGCAGCTCGCAGTTGCCGCTGCGGATGCAGTAGGGGCAGTCGCAGTTGTGCTGGGTCAGCAGCAGCTCCACATTCACTCGGCGGGCTTCCCGCACCCGGGGGGAGTTGGTATGGACCACCATGCCCTCCCAGACCTTGTTATTGCAGGAGGCCACCAGCTTCTGGATGCCCACGATTTCCACCACGCACACCCGGCAGGCGGCAATCTGGTTCAAATCCTTCAGGTAGCACAGACTGGGCACGGCGATGCCCACGCTCCGGGCGGCCTCCAGAATGGTGGTGTCCTTGGGCACCTCCACAGCCACCCCGTCGATGGTGAGATGAATCATTTCCTTTACCATTTTGTCTGTCTCCCTCCCTTAAACACGCCGTAGCCGAAGTGGTCGCACCGCAGGCACCGCTTGGACTCCTGATTGGCCACCTCGTCGGTGAAGCCGCACTCGATACACTGGAAGTTCCCTTTCCGCTCCTGAGCCTTCTCCATGGGCAGCTCGCTGCGTCCGCAGCTGGGGCGCTTCCCCAGGTAGGGGGCGGGAATCTGGATATCCACAGTGATTTCGTGCTGGTAGCCCAGGTACTCGTCAATGTTGGCAGCTGCCACCTTACCGGCGGCAATGGCCTTGATAACCGTAGCCGGGCCGGTGACGCAGTCGCCGCCGGCAAAAATTCCGGCGTTGTTCTCAATGTCGCCGCTGGACAATGCGGCAATGGTGCCCCGGTGGATGGGCACACCGTACTCTTCAAAGGCCTTGAGCTCAATGCTCTGGCCGATGGCAATGATAATCACATCTGCCTCCACCCGCACAGGCTCTTCCTTGGCGGTCTCGGGGGTGGGACGGCCCGCCCGGTCAATGCCCCCCACCCGCTGGGGCTGCACCCACAGGGCGGTGACATTCTCGTTTTCGTCGGCCTCGATGGACATGGGGGCCATCATGGTCAGAAGCTCCACGCCCTCGGCAAGGGCGCCTTCCACCTCCTCCGGCAGAGCGGTCATATCCTGCTGGCGGCGGCGGTACACCACATTCACCACCTCTGCACCCAGGCGGACGGCGCTGCGGCAGCAGTCCATAGCCACATTGCCGCCGCCGATGACCGCGACCTTCTTGCCGGTGAAGTCCGGGGGTGTGTTGTCACCCATGGCCCGGAGCATCTCCACGGCGGAGATAACCCCCCGGGAGTCCTCACCGGGGATACCCACCTTCTTATCCGTGTGGGCACCGATGGAGATATACACCGCATCGTAGTCCCGGTTCAGCTGGGCAAGGGGAATGTCCTTGCCGATGGTGGTGTTCATCACCACCTCCACCCCGGTGGCCAGGATGGCGTCAATGTCCTTTTGCAGCTCCTGCCGGGGGAGGCGGTAGCTGGGAATGCCGTAGCGGAGCATGCCGCCCAGCTGCTTCCGGGCCTCATACACCGTTACCTTGTGGCCCATAAGGGACAGGTAGAAGGCAGCAGACAGGCCGCTGGGGCCGCCGCCGATGACAGCAACCTTCTTGCCGGTGGGTTCGCCGCATTGGGGAGGGGGTACGATTCCGGCGTGGTCCACGGCATACCGCTTCAGACCCCGGATGTTCACCGCACCTTCCATCATGTTCCGGCGGCACCGGGACTCACAGGGATGCTCACATACCAGACCGCAGACCCCAGGGAAGGGATTGTCCTTCCGGATGAGCCGCACAGCGTCGGCATACCGGCCGGAGCCCACCAGGGCGATGTAACCGGGGATATCCACCCCCGCAGGACATTGGGCGACACAGGGCACCGGCTGGTCCAGATTGCACAGGCAGCGGCCGGTTTTCACATGGGAAACATAGTCGTCCCGGAAGCCACGGATGCCCTTTAGCACCATGTTGGCAGCCTCGTAGCCGATGGCACAGTCGGCGCTGTCGCTGATAACCTGGGCGGTGCGCTCAATCATGGTCAGCGTATCCATGGTGGCCCGGCCTTCCAGTACATCCTCAATGAGAAGCTCCAGCTGCCGCAGACCAATCCGGCAGGGCACGCACTTGCCGCAGGTCTGGGCATGGCACATTTTCAGAAAGGCCGCCGCCAGATCCACGGGGCAAAGACCGGGAGGGCTGGCAACAATCCGATGTTCCAGATCCCGGTACAAAGATTCCACCACAGCCTGGGAACCGCTGGTGGAATAAAATTCCAATCGACTCATACATTTCCTCCTTCATTTTCTTCTGACGGCCCCCAAGGGGACAGACAAATCTATATATTATTATAGATATTTTTGTATCGAATCGCAATTAGGAGATTTTTACATTTTTTGCCCCCATTGCCCAAATCCGGTCCGCTCCCTTTGTGTATTCCAACAAAAAAAGCAGGAGAGTTTTTCTCTCCTGCTTTTTTATTGTGTTAAGCGGAAATTTCCGTGCCGTCGGGATGGAAGAGGGGGAGTCTTTCCAGGTAGATGAGGTCTTCTCTGTCCTGGGCGTCGCCCTCGGCAAGGATTGCCATTCTGCCGGCAATGATGCCCCCGGCCTTGTCCACCAGCTGCTCCAGAGCCTGCAGGCTCTCACCGGTGGAGATCACATCGTCCACAATGAGAATCCGCTTGCCCTTCATCAGGTCTGCATCGGCGGTATCTAAGTATAGTGTCTGTTCCTTTTCCGTGGTGATGGACTTGACGGAGGACTGGAACACCCCGGTCATATACAGCTTGGGAGCCTTCCGGGCCAGGAAATACTTGGCGTCCCCGGCCTGTCTTGCCATCTCGTGAGCCAGGGGAATGCCCTTGGCCTCGGCGGTGATAATGTAATCGTATTCCGGAGCCTTCTTCAGAAGTTCCCGGGCGCAGGCCACCGTCAGCTCCTGATCTCCGAAGATGACGAACCCGGCGATGGACAGATTTTCGCTTACAGGACAGATGGGCAGGTCCCGCTCCAGTCCTGCCACACGGATGTGATAAGTCATATGCTTCCCGCTTCCTTTCGGCACCAAAGTACCTGATTTTATAGTTTTATTATACTGAATCCGGGACAAATGTCAATAGCCGGGGCAGCTTTGGCAAAACGGCAAAAATCCCCCCATGGGGGTTGGGCTTTTCATGGCGATTTGTGGGGAAATCCACAATTGACTTTCTGGCCTTTGGAGGGTAGAATAAGGCTGATACACTATGTGCCCATGCGGGTGCGTATGGGTACAGAAATTTGTATTTAGGAGGAAATCACATTGAAGGATTGGGCATCTTTAACGACTGTTGAGGAGATGGAAGCTGCCACCAATGCACTGCTGGAAAACGGCAAGAAGGTGGGCGCTGACTCCTGGCAGCAGCGAGTCAAGAACCAGACCCCCCATTGCGGCTTCGGCGAAGCCGGCACCTGCTGCCGGATCTGCTCCATGGGCCCCTGCCGCATCACCCCCAAGAGCCCCAGAGGCATCTGCGGCTGTGATGTCCACGGCATCGTAGCCCGGAACTTCCTGCGCTTCACCGCCGGCGGCTCCGCAACCCACTCTGACCACGGCAGAGAGATCTGCCACACCCTGCACCAGGCCAAGGAAGGCGGCAACTACCAGGTCAAGGACCCGGAGAAGCTGATCCGTATCGCCAAGGAGTGGGGCGTGGAGACCGAGGGCAAGGACATTTATGACCTGGCTCACGAGATGTCCGAGCTGGCTCTGCTGGAGTACGGCAAGCCCTTCGGCGTTCAGCGCTTCCTGAAGCGGGCTCCCGAGCACACCCAGAAGCTGTGGCATGACGCCGGCATCGAGCCCCGGGCCATCGACCGGGAAGTGTCCACCGCCATGCACATGACCCACATGGGCTGCTCTTCCCTGGCTGAGGCTCTGATTCGTCAGTCCCTGCGCTGCGGCCTGTCCGACGGCTGGGGCGGCTCCATGATGGGCACCGAGTTCTCCGACGTGCTCTTCGGCACTCCCAAGCCTGTGGACACCACCGCCAACATCGGCGTTATGGAGAAGGACAACGTAAACATTGTGGTTCACGGCCATGATCCCTCCCTGTCCGAAATGGTGGTATACTACGCCAACGACCCGGAGATGATTGCCTACGCCAAGAGCATGGGCGCCAAGGGCATCACCGTTTCCGGCGTATGCTGCACCTCCAACGAGGTTGCCATGCGTCACGGCATCCCCATGGCCGGCAACTTCCTGAACCAGGAGAATGTGGTACTTACCGGCGCCTGCGAAGCCATCGTTGTGGACGTGCAGTGCATCTTCCCCGCTCTGGGCCCCCTGTCCAAGTGCTTCCATACCAAGTTCATCACCACCTCTCCCATTGCCCGTATGCCGGACTCCGAGTTCATTCAGTTCAATGCTGAGACCGCCGGTGAGAACGCCAAGGCAATCGTGAAGATGGCCATTGAGAACTTCAAGAACCGGAACCCCGAGCTGGTGAACATCCCCGACCAGAAGCAGAACGCCCGGGTGGGCTACTCTGTGGAGGCCATTGTGAAGGTTCTGGACGGCGTTGCCAACTCCCAGGTGGACGAGTTCGGCACCACCAAGCCCCTGCTGGAGTGCATCACCTCCGGTGTTCTCCGGGGCGCTGTGGCCATGGTGGGCTGCAACAACCCCAAGGTTCGTCCCGACTCCGCCCACATCAGCCTGATGAAGAAGATGCTGGAAAACGACATCATCCTGATTGTCTCCGGCTGCTCCGCCCAGGCCGCTGCCAAGGCAGGCCTGATGGATCCTGTGAAGGCCAAGGAGTACTGCGGCGCCGGTCTGAAGCGTGTTTGCGAGCTGGCAAACATTCCTCCCGTGCTGCACATGGGCTCCTGCGTGGATATCTCCCGTATGCTGATTCTGGCTGCCCAGCTGTCCAAGGACTCCGGCATTCCCATCGCCCAGCTGCCTGTGGTCGGCTGCGCTCCCGAGTGGATGTCCGAGAAGGCCGTTTCCATCGGTAACTACGTGGTTGCCACCGGTATCGAGACCTTCCTGGGTGTGGATCCCTACTCCAAGGGCTCTTCCGAAGTCACCGAGCTGCTCCAGGGTGAGAACGGTATCAACAAGTGGGTGGAAGCCAAGTTCGTGGTGGATACCAACATCGAGAGCCTGGGCGACAAGATGATTCAGTGCATCGAGGACAAGCGTGCCGCTCTGGGCATCTAAGCGAGGTCTTTTTCCATGAAAGTAGCCATTACCGGTAAGGGCGGTGTGGGCAAAACCACACTGTCCTCTACCCTGGCAAGACTCTATGCCGACGAAGGGCGCACCGTCCTGGCCGCCGACGTGGACCCGGATGCCAATCTGGGTCTGGCCCTGGGTCTTTCCCAGGAGGAAGTGGACGCCATCGTCCCCATCTCCAAAATGCGCACTCTGGTGGAGGAGCGCACCGGCGCCAACGCCGCCAACAAGTTCTTCAAGCTCAATCCCTATGTGGCAGACATCCCCGAGACCTTCTCCAAGGACATCAACGGGGTGAAGCTCCTGGTGATGGGCACGGTGGACGTGGGCGGCAGCGGCTGTGTCTGCCCCGAGCACGTGATGCTCAAGGCCATCCTCTCCAACCTCACCTACCGGAAAAACGATGTGGTGATTATGGACATGGAGGCAGGTCTGGAGCACCTGGGAAGAGGCACCGCCGCCAACATGGACCAGTTTATCGTGGTCATCGAGCCCGGTGCCCGTTCCGTCCAGACCTACCACAATGTCAAGCGCCTGGCCTCCGACTTAGGAATCAAGCAGGTGCGGGTGGTGGCCAATAAGGTACGGGACCAGCAGGACGAGGACTTTGTCCGCAGCGCCATCCCTGCGGAGGATTTTCTGGGCGTGATTCACTACAATCCCCAGATTATCGATGCAGACCGGCAGGGGAAATCCCCCTACGATTTCAGCCCCGCGGCCATAGAGGAAATTCGGAAAATCAAAGCAATATTAGATCGTGATGAACGATAGGAGGAAAAACCGTGACACTTTTCGATAGAGTTTTTGGCGGTAACGATGCCGTTTACGGCCTCACCGTAGCCGCCGTGGATAACGCAATCGCCCAGTACGGCGAGGCTCAGGCTGTGTCCTTCCCGGAGACGGCTTACGCCCTGCCCTGCTACTATGCTGTTACCGGCGTGAAGGTCACCACCCTGGCAGAGATGAAGGCTGCCCTGGATGTGATTAAGTCCCTCATGACCCGGGAGAACCGGCTGCACGACGCCTTCATGTCCGGCGTGGCTACCGCTCTGTGCGCCGAGTTCATCGAGGCCCTGAAGTACATCGGCGGAGCCACTCCCTATGAGGCTCCCTGCTACGGCCACATCTCCGACGCCTTCGTGCGGAACCTGGGCGTGCCCCTGGTTACCGGCGACATCCCCGGCGTGGCTGTCATCCTGGGCTCCGCTCCCACTGCCGACGAGGCTGTGGAGCTGGTGAAGAGCTACCAGGCTCAGGGCATCCTGGTGACCCTGGTGGGCGGCGTTATCGACCAGCTGGCTGAGAAGAACTACAAGACCGGCGACAACGTCCGTGTGGTGCCTCTGGGCAAGGATGTGACTTCCGTCATCCATGTGGTGTCCGTGGCTCTCCGGGCCGCCCTGATTTTCGGCAACATCGTCCCCGGCGACGCTGCTAACCTGATGAAATACACCATGGAGCGTGTGCCCGCCTTCGTCAACGCCTTCAAGCCTCTGGACGATGTGATCGTGGCCTGCGGCGCCGGTGCCATCGCTCTGGGCTTCCCCGTTATCTCCAACGAGACCGAGAACATGTTCAAGGTTCCCAAGAGCCTGATTCAGCAGCTGGATGTTTCCAAGTGGAACGCCACCTCTCTGGAAGCCCGGGACATCAAGATCAAGATTACCAAGATTGACATTCCCGTGTCCTTCGCCTCCGCCTTCGAGGGCGAGATCATCCGCCGGGGCGATATGCAGGTGGAAGTGGACGGCTCCCGGGTGGACTGCTTCGAGCTGGTGCAGACCAAGGAAGCCAACGAGGTGGAAGACCACAAGATTACCGTTATCGGCCCGGAAATCGACGAGATTCCCGTGGGCTCCAAGATTTCCCTGTCCTACACCGTAGAGGTGGCAGGCAAGAATATGCAGCCCGACTTTGAGTCCGTCATGGAGCGTAAGTTCCACTCCTGGCTCAACTGCATCGAGGGTGTGATGCACACCGGTCAGCGTGACATGATCCGTATCCGTATCAACAAGGCTGACTTCGAGGCAGGCTTCAAGTTCCGTCACCTGGGTGAGGTGCTGTACGCCAAGCTGAAGAACGAGTTTGAGGCTGTGGTGGACAAGTGTGCCGTCACCATCGTGGTGGATGCCGACAAGAACAAGGAGCTGCGGGCCAAGGCCAACGAGGTGTTCAACAAGCGTGACGACCGCCTGAAGTCCATGACCGACGAGTCCGTGGACAAGTACTACACCTGCATCCTGTGCCAGGCCTTCTCCCCCAGCCACGTATGTATCGTTACCCCCGAGCGTCTGGGTCTGTGCGGCGCCGTGTCCTGGCTGGATGCCAAGGCCACCAATGAGCTGGATCCCACCGGTCCCTGCCAGATCGTTCCCAAGGACCGCTGCATCGACGAGAATGTGGGCCGTTACGAGGACGTGGATGAGGCTGTGAACAAGTACTCCCACGGCGCTCTGGAGCACGTGACATTGTACTCCCTGTTCCAGGATCCCATGACCTCCTGCGGCTGCTTCGAGTGTATCTGCGGCGTGGAGCCCTGCTCCATGGGTGTTGTCATCACCTGCCGTGAGCATGCCGGCGTGACCCCCCTGGGCATGAGCTTCTCCGAGATGGCCTCCATGACCGGCGGCGGTGTTCAGACCCCCGGCTTCATGGGCCACGGCAAGCAGTTCATCTCCTCCAAGAAGTTCATCAAGGCAGAAGGCGGCCCCGGCCGTATCGTCTGGATGCCCAAGGAGCTGAAGGACCAGGTGCGGGAGCGTCTGGATGCTACCGCCAAGGAGCTGTACGGCGTGGACAACTTCACCGACATGATTGCCGATGAGACCGTCTGCACCGACGATCCCGAGCAGCTGATGGAATTCCTGGGCAGCGTGGGCCATCCCGTGCTGAGCATGGAACCCTTCGATATGTAATCCCCCCTGTGGGCGTGGCCAAAGCCACGCCCACTTTTTTCTTCCCTGCCCCGCCCCGGTATCGTTGCCGGGTAAAATAGAAGCACAAGCCAAAGCCCCCCTTGCCAAAGGGGGGTGGTTTTGCCTCTGGCAAAACCGGGGGGATTCCGCAAGGTGGCAGGTGTCCACATTGGTTTGTACTTTAGGAAAGTGCCTTCTGTGCGATCCCTCAGTCACGCCTCCGGCGTGCCAGCTCCCTTTGGCAAGGGAGCCTGCGGGCAGTGCCCGCTGACTATTTCGCACCAAGCTTGTCTGTAATCGTCACTTCCCTGACCCGCCCGGTATCGGCGGCCTGCCGCCGAACCTATTACATATTCCCTCTTCCCTATTCCCTAAAAATCCGGTATCGTCACCAGGCAGAAGCAGATGCGCAACCAAAATCCCCTTACCTACGAAAAGGCCCCGGTGCGTGCACCGGGGCCTTTTGGGCTGATTATGGGATGGTATAGGTGGAGGTAATCTCCATGGGTGTCTTGGTGATGGGGTGGGAGAACCGGAGGGTTTTGGCGCACAGGAGTTGGGTGGCGGCCCCCATTTCTTTGGAAAAAGCCTGACTTTCCGGGCTTCCGTACTGGGGGTCGCCCACAATGGGAAAGCCCATGTAGGCGCAGTGGACCCGGAGCTGGTGGGTTCTGCCGGTGACCGGGGTCAGGGCCAGCACCGCCGTCTTTTCCTGCCGGGACAAGACCCGATACCGGGTAAGGGAGGGCTTGCCCTCCGGGGATACCTGCCGCAGCAGGCTGGGGAGGGGCCGCCGGGCGATGGGGGCGTCAATCACCCCTTCTGCCTGGGTCGGAGCCCCGTACACCAGAGCCTCATAGGTCTTTTCCAAAGGATTCTGGGAGAGAAGGGCATGGGTATGGGAATTTTTCCCCAGAAGCACAACCCCGAAGGTGTCCCGGTCCAGCCGGGTCACCGGGTGAAAGGCCGCAGCCTGCCCGGTTTTTTGGTAGTACCCTGCCACAAAGTTTGCCAGGGTGTCCGTAAACTGGCTCCGGGAGGGGTGAATCAGCATCCCCGCCGGCTTGTCCACCGCCAGAATGTGCTCGTCCTCGTAGAGAATCGTCAGGCTCCCCTCCTGGGCAGGGTACTGAGGCTCCGGCTCCTCCAATGGCACGGTAATCACATCCCCCGGGGCCACAGGGTAGTCCGTATGTTGGGGAACGCCGTTGACATAGAGCTTATCCTGCCATTTCAGCCGGTTCATCAGCCCGGCGGACATCTCCATCTCCTCCCGGAGAAAAGAGGACAGCCGCCCGGAGCGCCGGGCAACGTGAGTCAGCTGCATTTTTTCCTGCCTCCGTTTTTCAGCTGAATTGCCCCATGGGGGCAGGCGCTGCGGCAGGCACCGCAGCGGATACACTCGGGGCTGTTGGGGGTTTTCTCCACCGGGATGTCCATGGGGCAGGCCTTCTGACAGGCTCCGCAGTGGGTACAGGCGGTTTCATCCACCCGATACCGGTACAGGGCAATGGGGTTAAACAGCCCATACACCGCCCCCAGGGGGCACACATACCGGCAAAAAGGCCGGTACACCACCACAGACAGCAAAAGCAACACCACCAAAATCCCCACCTTCCAGGCAAAGAGCCAGGAAAGGGCAGAGCGGAGCATGGGGTTGGCAGCAATCAGGGGAATGCCCCCCAGCAAGGTGCCGGAGGGGCAGATGTACTTGCAGTACCAGGGCTGCCCCTGCCCCACCACATCCAGGACAGTCAGAGGCAGCACAATCACAAACCCCACCAAGATGGCGTATTTCAGCCATTTTAAGTACCTGTCCCCCGGGAGCTTTTTAAGCTTCCTGGGGAAGGGAATCTTGTGGAGCAAATCCTGTACCAGACCGAAGGGGCACAGCCAGCCGCAGACGAACCGGCCCAAAAAGGCCCCAAACAGGATAAGAAACCCCACCACGTAGTAGGAAAAATTCAGGTTCCGGCTGGTGACCACCGCCTGAAAGGCACCCACCGGGCAGGACCCCAGAGCACCGGGGCAGGAATAGCAGTTAAGCCCCGGCAGGCACACCTTCTTCATAGGGCCTTTGTAGATGCTGCCCCTGGCAAAGCCCATTAGATAGCCGTTGGTTACGGCAGTAAATCCCACCTGCACCATGGTTCGCAGGTGCTTTTTCATTTTCTTAACCAAGTCCGATACACTCCATGCAGATATTGACCGCCTTCCGGAACACCTGTTCCGTCTCCTCCCGCCAGACGCCTGCCATCAAAAACAGGGCGGCAATCACCAGCAAGGTCAGGGCCGGGGCGTTCTTTTTCAGGAAGCTCATGCCACTTCCTCCAGCATCTGGTCGACGATGGCGGCCCAGGCGTCCTTGGATTTTGCTCCCACATAGGCGGTGCCCACCTGCTTGCCGGTCTCGTCCACAAAGAAGGTGGTGGGCACGGAGGTAATCTGATACAGAAGCCCCATCATATCCTCACCGGGAATGATGTGCAGGTAATTTGCCCCGGTGGCGTCCACAATTTCCTGAGCCAGCTCCACCTGGCTGGCAGATACAGAGCCGTCAGAGGCATTGGCGTCGGACAAAAGCCCCACAATCTGCACGCCCTTATCGGCGTATTCCTGAGCCAGTGCCCCCAGATCCGGCATTTCGTTGATACAGGGGCCGCAGAAGGTTGCCCACACATTCACCATGGTGAGCTTCTTTCCCGCAAGAATCTCCTGATTCACCCCATTGCCCTGCAAATCCTGGGCAGTAAAGGCGGAGAGAATCCCCGGCTGGGCCGTATCGGCGGACTGGGTGGTTTCCCCTTCCGTCTGGGTAGTCTGGGGCTGAGTGGTCTCCGGTTGGGTGGTTTCCTGTCCGCCGCAGGCGGTAAGGCACAGAGCCAGCACCACCGTCAAAAGCAATTTCTTCATAGCCATCATCTCCTTTGATTGGGTTTTTCTGCCATTATACCAAAAGGAGAACCCCCTTGGCAACGGAAAGATTCCCCCGAAATTAGGATTTTTTGAAAAAACCGGAGGGGAAAATTCCCCTCCGGCTGCGTTTATCCAAAGAAACCGGCTTCCATGAGAAGCTCCAGGGCGTGGTTTGCCTGGGTGTCGTCAAAGAGGGCGGTAAAGCGGCCGCTCACTGCCAGGGCCTCCAGGGACAAATCCAGCCGTCCCAGCTTCTCCAGCTGGTTAAAACCGTCGCTGGGCCGGTGGCCGGAGAGAATCCGCCGGGCCTGGGCCAGGGCATCGGCCTCTACAGGGCGCATCCGCACCCCCAGGGCCTCCGCCTCCCGGCGGCAGGTTTCCCAGGCTTTCCGGAATTTTTCTTCCATCTTACTTCTCCAGAATCAGGGGCTCCCGGGTGTCCAGGGTGGTTTTCATCAGCTGGGCGGCTTCGGAAGCGGTCACCGTCACCTGCTCCCCGGTGGTCATGTTCTTCACGGAGCACTTCCCCTGGGCCAGTTCGTCCTCACCCAGCAGCACCACGAAGGGAACCCCCAGCTTGTCGGCGTAGGTCATCTTCTGCTTGAACTTCTTCTGCTCTCCGTAAAGCTGCACCCGCAGCCCTTCCTCCCGGAGGCTCTGAGCCAGGGCAATGGCAGGGGCCGGGTCGGCAGTCATGGGCAGCACCAAAGCGTCTGCCGGAGCGGTGGGAAGCTTGTCATTCAGCAGACCCTGCTCGTCCAGCACATAGAAAAGCCGGGTCAGGCCGATGGAAATACCCACACCGGGCAGGGCCTTGTCGATGTAGTAGCCCGCCAGGTTGTCGTACCGTCCGCCGGAGCAGACGGAGCCAATCTCCGGATGGTCCAGGAGGGTGGTTTCGTACACCGTGCCGGTGTAGTAGTCCAGGCCCCGGGCGATGGTGAGATCCACCCCGAAGTTCTCCTGGGGCACGCCAAAGGCCGCCAGGTTCCGGGTGACAGCCTCCAGCTCGTCAAGGCCCTGGTCGAACATCTCGTTTCTGCCCCGGTAGCCGGAAAGGGCGGAAAGCACCTGGTCATTGGTGCCGGAAATGGCCATAAACTCCAGAATCTGGGCGGTCTCCTCCTGGGTCAGGCCGCAGTCCTCCCGGAGGATTTCTCCAACCTTTTCCTTGCCGATTTTATCCAGCTTGTCCACGGTGCGCATAATGTCGCCGCTCTTTTCCGAGAGGCCCAGCATATGGTAGAAGCCGCCCAGAATCTTCCGGTTGTTCACCCGGATCTGGAACCGAGTCAGACCGAAGCCCCGGAACACCTGGTAGATGATGGCGGGAATCTCCGCCTCATTGAGGATGTCCAGTTTGCCATCGCCGATGATGTCAATGTCCGCCTGGTAAAACTCCCGGAACCGGCCCCGCTGGGCCCGTTCCCCCCGGTAGACCTTGCTGATCTGGTACCGGCGGAAGGGGAAGGCCAGGTCATTGTAGTGCAGCGCCACATACTTTGCCAGAGGCACGGTCAGGTCGAACCGGAGAGCCAGGTCGCTGTCACCCTTCTGGAAGCGGTAAATCTGCTTTTCCGTCTCGCCGCCGCCCTTGGCCAAAAGAATCTGGGCATCCTCAATGGCGGGGGTGTCCAGCGGGGCGAAGCCGTAGCGGCTGTAGGTATCTTTGAGAACCCCCATGATCCGCTCCATCTGAATCTGCTTGCCGGGAAGCAGCTCCATGAAGCCGGAGAGGGTGCGGGGCTTGATTCTTTCCATATAATCTATCCTTTTCCTTTACTTTAAGTATGGCTGCCCCTTGAAAGGGCAGCCACAGGTTTTTCAGCGTCTTTTGGTGTGAACCATTTCCCGCCAGTCCAGGTTGCCCCGCTGCAGGCCCATAATGGCGATTTCCGCCGTGCCCAGGTTGGTGGCAATGGGGACATTGTTCCGGTCGCAGTGCCGGATGGTTTCAATCATCTGGCTGTCCTCCCAGGGGTCATTGGTGTTGGGATCGGTGAACAGCAGCACCAGGTCGATTTCGTTGTAGGCAATCCGGGCATTGATCTGCTGGTGGCCGCCCTGCTTATGGGAAAGAAGCAGAGTGATGGGAAGGCCGGTATTGTCCGCAATCAGCCGTCCGGTGGTAGCGGTGGCATAGAGATTGTGCTTCATGAGGATGCTCTTATAAGCGGTGCAGAACTGCACCATCAGCTCTTTTTTCTTGTCGTGGGCCAAAAATGCAATGTTCATGACATCTACTCCTTATCGTCTATTCTATATGACCCTTGTTCAGGGGAACCTTCAAAAACCCCGACGGGGGATGGGCTGGGGAATGCCCTGTAAACGGCAGGCAATCCGGCGGCAGGCTGCTGCCGCACCCTTTCGGCTGGATGTAATCAGAGGCCGTCCCCGGGCAGCCGCCAGGGTGACCTGGGGGTCCTCCGGGACAACGCCAATGAGGGGCAGGCCGGCGGTATCCATGATATCGTCCACCGTGGTGTGCAGTCGGCTGCCGATTTTCCGGGTGATGCGGTTGACAATCAGCCGGACGCTGGTTTTTCCCATGGTTTCCAGCACCTGACCGGCCCGGGCAGCGTCCCGGACAGCGGCAGGGTCCGGCCCGGTGACCAGCAGTATCCGGTCGGCAAACCGGGCTGCCAGAGAGAAGCCGGCTTCGATTCCGGCAGGGGCATCCAGAAACACATAGTCAAAGGACTGACGGGCCTGGTGCAGAAGCTTTTGGAAGCTTCCTCCGTCCACATCCGCTGCGGTGCAGCTTATGGGCGCCGTGAGAAAGCGCAGGGTCCCAAAAACCGGGTGGGGCAGAGCCTCCTCCAGGGTATAGCCTCCGGTGCACACATCCTGAAAGGACAACGCTTCATAGGCAGACAGTCCCAGGGCAATGTCCAGGTTCCGAAGGCCCACATCGCAGTCAATGCACAGCACCTTTTTGCCATCCTCTGCCAGGGCACAGGCCAGGGCGGCGCACACGGAAGTTTTGCCCGTACCGCCCTTGCCGGACAAAACTGCAAGCAATTCTCCCAAACACACGCCCCTCCTGCCATTTTTCTTTTATTATAATGGAATATCACACAAAAAGCAATAGCAAATCAAGGGGTTTTGGAATATTTTTCATCAAAATCCACAAAAGCCCAGATGCAAAAGAAAAATGAAAAAATTGTAAATTCCCGCTTTACTTTTTGGGATGTTTCGTGTATGATTATGGGGAACAGAGTAGGAAACCCTGCGTGAAGTGCTGCCAAAATGGGGAGTTGTCTGGCAGACGAAGGACTGCGTCCGCGATGGGGATTCCGCACCCGCTGCGCCATATTGGGGAACCCTCCTTTATGAAGCAACGATACTCGGTGGGGCGAAAGGTCCACGATTCCTTGCTGCCTGCCGGAGATTCTGTCATCACTCCCTGTGCGCTTTGCGCCCAGGGCTTTTTTCTTTGACAGCGGCAGTTATCACGCCTTTGCCCAATAAAAAAGGAGGATATTTTATGCCAAGACTACAAAAAAACCCCACGCTCTACCCCCACCCCTTCTCCAGAGCCTACTGGCGTGACGCCGCCCTGGAGCTGAAGGATGTGCGCGTTCTGGTGTTCACCGCCCTGATGATTGCCCTCCGGGTGGCCATGAAGAATGTCTACATCCCTGTGTTCCCCCCCAATGTCCGCATCAACACTGCATTTTTCATCAATGCCCTCAGCGCCATGGTCTTTGGACCGGTGGTTGCCATTCTCTCTGCCATCATCACCGACACCTTAGGCTGCATTTTGGCCCCCAACGGTGCCTATTTCTTCCCTTTCATTCTGACGGAAATCGGCGGCGGTCTGATTTTTGCATTGCTTCTGTACCGGGTCAAGCTCACTCCCACCCGGGTGATTCTCAGCCGCTTCTGCATTGACCTGTTTATCAACATCCTGCTCAATGCACCGCTCATGCTGCTGTATTACAAGATGGTCCTGGGCAAGTCTTATATGATGTTCCAGATTCCCCACATCCTGAAGAACTTGTTCATGTTCCCCATCGAATCTGTCCTGCTGACCCTCTTCCTCTCCCTCCTGGCTCCCATCCTGTACCGGAATGGAATGCTCTACGACAAGGGCGAGGGGTTGAAAATCCGGGGCAAGCAGATTGTGCTGATGGTGTGCCTGTTCGTGGTGGGTGCTGCCAGCGTTATTGGCTACCTGTACTACTATTACAGCAACAACTCCATCTCCAAGGACTTTACCCCCCAGGAGCGCTACACCGTCAACTGCACCATGACCGACCATGTGGACGACCGCACCGACCTGTGGCAGGATGAGGACACCGTGTGCATCGTGGAAAGCGCCCACAAGAAGTTCTTTGAGGGCGAAACCACCTACAATGTGCTGGTTTACACCCTGGACAAGGAGGCTCTGGACGCCAAGATCGCCGAAGCCAGGGCAGAAGATCCCAACTCCACTTACGGTCTTGCGGAGATTCACGGCTACTCCAAGACCCCCGCTTCCAAGGACGATGTGCTGACTCTGGTAGGCAAGGCCACCATCGTATGCAAGGATAAGACCGGTCAGGTGCTGTCCTTTGCCGTTTCCGAAATCGAACCTGCTGAATAAGCTGTTTTTCCGGGGCTGCCCAGCAGCCCCGGAATTTGTTTGACTTTTCAGGGAGATTTGGTTATAATGAAGGGGAACTCCCTGGGAGTCATTTACGAAAAAAGGAGAGATCCCTATGCATATAGATCACGAGCACGTGGCCGGCGGCCCGGAGCATGAGCATCCTCATGTCCACGAGCACACCCATGAGCATACCCACGACGGTGTGCCCCACACCCATCCCCATACCCATGAGCACACCCATCCTCACGAGCACCCCCATGAGCATGATCATGTCCATCCCCATGAGCACCCCCATGACCACGGCTGTGCCGGTTCCTGCGAAGGCTGTGCCTCCCAGTGCAGCCACACCCCCATGGAGGAGCTGACCGCCCTGATGAAGTACATGGCCGGTCACAATGCCGCCCATGCCCGGGAGCTGGCGGAGCTGGCAAACCAGCTGGAAAAAATCGGCAACCACACCGCCTATGAGCAGGTGATGGCTGCGGTATCTGACTTTGAGAAGGGCAACCTGCGGCTCACCGCCGTGCTGTCCAGCCTGGATGTAAAGTAAGGAGCAACCCCTATGTGTCTTTCCACTGTATACAAGAATCGGATGGCGCCGGAGACCGTCGCCATGAAGAACGTAATGAAGATTGACTGCAAGGACGGTGTGGTCATTCTCACCGACCTGATGGACCGGACGGTGGCCATTGAAGGCCAGCTGGAATCTGCCAACCTGGTAGAAGGCTACGTCATTGTAAAAGAAGCGGTCTGATTCAACAAACAAAGCACTCTGTCCTTTGGACTTCCAAGGACAGGGTGCTTTTTGTCATCATGTAAAGACCCGGCAGAAGGTTCCCCTTCTGCCGGGTCTTATCCTGCATTATGGAGTTACTGGGGATTTTCCGGAATCCACAGGGCGTACAGGGTCAGGCTTTCCGACACCGTGTCCGTTTCCAGATTCCAGGGAAGGGTGCATCCCGGGTCCCGGAACCAGCCGCCGAAGGTGTAGCCTTCCCGGGTGGGGGGCTCCACGTCCGTCAGCAATTCGCCGTACTGGCACTTGACGGCAGCCACATCCGTACCTCCCAGAGAATTGAAGGTCACGGTGTAGCCCGGATTCAGGAGATTCACGGCTACGGTAATGATAATCACCGCAATACATGACACGATAATGATGTCCAGCGCCTTTACCGAAATTTTCACATAGCGGTAAAGCCCCCGGAACTTGGGAACATTCTCCTCCTGGGAGGAGGGTTCCTGCTGAGGGGTCAGGTCTTGCTCTTCCATTACTTCTTAACCATGTACTTCCGCATATCCAGAGCGCAGGCGCAGAGGATGATGGCGCCCTTGATGATATACAGGGAGGAGGAGCTCACGCCCAGCATGGTCAGGGCGATGAAGATAATCCGGAGGATGACCACGCCCAGGATGATGCCGCTGATCTTACCGGTACCACCGACGAAGGAAACACCGCCGATAACACAGGCTGCGATGGCGTCACACTCAGCGTTCAGGCCGGTAGCTGCGGCAGCAGAGCCGCTGCGGACGGTCTCCACGAAGCCGGAGTAGCCGTAGAGGACACCGGCCAGGGTATGTACCAGCATGGTGGTCAGGAACACGTTAACACCGGAAACCTTGGCAGCTTCGGCGTTGGAGCCCACGGCAAACATATTCTTGCCGAAGGTGGTCTTGTTCCAGATGAACCACATGATGATTGTCAGCAAAATGGCATAGAGCACATACCGGGGAATGGGGGTATTGTCCACGGAGAACATAGCGCCGCCCACGGCGTTGCGGTAGGTATCGGACAGTCCGGTGATGGGCTGGCCATTGTTGCCGCCCAGAGCGAAGAACCACAGGATGATGCCGTAGGTAATCAGCTGGGTGGACAGGGTAACAATGAAGGGGTGCAGATTGAACTTGGCAACGAAGAAGCCGTTGACCAGGCCCACAATGGCGCCGATGGCCAGAGCGATCAGCAGGGTGGCAAAAATCCAGCCCACGCTGGCTTCCGGCAGGGTGGGGAACATTTTCCGGGTGAGGTCAGTGCGCTGCAGGAAGGCAGCGGACACGCCGGCAGTCAAGCCCTGGACACGGCCGGCAGACAGGTCGGTACCGGTCAGGACGATACAGCCTGCAATACCCAGAGCCATGGGCAGGTAGGCAGCCACCTGAGTGACCAGGTTTGCCAGAGAGCTCAGGGTGACGAACTGTTCCCGCTGGGTGGCAGTGTAGATGACGAAAATCAGCATCAGGATATACAGGGCATTGTTCAGAATGCCGTCCACCACACGGCGGCGCTTATCCTTGGGGCTGAGGGTTTTGAATTCATCCGCTCTTCTACGGAGATTTGCTACGGGATTTCCCATAAAATTGTATCCTCCTTATACATACTTGGCGGCCAGGGTCATAATCTCTTCCTGGCTGGTGTTGGCCGTATCTACCTCGCCGGCTACCCGGCCGCCGGACATGACCACAATCCGGTCACAGACGCCCAGCAGCTCCGGCATTTCGGAAGAAACCATGATAACGGTCTTGCCCGACAGCGCCAGGTCCAGAATCAGCTGGTAAATCTCATACTTGGCACCCACGTCGATACCACGGGTGGGCTCGTCCAGCAGCAGCACCTCCGGCTCCGTCAGCAGCCAGCGGGCGATAATCACCTTCTGCTGGTTACCACCGGACAGGCTGCGGATTTTGGTTTCCTGGGTGGGGGTCTTGGTACGCAGGGCATCGATGTAGTACTGGGTATCCTTCTTCTGAGACCTGTCGCTCAGGTAGAAGCCCAGCCGCTTATGCCGCTTCAGGCTGGAGATAACCGTGTTTTCCCGGATATTCAGCACGCCGAAAATACCGGTGGCCCGGCGTTCTTCCGTCAGCAGGGCAAAGCCGTTCTTGATGGATTCCCCGGCGTTCCGGTTTTTGCAGCGCTTGCCGTCCAGGGTAATGACGCCGGACTTCCGGGTGCGGACACCGAAAATGCTCTCCAGGGTTTCGGTACGTCCGGAGCTGTCCAGACCGGCCAGACCCAGAATCTCGCCCCGGCGGGCCACGAAGGACACATCCTTCAGCTGGTTATACATACCGGTAAGGCCCTCTACCTTCAGGTAAACCTCGCCGGGCTTATTGGTCTTGGGGGGGAACTGATTGGTGAGCTCACGGCCTACCATCAGTTTGATAATCTGGGACATCTCCAGCTCGGCGGCAGGCCGGGTGGCAACCCAGGTGCCGTCCCGCATGATGGTGATTTCATCGGAAATCCGCTTGATTTCCGCCATCTTGTGGGAGATGTAGATGATGCCCACGCCCCGGTCCCGGAGCATATTGATAATCT
This sequence comes from Candidatus Faecousia excrementipullorum, assembly GCA_018712825.1. Lineage (GTDB taxonomy): Bacteria > Bacillota > Clostridia > Oscillospirales > Oscillospiraceae > Faecousia > Faecousia excrementipullorum. Next base: position 3,000 of record DVGG01000061.1, on the reverse strand, counting down.
TGAACAGGTGCTCCACTTCCTCTTCCGTCAGGGAGGAGGTGGGCTCGTCAAAGACGATGATTTTGGAGTTATAGGAAACAGCCTTGGCAATTTCCACCATCTGCCGCTGGGAAACGGGCATGGTGCTCATGATGCGCTTGGGGTCCACGTCGATGCCCAGCTCATCAAAAATTGCCTTGGTGTCTTTATACATCTTCTTTTCGTTGACGGCAATGCCCATCATCTTGGGGTAACGGCCCAGCCAGATGTTGTCCATCACCGAACGCTTCAGCGCCTGGTTCAGCTCCTGGTGAACCATGGCCACCCCGTTGTCCAGGGCTTCTTTACTGCTTTTGAAATTGACTTCCTTGCCTTCCAGGTAAATGTGGCCCTCATCCTTGTTGTAAATGCCGAAGAGGCACTTCATCAAGGTGGATTTTCCTGCACCGTTTTCACCCATGAGGGCGTGTACGGTGCCTGCCTTTACCTCCAGAGAAACATGGTCCAGAGCTTTTACGCCTGGGAAAGTCTTTGTAATGTCTACCATTCTCAGTAGAACATCCTTTGGCATAGTGCGTTCCTCCTTCTACATTGGTCGCGGTATGTCTTCCGGCAGCGAAAACGGCAAGCAACCGTCCTTAAAAAAGGACGGAATCCGTTTCCGAAAATGGGGCAGCTGCCGCCGGAACGACAGCTGCCCGGATATTTTTTCTAATGCTTATTCGCCAGTGTAGGGAGCGTAAGCAACGTACAGCTTGGAAGTGCAGTCGGCAGCCACGGAGAACCGGTCGTCCTTCTGAGCAGCCAGAGCCTCAACGGGGGTCTTGCCGTCCTTCAGGGAGGCAACGGTGCCGGCGATAGCGGCAGCCATACCCTCGGCGTCCTGCTTAACGGTACCGGTCATGGCGCCGTCAGCGATCAGCTGGATGGCAGCGTCGATGGCGTCAACGCCGAACACGGGAACCACGTGCTGACCAGGCAGGTTGTAGTTCTGAGCCTGCAGGGAAGCGATAGCGCCCTGAGCCATGTCGTCGTTGTTGCAGATGACCAGCTCGATCATGTTGCCGGAAGCCTCATTGTAGGTGATGAAGTTGGTATCCATGTAGTCCTTGGCGGCAGTAGCGGACCACTGGCCGTTCAGGTCAACCTGGTAACCGTCGGCGTTGTTGGGATCAAAGTACTTCAGGGGCTCCTTGCCGGCCTCAGCCAGAACCTTGTTGGCATCCTCAACAGCGTACTGGGTACGGTAGATAGCCTCGATGTTGGACTCGTCGCCCTTGAACAGAGCGTAGGAGATAACGCCGTCGCCGTTCACGTCGACTTCGTCATAGTTCTCCACCAGGTACTTGCCGATCATCTGGCCCTGCAGGTGGCCGGCCTCGGGAGCGTCAGTACCGATGAAGCAAGCGTTGGAGTGAGCCTCCAGGACGGGAACGTCCTTGCCCTCAGTGCCGATGGCACGGTTGAAGAACACCACGGGGATGTCGCCGGCGATGTTCAGGATTTCCTTAGCTACGTCAGGGGAGCCGGAGGTAACCACGTTTACAACCAGCAGGTTGGAGCCGCCGGTAACAGCGGTACGGATCTGGTCGGTCTGGGTGGACTGGTTGTTGCCGGCATACTGGTTGTCGTAAGTAACGCCCAGCTTGTCCAGCTCAGCATTCAGAGCGGAACGAACGGTGCTCAGGTATGCGTCGGACTCGTTGTACCAGAACACGGACACCTTCAGATCGGAGCCGCCCTGGGTGGCCTCGCCGCCGTCGGGAGCCTTGGTGTTCTCGCCGCCGTCGGCAGGAGCGCAGGCAGCAAAGGCCAGCACCATTACCAGGGCGAGAAGCATTGCAATAATCTTCTTCATGTTTTGTTTTCCTCCTTAGCATTTGTGGCTGATGCACAATATCAACCATAGGTAGCATAGCACAAGTTTCCTGATTTGTAAAGATTGAACAACAAATTTGTAGGAAATGCTCTTTTTCCTTCGTTCAGCGAAAAAATTAAGTTAAAAATTTAGTTAAATATACCAGTTTTCGGAAAAATCACCAAAGGCTGTACCCACCGGGACATAGTTTCCCGCCCTCCCACATAGATTGTCCATGACAGGAGGGGTATTATGGGCAAACGATTTTGGCTTTTCATTTTCCTGGGGGCGGTGATTCTGGGGGCGCTGGGTCTGCAGCTGTGGACGCCGGCCACCCTGGAAACCGGCTCCTGGGGTCTTAAATTCAATGGGGAGGGGGAGCCTCCCACCGGCAACGCCAGCTCCGCGCAGCTGTCCCAGTTTGATGCGGTATACATGGGCGACCCGGCGGAAAAGGTACTCTATCTCACCTTTGATGCCGGGTACGAAAACGGCTGTACAGAAAAAATCCTGGACACCCTGAAAGCGCACCAGGTGCAGGCCACCTTCTTTCTGGTGGGGGACTATCTGGAGCGAAACCCGGACCTGGTGCGGCGGATGGCCTCGGAAGGGCACACAGTGGGCAATCACACCATGAACCACCCGGATATGAGCAAGATTCAGAATCTTGACGCCTTTGCCCGGGAGCTGGAGGACATGGCTCAGCTGTACCAGCAGATTACCGGCCAGACTCTTTCCCGGCTCTACCGGCCGCCCCAGGGGATTTACAGCGAGGAGAATCTGAAAATGGCCCGGGAGCTGGGGTATCACACGGTGTTCTGGAGCCTGGCCTACCAGGACTGGAACAACAACGCCCAGCCCAGCCGGGAGCAGGCCTTCGCCAAGCTCCTGCCCCGGACCCACAACGGGGCCATTGTCCTGCTCCACTCCACTTCCGCCACCAATGCCGAAATCCTTCCTGAGCTTCTGACCCGGTGGGAGGAGATGGGCTACCGCTTTGCCACGGTGGACACCCTGTTTGAAGGGGACAATTAGGGAATCTCTGAACAAATCGTCTGCGGCTGGAAAGCTTATCTTTTTCGCCAGCCATGCAGAATGAAAAACAGGAAATACATACAGTATTCCCCTGTTTTCCATTCTTTTGTCTGACAAAAAATCTCTCG
>DVGG01000011.1 GCA_018712825.1 Candidatus Faecousia excrementipullorum | reverse complement strand
GGGAACCTCTGAATAAATCGTCTGCGGCTGGAAAGCTTATCTTTTTCGCCAGCCATGCAGAATGAAAAACAGGAAATACATACAGTATTCCCCTGTTTTCCATTCTTTTGTCTGACAAAAAATCTCTCGCTACCAGCTCTTGCCTATTTATTCAGAGCTTCCTTTGATAAAGGAGCGTTTTGAACATGAGTTCTTGCAACGGAAATTGTGCTTCCTGTTCCAGCTCGGACTGCGGCGACCGGAAAGCGGAGAGCCTGCGGGCGAAGCTGAATGAGAAAGCCAGCGTAAAGAAGGTTATCGCCGTGGTATCCGGCAAAGGCGGCGTGGGCAAGTCCACCGTCACCTCCATGCTGGCAGTGGCCATGTCCCGGAAGGGCAAGCGGGTAGGCGTCCTGGATGCGGACATTACCGGCCCCTCCGCCCCTACAGCCTTTGGCGTTACCGAGTGCCAGGGTGCCACCAAGGATGGCCTGTATCCCGCCGTTACCAAAACCGGCATCCAGATCATGTCCATTAACCTGCTGCTGGACGACAGCACCGCACCGGTGCTGTGGCGTGGCCCGGTGATTGCCGGAGCGGTCAAGCAGTTCTGGACAGATGTAATCTGGGAGGACGTGGACTACCTGTTTGTGGATATGCCTCCCGGAACCGGCGACGTGCCCCTGACGGTGTTCCAGAGCCTGCCGGTGGACGGCATTGTGATTGTCACCAGCCCCCAGGATCTGGTGTCCATGATTGTTTCCAAGGCTGTGAAGATGGCAAACATGATGCACATTCCGGTGCTGGGCTTCGTGGAGAACTACAGCTATCTGGAGTGCCCCGACTGCGGAAAGAAGATTTCCGTGTTCGGCAAGAGCAAGCTGGACCAGGTGGCCGAGAGCTTCGGCCTGCCGGTGCTGGCCAGACTTCCCATTGACCCTACCGTGGCAGAAAGCTACGACAACGGCCGGATGGAGGAGGTAAATACCGACCCCATCGCCCCGGTGGTAGAGGCAGTGGAAAAGGCATAAAAAACGGGCTGTCCCATTCCGGGACAGCCCGTTTTTATAAAAAAGGACGAGCCGGATGGCTCGTCCCTTTTGCTTATTCGTTGGTGTAGTTGTCGAAATAGCCCTGGATATAGATGATGGGAGTGCCCTTGTCGCCGGAGCCGGAGGTCAGGTCGCACAAAGAGCCAATCAGGTCGGTGAGCCGACGGGGAGTGGTACCCTGGGATACCATGTTGCCCACCAGGCTGGAGCCGTCCTTCTTCTGAATCTCCTGCTTGATAGCATCCCGGAGAGCCTCGCCGGAGAGGGAGGCGAAGTTGTTGTCCGCCAGATACTTGAGCTTCAGCTCATTGGGGGTGCCCTCCAGACCTGCGGTGTAGGCAGGGGAGACCACAGGGTCGGCCAGCTCCCAGATCTTGCCCACGGGATCCTTGAAGGCGCCGTCGCCGTATACCATCACTTCCAGATGCTTGCCGGTGAGCTCCAGCAGCTTTGCCTGAATGTCCTCCACCAGATCCTGGCACTCTCTGGGGAACAGCTTTACAGTCTCCTCGGTGGCCTTGTTGGAGCCCAGCAGACCGTACTTGGCGTTGTAGCCGCTGCCGTCGATGGGAGCGGTCATAATCTCGTCCAGGCCGTATACCCGCTCAGCACCGGCGGCGGTCAAGAGACGCTTGGTGCGGGCCCGGGTGTGGATGTCGCAGTGGAGCACATTCTTGGTGTACTTCAGAATGGCCCGGGGGTCGTTGGCAAATACCACTTCCACCTCAACACCGCACTCCTTGATCAGGCTGCTGTAATACTCCACATAGTCAACACCGGTAAAGGGGTGCTTGATGTAGCCGAACAGGTCCCGATAACGCTTCTCATCCAGTACATCCTTGTAGGGGTCTACGCCCTTCTCGTCCATCAGGTCCCAATCGATCAGGTGGTTGCCCACTTCATCGGAGGGGTAGCTGAGCATCAGGACTACCTTCTTGCAGCCCTTGGCGATGCCCCGCAGGCAGATGGCAAAGCGGTTACGGCTGAGGATGGGGAAAATCACACCCACAGTCTCTCCGCCCAGCTTGGTGCGAACATCCTGGGCGATGTTGTCAACGGTGACATAGTTGCCCTGAGAGCGGGCCACGATGGCTTCGGTCATAGCCACGACGTCCCGGTCTCTGGGAGTCAGTCCTTCCTCCATAGCCTCACGGATACAGTCCACAACGATCTTGGACAGGTCATCTCCCTGACGAATGATGGGAGCTCGGATACCCATAGAAACGGTACCAAACATCCGGCTCATACAATACACTCCTGTTCTTCAAATAGATTGGCAATTTTTGCACAAATATACCTTTAACATTATAATATATCAAAGTCCATTTGTAAAATAGAATTATTGCAAAAAATCAGAAATTTTCTGCAAAATTTTCTGATATAATGCAAAGACCTGGCGAAAAGCCAGGTCTTTTTTATCAAAATACACGCTCCAGGACGTACCACAGGACAGCCAGAAGAATGGCAAAGGGCAGATAGGCAGACAGGGCTGCGGCGGAGATGCTGACGCCCACAATTCCCAAAGACTGCATTCCATAGGAAAGTCCCGCAAGCAGGGCGGTGGTAAACACGGCCCGGGTCAGCTGCTTGCCCACCACATTGGCAAAGAAGAAGGTGTAGAATGCGGCAATCAGGGGATTGACGGAGGTAAGCAGAAGCCCCACCAGGAATTTCAGAGCACCAGTAAGCAGCATGATCACCAGCAAAGCCAGCAGAATCACCGGCGCATAGGTGACAATGCCTTCCGGCAGGAAGGTAAGTGACAGCCAATGCACCCCCAGGTGCAGAGCCATGGCGATGACAATGGCCAGACTGCGGAAAATGACCCAGGTAAATATATTTTTTCCCTTGGGCAGCCAGCCGGTGGCAAGGTTTGCAAGGAATGCAAGAATAATCATGCTCAGCAGCTGCTCACCCACCAGGGTGTAGGGGGCGCCCTGAAAGGAAAACAGGTTCATGGTCTGTCCGGAGATGCTCACAAAGGGCAGGGGGGTGGTCAGGTATTTATACTCCACGCCGATGCTGTGAATCACCACGGTAATGGCATAGATAAACAGAATGCCGATGGCGCCGGAAAGGCTGTGGCAGAGGGTGGAATTTCTGCCGAATACTACCCGGGCAAAAGTGCCCAAAAGCAAAGTGGCAAGAATCAACACACCGGAAAAAATCAGGAAATTCCAGAAATCAATGCCGATGGATTGGAAATAGTCAAAGAGAAAGTCCATAGTTTCCTCCTTATAAGAGAAACAGCCGCCGAAATTGGCGGCTGTTTATAGATGAGAAAAGTGAGATTACTTGATCTCGGCGGTAGCGCCGGCTTCCTTCAGCTCGGCAACCAGCTTCTCGGCATCTTCCTTGGAGATGGCTTCCTTCAGGGTCTTGGGGCAGTTGTCCACCAGATCCTTGGCGTCCTTCAGGCCCAGGCCGGTAGCGGCACGGACAACCTTGATAACGCCCAGCTTGGAAGCGCCGGGGTCCTTCAGGATAACGTCGAACTCGGTCTTCTCCTCAACCTCAGCAGCAGCGGCAACAGCGGGGCCGGCAACAGCAGCGGCAGCGGCGGAAACGCCGAAAACTTCCTCCAGAGTGTGAACCAGCTCGGACAGCTCCAGAACGGTCAGACCCTTTACTTCCTCAACGAGAGCAGTGACTTTTTCACTAGCCATGGTAAAATCCTCCTAAAATGTAATAGTTGTGATAAAATAGATTTGAATGATTAGGCTTCTGCAGTTTCTGCTGCGGGAGCGCCGCCTTCCTTCTGCTCCCGGATCTGATCCAGGACAAAAGCCAGGCTGGAGATAGGAGCCAGGAAAGTACCCAGAACCTGAGCAACCAGAGCGTTCTTGCTGGGCAGCTCGCCGAAGCCGCTGAGCTGCTCGCCGGTCAGGACAGAGCCCTCAACCAGGCCGCCCTTGATGGACATAGCCAGCTTGTTCTTCTTGGCAAACTCGCACACAATACGAGCGGGAGCGATGGGATCGCCGGTGGTGCTGGCCATAGCGGTGGTACCGTTGAGAACCTCATCGAAGTCGTAGCCGTTTTCCTTGGCGGCGAACCGGGTCAGAGTATTCTTAACAACAGCGTAATCCACGCCAGCGTCACGGAACTGCTTACGCAGTGCGGTATCCTGAGCAACGGTGATACCCTTGTAGTCAACAAAAACGACGGAAGTAGCTTCCTTAATCTTGCCGGACAGAGCTTCCACCACTGCCTTCTTGCTCTCCAGAACCTTTGCGTTGGGCATGTGTTTTCACCTCCGAAAAAAATAAATGTCTTCCTGCCAGAAGACAGAAAGACACGCAAATAATCCATATCCACGCACCTCGGCAGGAATTACGCAATGCAACCTGCTGTCTTTGGCAACTTTGACATTATAGCAAATGACAGATAATCTGTCAAGGGGAAACAAAGGAAAAATTCAAATATTTTTCCGATTTTTCAGGAAAGCCGGGAAGCGAACTTCCCGGCTCAATTCCTTACACGTACTTGGTAGTGTTAACCTTAACGCCGGGGCCCATGGTGGAAACAACCACGCAGGACTTGATATACTGACCCTTGGCAGCTGCGGGCTTAGCCTTCACAACGGCCTGCATCAGGGTGTCCATGTTCTGAGCCAGCTTCTCGGCACCGAAGGAAACCTTGCCGATGGGGCAGTGGATGATGTTGGTCTTGTCCAGACGGTACTCCACCTTACCAGCCTTGATTTCCTTGACGGCGTTGCCCACGTTGGGGGTCACGGTGCCGGCCTTGGGGGAGGGCATCAGGCCCTTGGGGCCCAGAACCTTACCCAGACGGCCAACCAGGCCCATCATGTCGGGGGAAGCAACGACGACATCAAAGTCGAACCAGTTTTCCTTGGTGATCTTCTCCACCAGCTCCATGCCGCCAACATAGTCGGCACCGGCCTCCTTGGCCTCATCTACCTTGGCGTCCTTGGCGAACACCAGCACCCGGCGGGTCTTGCCGGTGCCGTTGGGCAGAACCACGGCGCCGCGGACCTGCTGGTCAGCGTGACGAGAGTCAACACCCAACTTGATGTGCATCTCGACGGTCTCGTCGAACTTGGCGGTAGCGCCCTTCACAACCAGCTCCAGGGCCTCGGTGGGATCATACTGAACAGAGCGGTCAATCAGCTTGGCGCTCTCCTTATACTTTTTGCCTCTAAACACTTGTTTTATCCTCCTTATAGTGGTGATGCGGAAAAATCCTCCCACATTTCCGGGTCAGTGCAGCCCGGAAGTCAAATATCAGTCAACGACGGTAACGCCCATGGAACGGCAGGTGCCAGCAACCTGGCTCTCAGCGGCCTCCAGGGAGTTTACGTTCATATCGGGCATCTTGGTCTTGGCGATCTCAGTGATCTGAGCCCGGGTGATGGTACCAACCTTAGTCTTGTTGGGAACACCGGAACCCTTCTCCAGACCGATGGCCTTGGTGATCAGCAGGGGGGTAGGAGGGGTCTTGGTGATGAAGGTGAAGCTGCGGTCAGCGTAAACGGTGATAACAACGGGGATCTTGTAGCCCTCCATGGACTGGGTACGGGCGTTGAACTCCTTGATGAAAGCAGCGATGTTCACACCGTGCTGGCCCAGAGCGGGACCGACAGGGGGAGAAGCAGTTGCCTTAGCGGCGTTAATCTGAAGCTTGATAATACCAGTAACTTTCTGTGCCATGATAAGCACCTCCTGAATAAAATGTGGTAATGATGCGCTTAGCGCATGTTTTGCGGGGTTTCAGAACCCCTCCCACGATCCGGCAGCATAACTGCCCTTATTGGGAAACGACCTCAATCTGATCCAACTCGAAATCCACAGAGGTCTCACGGCCAAACATGGAAACAACCACGCTGACCTGATTCTTGTCCACATCGATGGCCTCCACCGTGCCGGTAAAGGAGGACAGAGGACCGTCGAGAATGCGCACCGTGTCGCCAACCTGATAGTTGATGACGATTTCACGCTTCTCCACGCCCATCTGATAAACCTCATCCTCAGACAGGGGAGCGGGATCGTTGCTGGACGCGCCCACGAAGCCGGCCACGCCGCGGACATTTCGGATGACATGCCAGGTGTCATCGCTGTAAACCATTTTGATGAACACATAGCCGGGGTACAGCTTCCGGTCATAGGTTTTGCTTGCACCGGTCTCGGTGATTTCCGTAACAGTCTCCATGGGGATGGAAACCACCTGGATCTGCTCCTGAAGCTGACGGCTCTGCACCGTTTTCTCAATGGTGGCCTTTACAGTGTTTTCATAACCGGAATAGGTATGGACGACATACCACTTTGCAGCTTCTGCCATAGCGGGATACCTTAGCGGTTAAAGGCTCCGATCAAGGCGCTGATGCCCTGACCAGCAACATAGTCAAACAGCCAGATAAACACGCCGATGATCAGAGCGCTGGACAAAACGATCAGGGTGTTCTTGGCTACCTGATTGGGGGTAGGCCATACGACCTTCTTCAGCTCACTGCGCAGCTCACGGAAGTACTTGGCAATGCCTCCGAAGAAACGCTTGAACCAATTTGCCTTTTTTACTTCAGCCATGATTGGGAGCCTCCTTACTTGGTCTCGTTGTGAACGGTGTGCTTTCTGCAGAATCTGCAGTACTTCTTCATTTCGAGACGGTCGGGGTCATTCTTCTTGTTCTTCATGGTGTTGTAGTTTCTCTGCTTGCACTCGGAGCATCTCAAAGTGACTTTCACGCGCATAACGGCACCTCCTTAATATTGCCTCCCTGTATCACCCCGGCTATGGAAAAATTTAGGAAGCGGCCACTACAACTGCCGCTCCGGGGCTGAAAAAGGCGCACAAAAAAAGCCCTTTTCACAGGTAAAATCATTCTATCATGGGGGGCTCCCAAAGTCAACAAGAATTTTCCTTTCTTTTTTGCTTTTTTTCGGTTATAATGGGGGAAAAACACAGGGAGGCAAAAAGAAATGAGAATTATGGCAGTTGACTATGGGGATGCCCGTACCGGTGTGGCAGTTTCAGACCTGCTCTGCTCCATTGTAGGCTCCACAACGGTGATTCACAGCCGGAATCCGGACAAAACCCTGGCGGAGCTTGCCCGGCTGGCAAAGGAGCGGGAAGTGTCCCAGCTTGTGGTGGGACTGCCCAAGAATATGGACGGCACGGAAGGGGCCAGAGCCCAGCTGTGCCGGGAATTTGCCCAGCGGCTGGAGGAGACCACGGGCTTGCCCGTGGCCCTGTGGGACGAGCGGCGCACCACCGTGGAAGCCCACAATATCCTGTCCCAGCACAACTACCACGGAAAAAAGCGGAAGGATACGGTGGATGCCGTGGCAGCATCCTTGATTCTGGAGGGTTATCTGGCTTTCCGGGGGCGGTAAAGCAGCTCGTGCATACCGATTATCAGGAGCAGCCCTCCAAAAATCTTACCCAGCAGGGAACTATCCAGATTCTGCCCCCACAGGGAAAACAGCAGGGCTGCCGCACACCCTGCGGCGATGCCCGGAAATGCCCGGGACAGGGAAAGACGGTGGTTTTTGAGGTTGCAGCAAGAGGCAATCAGACTGCTGGGCAGGAAAAACAACAGATTGGTGGTTCTGGCCGTGGGGTAGGGAAGGGCTTGCCATTGGGTAAGCCAGAGCATCAGAAGGCTTCCTCCACCCACACCCAGGCCGGATAGATACCCCAGCAGAGTGCAAACAAGAAAATTTATCCCCATAGCTGTCGGACGCCTCCCCAAAGAATAAAGATTCCCAGAATACGGTGAAGCCATATGGTGGGAATCCGGATTTTTCCGGCGATCAGCCCTCCCAGGGCGCTGCCGGCAAGACAGGGAAGCAGCAGCTCCCGGGGAGGCCAGGAAGAGCTGCCCCACAGAAGAGATACCAGGCACACCGGCAGCATGATGGCGATGGAGGTGGGGAAAACCTCCTCCTCCGGCAGCCGGCACAGGACAATCAGCAATGGCACCAGGATCATGCCGCCCCCGGCCCCCAGAAGCCCGTTGACAGCTCCGGCACAGAACCCGGCAAAAATCAGACGCAACATACGGGAACGCTCCATAAAAACACCTCCCTGGAAATTTTTACCCGGAGAGGTATTTTTATACACAGAAGCGGCGGCGCAC
>DVGG01000010.1 GCA_018712825.1 Candidatus Faecousia excrementipullorum | reverse complement strand
GGGAACCTCTGAATAAATCGTCTGCGGCTGGAAAGCTTATCTTTTTCGCCAGCCATGCAGAATGAAAAACAGGAAATACATACAGTATTCCCCTGTTTTCCATTCTTTTGTCTGACAAAAAATCTCTCGCTGCCAGCTCTTGCCGATTTAATCAGAGTTTCCCCAGGAATAATTCTTCTCGGAAGGAAGGAAGAAAATGCTGAAAGTAACGAAATTCGGCGGCTCCTCCATGGCCGACGCCGGGCAGTACCGGAAGGTACGGGACATTATCCTGTCCGACCCGGAGCGGCGGGTGGTGGTGGTCTCTGCCGCCGGTAAGCGGAATAAAAACGACCACAAAATCACGGATTTGTTATACCTGTGCTACGCCCACGTCCAGTACGGGGTGAACTGCGACTCGGTTTTCGATATGATTCGCTCCCGGTACCTGGAAATCCGGGATGAGCTGGGGGTAAAGCTGGACTTGGAGCGGGAGTTTGCGGCTCTCAAGCAGCGGCTGGAGGAGAAGTCCATCTCCCAGGACGCCCTGGTGAGCCGGGGCGAGTATTTCTCAGCCAAGCTCATGGCTGCATACCTGGACTTCCAGTTTATCGACGCCGTGGACTGGGTGAAATTCCATATGGACGGCACCGTGGATAAGGCCACCTCCTACCAGGCCCTCCGGTCTCTGGCCGTGGGGAAGGGCGTGGTGACTCCCGGCTTCTACGGCCTCATGTCCGACGGTCATATCCGCACCTTCTCCCGGGGCGGCAGCGACATCACCGGCGCTCTGGCAGCGGCGGCATTGGATGCGGATGTGTATGAAAACTGGACGGATGTGTCCGGTATCCTTATGGCAGACCCCCGGATTGTTGACAATCCTCTGCCCATCCCCGAGGTCACCTATGACGAGCTGCGGGAGCTGAGCTACTCCGGCGCCCAGGTGCTCCACGAGGGCACCATCTTCCCGGTGCGGGAGAAGAACATCCCCTTAAACATCCGCAACACCAACGACCCCCAGCACCCCGGCACCATGATCAAGGAATCCTTCGACACCCCCGCAGACCCGGACCGGTTCATCACCGGCATCACCGGCAAGAAGGATTTTACCATCATCTCCATGTCCAAGCGGGGCATGAGCAACGAGGTGGGTGTGCTGCGGCGGATGCTTTCCGTCCTGGAGCGGCACAATATCTCCGTGGACTACGCCCCCAACGGCATCGACAATGTGTCCGTGGTGGTGTCCACCGAGTCCGTGGCCTCCAGCCTCTACGCCATTCTGGGAGAGATTCAGCAGGAGCTCCAGCCGGACAGCCTGCAAGTCCACGACCAGATTGCGGTGGTGGCTGCCGTGGGACGGCAGATGGCCTCCCGCCCCGGCGTATCCGGCAAGCTCTTCGCCGCCCTGGGCAAGGCGGGTATCAACATCCGCACCATCAACCAGGGGCCTGACGAGCTGAACATCATCTTCGGCGTGGATAACCGGGACTTTGCTGAGGCCATCCGGGTGCTTTACAACAGCTTCGTGAAGTAAGGAGGAACACAATATGAAAGAATATACCGTTGCTGTCCTGGGCGTCACCGGCGCCGTGGGACAGGAAATGATCCATGTTTTGCAGGAGCGGAACTTCCCGGTGGGAAAGCTCATCCCCCTGGCCAGCGCCAGAAGCGCCGGCAAGACCGTAACCTTCCGGGGTGAGGAAATCACCATCCGGGAAGCGGGAGAAAACGCTTTCGAGGGCGTGGACATCGTCCTGGGCGCTGCGGAAAACGACGTGGCCCAGGCTCTGGCTCCGGCAATTGTCAAGGCCGGCGCCGTGTTTGTGGATAACTCCTCCGCCTTCCGGATGGACCCCAACGTGCCCCTGGTGGTGCCGGAGGTGAACCCGGAGGACGTGAAGAAGCACAAGGGCATCATCTCCAACCCCAACTGCTCCACCATCATCACCCTGACGGCGGTGAACCCCCTGAACCAGTTCGGGCCCATCCGCACCATGGTGGCTTCCACCTATCAGGCGGTGTCCGGCGCCGGCGCCGGCGGCCCTGTGGAGCTGCAGCAGGAGGTGGAGGCCCTTTCCAAGGGCGAGAAGGCAGAGCCCAAGGTGTTCCCCTACCAGATTGCCTACAACCTGATTCCCCAGATCGGCGGGGAGCAGACCCTGGGCTACACCAGTGAGGAAATGAAGATGCAGAACGAGGGCAGAAAGATCATGCACCTGCCGGAGCTGCTGGTAAACTGCACCTGTGTCCGGGTGCCGGTGGTCCGCAGCCACTCCATCTCCGTCACCTGCCACTTTGACCACCCGGTGACCGTAGAGCAGGCACGGCAGGCCATCGCCGCCGCCCCCGGCTGCAAGCTGATGGATGACCTTGCGGGCAAGGTCTACCCCATGCCCCTGGACACCTCCCATCAGGACACGGTGTTCGTCGGCCGGATTCGCCCCGACCTTACCGATCCCAACGGCATCACCTTGTGGTGCTGCGGCGACCAGGTAAGAAAAGGCGCCGCCACCAACGCCATCCAGATCGCGGAGCTGCTCATCAAGGAATAATCCCAACAATAATCCCCGATACCCAACAAAGGGCATCGGGGATATTTTCATGCACAACGAAAAAAGGCTCCCTTGCCAAAGGGAGCTGGCACGGCGCAGCCGTGACTGAGGGATTCCACAGCAGGCACTTTCTCATAAGCACAAGCCGATGTGAAGTGGCACAGGCATATGGCTCCCTCCGGGAGGGAGCTGTCACCGCAGGTGACTGAGGGAGCCAGCGGGCGGCAAGCTGACGGTTTCGGATGGAATGGTACTTGATAGAGGTTATCGACACCCCAACTTCCACCGCAGTAACGATACCGGGCGGGTCAGGGAAGTGACAACCTGCATCAGCTACCGAGCGAAATCGACACCGGAGGCACTCCGGGCGCTTGCCAGCGGGGCCTTACTTTCTTGCTCCGGCAAGAAAGTAAGGAAAGTTGTCCGGCTCAAGGGGGGAACAACTCGCTCCCGCTCGAATTGTTCCCCCCTTGAGAATCCCCCGGGTGGAACCATCGGGAGATTGACCCTTCGCTTTGGCTCGGGTGCGGGATTTCAGCCCCTACCCCCGTTTTGGGTTGTGGTTTTTGGGGTGCTTCGTTCCCACGCTGTCGATTGGAAGGTTGAAAAAGCCCGGTATCGCACAATAGAACGATACCGGGCACCCAAAGGCTCCCTTGCTAAAGGGAGCTGGCACGGCGCAGCCGTGACTGAGGGATTCACAGTTGGCACTTTCCGATAGAACAAACCTATGTGGAAACCTGCAAGCCTCTTATCCCCCCGCCTCGGCGGTGCCGAGGCACCCCCGCAATGGCCCGGGGGGCTTTGGTGCGTTGCCTCGATTTCCACCCGGTAACATTACCGGGCACTGGAGGGGCAGTAACGATTTGCTGAAAGCTATCGTGCGTATTGTCTGCGGGCACTGCCCGCGGCTCCCTTGCTAAAGGGAGCTGGCACGCCGGAGGCGTGACTGAGGGATTCACAGTTGGCACTTTCTGAAAGTACAGACCCATGTGGAAAGGGGAAGGTTTTTTAGTGAATAGTGAAGAGGGAATAGGTAAGAAGTTCCGCAGGCTTTGCCTGCGGAATCCCCCCGCCTCGGCGGTGCCGAGGCACCCCCGCAATGGCCAGGGGGGCTTTGGTCTTTGCACCTACTGCACCGCAGTAACGATACCGGGCCCTGGAGGGGCAGTAACGATTTGCTGAAGATTACCGTGCGCATTGCCACCGGGGGCACCCCGGCTGCGGCGACTCGCCGCGCCGTTAGAGTTCTTCTATGAAGAGGATGCCGGGGATTTTTGTCAGGTCTTCCAGGAGCTCTATGTGGCTGGTGCGGCGCTGGGCGCGGAGGGTGGCAAGGTACGCCCTTACCCCTTGCTCCCTGGGGGCATCGTGCTCCCGCTGAAGCTCGTGAAGCTCCAGATTCCGGGTCCGCAGCTCCCTCAGGAAATCCCCCACGGAGAAATCCTGGGACATCTCCACATAAACCTCAATGGTCCGGGCGTTGCTCTGGAGCTTGTTGTCCATCCGGTGCAGCAGGGTCATCACCCCGAAGATGGCGGCACCTCCCAGGGCGGCCCCAAAGTAGAAGCCTACCCCCAACGCCAGTCCTACCCCGGCGGCGGCCCATAGCCCGGCGGCGGTGGTCAGGCCCTTGATCTGGCTGCGGCGGGTGACGATGATGGTGCCCGCCCCCAGAAAGCCAATGCCGCTGACCACCTGGGCCCCCATCCGTACCGGGTCGCCGGTGCCGGCGGACTGGTAGATGAATTGGTTTGTGAGCATTATCAGGCAGGAACCCACACACACCAGCATGTAGGTGCGCATCCCCGCCGGGCGGTTTTTGAGACCTCTGTCCAGTCCCAAAAGACCGCCGATGAAGATTGCGCACAGAATCCGCAGGGCGGCTCCTTCATAGGTCAAGGGGAGCATTTCCATAAAAATCCCTCCTTATGTATTAACATAACTTTCCTCCCGGCTCTGGCAGGTGAAAAGCAGAACCTGCTTCTGCGCTGCCTCCTGCCCCAGTACCTCCAGGGCGATTTTCAGCCGGTCATCGTCAAAGCGTACCAGGGCATCGTCCAGAATCA
This sequence comes from Candidatus Faecousia excrementipullorum, assembly GCA_018712825.1. GTDB lineage: Bacteria > Bacillota > Clostridia > Oscillospirales > Oscillospiraceae > Faecousia > Faecousia excrementipullorum. The sequence continues at coordinate 11,643 of DVGG01000010.1, read as the reverse complement.
GGGGGGCTTCCGGGGTCAACGCCTCCGCCACCGCCAGCCGCAAGGAAAGATACAGCTGGTCTACCGTTCCGTCGCTGGGATACTGGGCGGAGTGGAGGGTCACATCCTCCTGGGCCGCCACCTGCAGCCCAAAGTCCGTCCCCAGGGTCAGGCGGTTGTACCGTCCCCCGGTGAGGCGGGAGAACAGCTCCTGGGCCCGGCGGGAAATCTGGGGGGCAAACCGCCGCTGGAGCTCCTGCTTCGCCGCTTCTAACGTGGTCAGGCTCAGCTCCAAAGCCGCCTGCCAGTCTTTTAAGAGGGCAATCCGCCCATCCACCTGGGCCTTCTGCCGCTCCAGCTCCTCCCGCTGCCCCAGGGCCGCCATCCGGCCCTGAAGATTTCCCAGATTCAGCTGCGCCTGGTGCTTTTTCCCTTCCAGATTCTCCAAAAGCTGCCGGGTCTGAGCCTCGGAATAAGTGAGGCTGTCGGGCAGCTGGGGCGGGGGAACCTCCTTCTGAGCCTTTCGGAGGGTTTCGGCAGTCTCCCGGGCGGCATCCCACCGCCTCCGGGCCTCCTCCAAATCCCTGTGAAGCTGCAAGTCCCCTTGCAGCCCCCGGATAATCCCGGAAAGGGGCTGATTGCCCCCAATTTCCCGAATTTCATTTTGCACCTGCCCCATTTTCTCCTGCAATGCCTGCCGGGCGGCGGCATGGGTGGTGAGAGCCGCCTCATAGGCTTGAAGCTTTCGGCTGTAGTCCCGGGCAGCATCTGCCCAGACCTCCGGTGCCAGGGGGGCATACCGGGAAAGGAGTTCCTCTGCCTTTTTCCGGTTCTCCTGGCGGATTTTCTGGGCTTTGCTTCTGGCAAGATAAAAGCCTCCTACCAGGGCCGCCAGGCCTAAAAGGGCGGCTGCGCCTCCCAAAATCCACTGCCGCAGCACCAGCAGAACCACCCCCAAGAGGACAATTCCGGCCCCGGGGAGAAGATGCCCCCGGGAGGGGGTGGGGTGGGCGTCTTTCAGACGGCGGTAGGCGGCGGCATCCCCCTCTGCCAGGGCGATGGCCTCCTCTCCCGTGAGGCTCCGGAAGGGGAGGGGAGGCGCCGGCTGGGCAGGGGGCGGGGGAAGAAGCTGGGCCTGGCTTTGCAGCCCCTCCCATTCCTCCTGTAACCCCTGGGCTTGGGAGAGCTTGGCTTCCAGTTCCTTCGCCGGGGGAAGCTCCCGAGCCTCCAAGGCCTTTAACTGCTCTTGGTACATCTCCGCCTTTGCCTGGGCGGCGGAAAGCTGCCGCCGGTACTCCCGGCTGGCTTCATACGCCAGAGCCTCCCGGTGATTCAAAAGCAGCTTCTCTTGTTGACATAATTCTTTCTGTTGGGCCTTTACGTTGTCAATCTGCCGGCCCAGCCCCTCCAGCTCCTGTAAAGCCTGCTGGATTTTGGCGGCCTGCCCCTCAGCCTGGGGCAGCTGCCCGGTGGTGTTGTGGCGGCAGGCGTTTTTCAGGGTTTTCAGCTTCTGGGAAAGGGTCTCTGCGTCCCCGCTTTCGTCCCCGGTGGTCACCAGGGCGTTGAGGCGCTGGCGAAGGGTCTCGTCTGCCGTCACCGGCAGGTCGGAAAACCGGAGAAAGCCCGCCCGGAGGAATACGCTCCGCTCCACCCCCAGAAGTTTCAGACCGCAGTTTTCCACCGTCAGCTCCGGCACCGGAAGATGGCTCTGGGTCTCATAGGCGGCAAACTGGCCCATGGGAATCCGTCCCTTGGTGCTCCGCTCGATGGTAATGTCCCGGCCCTGCCAGGTGATGTCCATCCGTCCCGACATGGGAGCGCCGCTCCAGGGGGCGTACCGGGTCTTGTCCGGAAGCACACCCTTACTTGCCCGGGCGCTGGTGTCGATGCCGTAGAGCATGGCAAGGAGGAACGCACACCAGGTACTTTTGCCCCATTCGTTGGGGGCGTGAATCACATTCAGCCCCGGTTTTAAGGTCAGGGTCTCATTTTGCAGCTTGCCAAAGCTGGCGGTCATGGCGTGGATGATCACGGCAGCTTCACCTCCTGTCCGTCCAGAAGCTGCCGGGAAATCCGCGCAGCCAGCTGGATAATTTCCTGGGTATGGGGGTCAGCCCCGGTGAGTTTCTCCTGCAAAAGCCGGAAATACGTCCCTTCCAGAGAGTCCTCCCCGGCACTTCCCCAGGGGTCAACAGGGGGCGTGGTGCAGTCCCTGAGGGTCAGGTTGGGGATGTGGGAGAATTTCCGGGAAAGGGCGGCCAAGTCCGGGGTCTCCCACTGGCCTGTCAGGGTAATGCGGTAAAAATCCTCCGTAGGAGCCCCGGGCAAAAGGGCGGAAAGGGCAGCCTCCGGGCTTTCCAGCAGGGGAAGCTCCTGGGTATAGAACTTGGGAAAGCCCATAAGGGGCACAAACTCCGCCTGAGAGGCAGTGTCCAGGTCTACGAAAAGAACCCCCTTTTGCCCCGGCTCGTCGTAGCCTCTGCCCATGGGACAGCCGGGCCAGGCGCAAAGGGTATTCCCCGCCCGGAAGCTCCCACCCTTGTGGATATGCCCCAATGCCAAATAGGTAAGGCCGCTGTTTTCCACCTGGGAGCGGGTGATGGGGCAGTAGGGAGAGTCGGGGGCGGTGGGGTCGCCGTGAAGCACCCCGATGTGGTAGCGCTCCTCCCCGGAGGCGGTAAAGCTTTGCAAAAGCCCCGGGCAGTCCATGGCGGTGTAGCCGGCTCCGTAAACCCGGCAGTTTAAGTCCTCAAAAACCCGGGACTGAAGGGAAGAACTGGTGAAAATGTGGACATTTTCCGGCCAATGCTCCGAAAGCCAGGGGCTATTACGCCCCACATGGTCGTGGTTTCCCGGGGCGATGATCACGGGAACGGCGGCCTCCTCCAAAGCTGAGGCCAGGGCTTCATAGCTTTTCCGGGTGTAGGGGCCGTCAAACAAGTCTCCGGAGAGAAGCAGCATCTGGCACTCCTTTTCCCTGCACAGCCGGGCAACGGCAAAGGGCAGTTCCAGGGAGGCTTTCCGGAGGGATTCCTGCTGCTCCGGGGTGAAGCCCTGGAAGGGGGAGTCCAGGTGAAAATCAGCGGCGTGGAGAAGTTTCATATACCGTTCCCACCCTTTCTGCGGATTTGGCAAGACCGGTTTGGGTGTCGATGGTGAACAGCACCCCTTCCAGCTTGGTGGGGCCCTTGGCCCACTGGTACCGGGAGGTCAGGTCCCCCCGGAACTTGGCGATGGACTGGTGGGGCTGGACCCCCAGCACCGAGTCTCTGGGGCCGGTCATCCCCAGGTCGGTGACATAGCCGGTGCCCTTGGGAAGCACCTGCACATCGGCGGTGGGCACATGGGTGTGGGTGCCCCAAAGGGCGCTGATTCTGCCGTCCAGCATATAGCCCATGGCCAGCTTCTCCGAGGTGGCCTCGGCGTGAAAGTCAATAAAAATCAGGCGGGTGGAAAGCTTCGGCAAAATCTTCTCCACCAGCAAAAAGGGGTTGTCCGGGGAGAAGTCCATGGCGCACCGGCCTTGCAGGTTAATGACAGCCACGGCGCCGAATTTCGTCTCAAACTCTCCCCAGCCCCGCCCCGGCACCTGGGGGGCGTAGTTGGCAGGCCGGAGAATCCGGGGGCAGTCGTCCAAGTAGCTGCAGATTTCCCGGCGGCTGAAGCTGTGGTTTCCCAGGGTGATCACATCCGCCCCGGCGTCGAAAATCTCCTCCGCCTGGTCAGGGGTCAGCCCCACGCCGCTGGCGTTTTCCCCGTTCACCACCACAAAATCCGCCCCGGTGTCCCGGCGAAGCTGCCGCAGGTGGCGGCCGAGGTGCTGTAGGCCCGGCTCTCCCACCACATCCCCGATGGCCAGAATTTTCATTTCCATAGTCAGTCCCTCCCGGTGGTTTCTTTCAGAGATTTGGCGTATTCCGAGGGGGTAATGCCGAATTTGTCCTTGAATTGCCGGGAAAAGTGGTGAATGGTGGAGTATTCCAGGGCTTTGGCAATCTGGGTGATATTCATGTTCCCCTCACGGATTAACTGTTTGCTGTACTGTAGCTTGATCCGGCGGATGTACTCTGCCGGAGAGATGTGCAGGTGCTTTTGAAACAGGGCCGTCATGTAGCTGGGGCTGAGCTGACAGCCCTTTGCCACCGTGGGCACGGAGAGCTTCTCCTGCACATGGTCGGAAACATACTGCTGAACCCGGCGGATGCGCATATTCTCCCGGTTCAATGTGACGGCGGACTGGGCGGTTTCCTGGGTCTGCCTGGTCTGGCGCAGAAGGAGAAGAAGCAACGTGGTCAGAAGGCTTAAAAGCATATCCTGGGCGTACTCGTCCGGGTTTTCCTGCTCCCACAGCATCCGGCGCAGAAGCCCCGCCGCCTCCTGTCCCGGCTGGATTTTCCGGTTGCACAGGGGGGCCAGGGAGGAGGCGGTGGAAAACACGGCGGACACCAGCCGGGGGGCTTCCCCCGGGTCGGCGTACTGCATATGCCACTGATTGGGGGCGTAGACCACCAGCTCCCCTTCCTCCACTACCAAATCCTGTCCTTCTGCCACGGAGTGAACCCGGCCCTTGTCCACATACACCAGTTCCCCCATGGGGTGAGCCTCTCCCGGGAACAGGAAGCCCGGCTCCTTCTCCTCCTGGAAGAAGGTGTAAAGGCTCTGCACCTGCATCCCCGGGGAAATCCGGTAGCTGCTGTCCTGAACCTGAGTGCCCAGGCATCGGGGCAGGGAAAACCCTGCCATCTCCACGGCGGAGGTGTTCTCCACCGGGGTCAGGGAGAACCACACCCCGGCAGGGAGCTGCACCCCCCTGTCCAGAAGGAAATCCCCATAGGTGTGGTCGTCCAGGGACACGGACAGGGCAGTCATGCCCTGGGCAGGCCCCAGCCAGGTGGCGGCGGTGGTCTTGTAAAAGACGGACTGCTCCGGGGTCAGGGAGATGGTGTGGTAATTGGCGTAGTGGGAGGGGCGGCGACTGCCGGGCAGCACCTGCCCGTAGGGTCTGAAGGTCTGGGCGCTGAGATTCTGTAGCATTTTTTTGTCCCTCCCGGATTATCATAGGTTTTGGACAGGGAAGCTCTGGATAAATTGGCAAGAGCTGGCAGCGAGAGATTTTTCGTCAGACAAAAGAATGGAAAACAGGGGAATACTTTATGTATTTCCTGTTTTTCATTCTGCATGGATGGCGAAAAAGATCCGCTTTCCAGCCGCAGACGATTTATTCAGAGTTTCCCCAAAAAATAAAATGGAGCCACGTTTCGTGACTCCATTATACTATCCATCAGGGAAAATGGCAAATGTTTATCGCTGATATTCAAACTGAAAATCGTAAATATCCACCACATCGCCGTCCTGAATCCCCATCTCCTCCAGCCGGGCAAAGAGGCCGCACTTGCGCAGCTGCAAATCGAAGAAGTTCCGGGACTCATAGTCGTCAAAGTTGATATTCATAATCAGCCGTTCCAGCCACAATCCGGTAATCACCCAGGTGTTCCCCAGATGTTCGATTTCCAGCTTCTGGGGATCGGCAATCTCCGGCTCCGCCTCCACATAGTCCGGCTCGTAAATGGTTACGGGAGGGAGGGTGCGGAGCTTTTCCGCAATGGCCTGTACCAGGTGGCGGGTGCCCTTGGTGGTGGCGGCGGAAATCTCATAAAATTCACAGCCTGCCGCCTCCACGTGCTCCCGCAGCCGCTGGAGATTGTCCGAATCCGGGGGGAGCAAATCGCACTTGTTGGCGGCCACAATCATGGGCCGGTTGCTCAAATCCACGCTGTAGTTTTTCAGCTCTGCGCAGATGGCGTCAAAGTCCGCCACCGGGTCCCGGTCCTCGGAGCCTGCCGCGTCTACCACGTGGACAAGGAGCCGGCACCGGTCAATGTGCCGCAGGAAGTCGTGGCCCAGGCCTGCCCCCTCGGCAGCGCCTTCAATGATGCCGGGGATGTCCGCCATGACAAAGGACACCCCTTCCTCCACGTAGATGACCCCCAGGTTGGGGTAGAGGGTGGTAAAGTGGTAGTTGGCGATTTTGGGGCGGGCGTTGGAGGTGACGGAAAGAAGGGTAGACTTGCCCACGTTGGGAAAGCCCACAAGGCCCACATCCGCCAATAGCTTCAGCTCCAGTACTACGTCCCGCTCCTGTCCCGGAAGGCCTGCTTTGGCGAACCGGGGAATCTGCCGGGTGGGGGTGGCGTAGTGGGCGTTGCCCCAGCCTCCCCGTCCGCCCTTGGCCAGGACAAAGTCCTCCCCGGTGGACATATCGGCGATAATCTGATTGGTGGCGGCGTCCCGCACCACGGTGCCCCGGGGCACCTGGATGATGAGGGATTCTCCCCGCTTGCCGCTCATGTTCCGACCGGCGCCGTTGGCTCCGGACTGGGCGGCGTACTTCCGCTTGTACCGGAAGTCCAGGAGCGTGGAGAGGTTGTCGTTCACCCGGAGGATGACGCTGCCGCCATGACCGCCGTCGCCCCCGTCCGGGCCGCCGGAGGCCACATATTTTTCCCGGTGGAAGGCCACGGCCCCATCGCCGCCTCTGCCGCCGCACACGGTGATGCGTACCTTATCTACAAACATTTCCATGGAAAAATCCTCCTTGGTGAAAGTGGGTTCTGGGAAAAAGCTCCCATACCGGGGAGCACTCCAAAGGCTCCCTTGTGAAAGGGAGCTGGCACGGCCGGGGAGCCCCCGGTGGCCTTCGCCGTGACTGAGGGATTCTACAGCAGGTACTTCTTCAAAGTACAAACCAATGTGGAAACCTGCCACCCTCGGAATCCCCCCGGTTTGGCTTCGCCAAACCACCCCCACAATGGCCAGGGGGCTTTGGCAGGCCGCCGATACCGGGCGTTGGAGGGGCAGTAACGAATCGCAGAAAGCCACCGTGCGGAATTGTCAGCGGGCACTGCCCGCAAGGCTCCCTTGTGAAAGGGAGCTGTCGCCGGAGGCGACTGAGGGATTCTACAGCAGACACTTCTTCAAAGTACAAACCTATGTGAAAAGGGGAAGGTTTTTTAGGGAATAGTGAAGAGTGATTAGGTAAGAAGTACCCAGGCGGAGCCTGGGTATCCCCCCGGTTTGGCTTCGCCAAACCACCCCCCTTTAGCAAGGGGGGCTTTGGTGCGCACTCCAAAGGCTCCCTTGCCAAAGGGAGCTGGCAAAAATCTCTGATTTTTGACTGAGGGATTACAGCAGGTACTTCCTTAAAGTACAAATCAATGTGGAAAGGGAAAAGCCCGTAGCTCCCTCCGGTCGGGAGGTATTTTCCGAGCCTTCGGTTTCTATTTGATGCCCATGGGGAATGACGATAAAAATAGGGCTGCTGCATATTTTGCAGCAGCCCATGGGAACCATAGGGATTCGTGATTACTGCTCGGCAGCGTACACGGAGCACTGACGGCGATCCTTGCCCTTGCGCTCGAAACGGACGGTGCCGTCGATCAGAGCGAACAGGGTGTCGTCACTGCCAATGCCCACATTCACACCGGGGTGGATGTGGGTGCCTCTCTGGCGAACCAGGATGTTGCCGGCCAGAACCTTCTGACCGTCGGCACGCTTCACGCCCAGGCGCTTAGCCTCGGAATCACGACCGTTCTTGGTAGAACCGCCGCCCTTGTGGTGAGCGAAAAACTGAATACCAATCTTCAGCATGGTGTTACACCTCCAAAACTTCCAAATTTTCAGGATACTCGTCCCGCAGATTGCAAAGGTAAAGCATCATTCCGGCGAGAACCGCCTGAACGGACTCTTCCTCGTCGCAGACTGTGGGGAGGGTCAATGTGATGCGGGCGTCCGCCTCCTTGACCCGAACCTTGGCCTTGGCACCGCAAACCTCGTTGACGGTAGCCTCCACCATGGCTGTTACAGCGGAGATGGCGGCGCAGACAATGTCTGAGCCTTCCTCGGCATAGCCGCTGTGTCCGGAAATGGAGAAGCCGGTAATCCGGTCATCTTCCATAAAAAATTCGCATCTTGTCATAATTACAGAGCGATCTTGGTGATCTCCACCTTGGTGTAGGGCTGACGATGGCCCATCTTCTTCTTCTCGTTCTTCTTGGCCTTGTACTTGAAGACCACGATCTTCTTGCCCTTGCCGTTCTTCACGACCTTGGCCTCAACGGAAGCGCCGTCCACCACGGGAGCGCCGATCTTGGAGTTCTCTCCGTCCAGCACAGCCAGAACCTGGTCGAACTTCACGGTGGACTCGGCCTCGGCCTCCAGCTTCTCGATGTAGAGCACATCACCCTCGGAAACGGTGTACTGCTTACCGCCGGTTACGATAACTGCTTTCATGTTTTTCACCTACTTTATTTGTGTAGTCTCGCTCTGAAGGCGGGTGCTTTGGGCGCACCAACTTAAGCCTCTTCAATGCGGCTTGTCTATTTTAGCATTGGGGATTTGGAAAGTCAAGAGGATTTTGAAATTTTTTCGGGAAAAATCAAGAAAGATTCCCGCAAGTCTCCTGCTTGAACCGAAGAATTTGCAGCACCACCGCATTTAGCTGTTCCTCCGGGAAAGTGCCGGACTCCACCGCCTCCACAACGCCAGCAAAAGCAGAGGGGAAATCCTCCGGCTGGAGAATCACCTGACACCCGGCTTCCAGGGCCAGAAGGGAGGCTTCGGCGCCTGAGTAGTTGTCGGTGATGGCCTCCATCACCATGGAGTCGGTGAGAATCAGCCCACGGAAGCCCAGCTTCTCCCGCAAAAGCCCGGTGACAATCTCAGAAGATAAGGTAGCGGGGGTCATGTCCCCGGTGACCTCCGGCAGGGCGATGTGGCCCACCATGACGCACTGGTTTTCCGTCAGGCCGGAGAAGGGAATGAACTCACAGGCTTGCAGCTCCTCCAGGGTCTTGTGGGAATAGGCCACTTCCTCATGGCTGTCCTGAGCCGTGTCCCCGTGGCCGGGGAAGTGCTTGAACACCGGCACAATGCCCTGTTCCTCCAGACCCTCGGCCATGGCCTTTGCCATCTGGCCTGCAACATTGCAATCGGAGGAGAAGGCGCGGTTGCCGATGACCGGATTGTTGGGGTTGGTATTCACATCCGCCACCGGGGCAAAGTCCATATTAAAGCCGTATTCCCCAAGGTAGGCACCGATGGTTTGCCCCATTTTTAGGGCATCCTCCGGATTTCCCGAAGCCCCCACCGCCCCGGCGCTTTGATACTGGGGAAGGTCAAAGGCGGAGTGGTTGGCAAGACGGGCAACGGTGCCCCCCTCCTCGTCAATCCCCAGAAACAGAGGGATTTCTGCCGCCCTTTGCAAAAGAGCATTGTAGGCGGTAATCTGCTCCGGGCTGTAAAGGTCGGCGGCGAACTGGACGATTCCCCCCACCGGGTATTTGGCAAAAATCTCCCGGATGGCATTTTCCATCTGGGAAAGCTGCTCCTGGGACAGGGCCTCCATGGGGGCTTTGATCTGGGGAAGGCCCAAAGTGCCCGGGGTCACCATGAACAGCTGCCCTACTTTTTCTTCCAAAGTCATGGATTCCAGCTGCAAAACCAGAGGGTCCGGCTCCGTGGGAGCCTCCGTGGGTGGCTGGGTAGTTTCCGGCTGGGCTTCCGTGGTGGTTTCCGGGGGAGCTTCCGTGGTTTCCGGGGGTGTGGGCGTGCAGCCCCAAAGCAGGGCGAGAAGCAATGCGGCGAGGGTCAGCAGTTTTTTCATGGGAGTGCCTCCTTTGGCAAAAATGTGAACAAGGGACAGCCCCAATCGGGGCAGTCTTTTGTGAAATTGCAGGTTTTTCCCGGAAAATGGGGAAAAACCTTGACACCGGATGGGAAAAATGGTATTTTTAGGGAAAGATATATGGGGCGGCTGGGGGAATCCCGGCCGTTTTTTTGGGGGAAAGGAGTCAAAAATATGGCAATGAACAAAGACCTGACCCAAGGCAAACCGGCGGCGGTGCTGTGGAAGTTCTGTCTGCCCCTTTTCGGCAGCATTGTGTTCCAGCAGATGTATAACATCGCCGACAGCCTGGTGGCGGGAAAATTCATCGGGGAGAACGCCCTGGCTTCCGTGGGCAACAGCTACGAGATCACCCTGATTTTCCTGGCCTTCGCCTTCGGCACCAACATGGGCTGCTCCGTGGTGGCGGCTCAGCTCTACGGCGCCAAAAAGGAGGGGGAGCTGAAAACCGCTGTCTACACCACCCTGATTGCCGGCGGCTGCCTGTGTGCCCTGCTCATGGCGGTGGGATTTTTGTTCAGCCGGCCCCTGCTGGGGCTTATCAACACCCCGGAGCTTCTCATGGCCGACTCCCAGCTGTACCTGGATATTTATGTCCTGGGACTGCCCTTTGTATTCTACTATAATATTGCCACCGGCGTATTCTCCGCCCTGGGAGATTCCAAGACCCCTTTCCTGTTCCTGGCGGTGTCCTCCACAGCCAATGTGGCGATGGATGTTCTCTTCGTCACCACCTTCCGGATGGGGGTGGCGGGCGTGGCCTGGGCAACCTTTTTGTGCCAGGGGGTTGCCTGTGCATTGGCCATGGTGGTGATGCTCCGGCGGATTCACCCCATGGGGAAGGGGCAGAAGTCCCGGGCGTTTTCCGGGGTGCTCCTGAAGCGAATCAGCCTCATTGCGGTGCCCAGCATTTTGCAGCAGGGCTTTATCTCTGTGGGCAACATCGTGATTCAGGGGGTCATCAACGGCTTCGGCCCGGCGGTGATGGCAGGCTACAGCGCCTCCATCAAGCTGAACAACCTGGTAATCTCCTCCCTCAACACCCTGGGCAACGGCATTTCCAACTTCACCGCCCAGAACATCGGCGCCGGAATGTATGACCGGGTGAAGTCCGGCTTCCGGGCGGCCTTAAAAATGGTGTGGCTGGTGTGCGTTCCCTTTGTGCTGCTGTACTTCTTCGTGGGACGGCCCTTCGTCACCCTCTTTATGGAGGACCCCCAGGGAGAGGCGTTGAACGTGGGCGTGCAGTTTCTGCAGGTGGTGTCCCCGGTGTACTTCCTGGCGGCCACCAAAATCTGCTGCGACGGCGTTTTGCGGGGGGCAGGTCTTATGCGCCAGTTCGTCATCTCCACCTTTGCGGACTTGTTCCTCCGGGTGGGGCTGTCCATGGTGCTCTCCGCCCAGCTGCAAAGCAGCCTGGGCATCTGGCTCTCCTGGCCCATCGGCTGGCTCATCGGCATGCTCCTGTCCGTATTCTTCTACACCCGCTGCCTCTGGAACAGGAAGCAATAAGATGCCAATGCACCCGCCGGGGTGCCCCCGGCGGCAATTCGCACGGCGGGCAGTGCCCGCAGCCGATTTCGCACCAAGCTGGTCTGTACTCGTTACTTCCCTGACCCGCCCGGTATCGTTACTGCGGTACAGATGGATGCGCAGCCCAAAGCCCCCCTTGCGAAAGGGGGGTGCCTCGGCAATGCCGAGGCGGGGGGATTCCGCAGGCAAAGCCTGCGGAACTTCTTACCTAATCACTCTTCACTATTCACTAAAAAACCTTCCCCTTTCCACATGGGTTCGTACTTTGGGAAAGCGCCTCCTGTAGAATCCCTCAGTCAAAAATCAAAGATTTTTGCCAGCTCCCTTTGGCAAGGGAGCCTTTGCGGGCAGTGCCCACGGACAATTCCGCACGGTAGCTTTCGGCGATTCGTCACTTCCCTGACCCGCCCGGTATCGGCGGCGAGTCGCCGCTGACGATTTCGCACGGT
>DVGG01000060.1 GCA_018712825.1 Candidatus Faecousia excrementipullorum | reverse complement strand
CACGGCGTAGCCGTGACTGAGGGATTCACAGTTGGCACTTCTTCAAAGTACCAACCTATGTGGAAAAGGGAAAGCTTTTTAGTGAATAGTGAATAGGTAATAGGTAAGAAGTTCCCAGGCTTCGCCTGGGGAATCCCCCCGCCTCGGCAAGCCGAGGCACCCCCCTTTGGCAAGGGGGGCTTAAATGGGCCTGTTGTAAAATGAGAATTTTGCAGCAGACCCATATTTTTCGGAAGAAAGGAACGAATTCTATGGAAAGACAAGCCTCAGGAATCCTCTGGGGAGATATTTGCTACAGCACCGACAAAGACACCCTCATCACCCGGGAGAACGCCTGCCTGGTGTGGGAGGACGGGAAGATTGCCGGGGTCTATGACCGGCTGCCGGAGCAGTTCCGGGCATATCCTGTGGAGGACTGTCGGGGCAAGCTCATTATCCCCGGTCTGGTGGATTTGCATATCCACGCCCCTCAGCACCCCTTCCGGGGCCTGAAAATGGACTTGCCCCTGCTGCCCTGGCTGAACACCAACGCTTTCCCGGAGGAGGCCAAGTACCAAGACCCGGACTACGCCCGGAAGGCCTATGAAATCTTCGCGGCGGACATGAAGAAAAGCGGCACCACCCGGGCCTGCATCTTCGCCTCCCTCCACCTGCCCGCCACCAAAATCCTCATGGAGCTTCTGGAGGAGGCAGGGCTGGAAACCTATGTGGGAAAGGTGAACATGGACAGAAACTGCCCGGACTACCTCCGGGAGGGAGAAGATGCTCCGGCCGTGACGGAGGCCTGGCTGGAGGAGACGGCAGGCAGATTTTCCCATGTGAAGCCCATCCTTACCCCCCGGTTCATCCCCGCCTGCTCCGACAGCCTGATGGAGGCTCTGGGGAACATCCAGAAAAAGTGGAAGCTGCCGGTTCAGTCCCACCTGTCGGAAAATCCCGATGAAATCGCCCTGGTGCAGGCGCTTCACCCCCAGTCCCGGTTTTATGGGGAGGCCTATGACCGGTTCGGGCTTTTTGGAGGAGACACCCCCACCATTATGGCCCACTGCGTCCACTGCCCCCCGGAGGAGCTGGAAATGATGAAGGAGCGGGGGGTGTATATTGCCCACTGTCCCCAGTCCAACACCAACCTGTGCTCCGGGGCCTCCCCGGTGCGGCAGCTGCTGGAAGCGGGCTTGCAGGTGGGTCTGGGCTCGGACATTGCAGGGGGTGCAAGCCTCTCCATTTTCCGGGCCATGACCGATGCCATCCACACCTCCAAGCTCAGAGCCGCCCTGCTGGACAGAAGCCTTGCTCCCCTGACCCTGGAGGAGGCCTTCTTCCTGGGTACTTTAGGCGGCGGCCGCTTCTTCGGAAAGGTGGGCTCCTTCCAGGAAGGGTTTGAAGCGGACGTGCTGGTGCTGGACGAGAGCAAAATCCCCCACCCCCAGCCTCTTACCCTCCGGGAACGGCTGGAGCGCTATGTCTACCTGGCAGGAGACGACTGGATTACAAAAAAGTATGTAAAGGGCCGCTGTGTGTGCTGATATCCGGGACTGCCGTAAATTGAACTTCCCAAAAGCTGGGAGGGGTTGTCGTTTTATCGACAGCCCCTCCGTTTTTTTGTTTTACTGCACTTCATCCTCGATTGCCTCCTCCACCGCCGCCAGAAGAGCGCTTGGCCGAATTTCCATGGCTTTCCCTATCCTATAAAAGGTCTCCAGGGTGGGTTTCCGTTCTCCCCGCTCGATGGCGCTTAAATGTGTTCTGCCGATTCCGGCCAGTCCGCTGAGCAGTTCCTGGGACATTTTCTTTTTCTCCCGGAATTGTTGAATCACACGACCTACAATCACTGCGTTCAGCATAGATAATCCTCCTTTACTGCATAAGTGTAAAGGGATTTTTTAAGAAAATTGAATACATATGTTGTCAAACAAACACAGATGTGTTATTCTATTATTACACTCCCGGTTATGGAAAATGTATGGGAATGTTTTCCCAAAACAGCGGTTCGGAGCCTGATTGATCGTAGAATGTGGGAGGCTTTCCCAGAATAAATATTGGAAAGGAGGCTTGCGCTGCCGGGAAAATTGGGGTAAACAGCAAACTGTGTGTATCAGGCAATGGGATACGAAAGGAGATGTCTAAAAATGACAAACAGATGGAAAAGGCTTGCCTCCGTTCTGTTGGCGGCAGTCATGTTATTTAGCTTGCTCGGTACAGGGGCTTTGGCTGCCGGTTCGGGCGAGGAAAATGCCTATGTGGCAAAGGTGGGAGAAACTTTCTACACCACCCTGGACGAAGCGGTGGAGCAAGCTCCCGAAGACTCCACAATCGAATTGTTGACCGACTGCACCCTCAACGTCGGCTTCAATAAAAGCCTGACCTTTACGGGCACCGGCAGAATTCTCATTGAAAAGCAGCTGACTTCCAACGGGGAAGGCTGGATGTGCTTTGGTTTGTACGATTCCAGCCGGGTACTGACCTTTGACGGCCCCGGCGTGGAGGTGCTGTGGATGTCCGACGGCAGCGCCCCCTGGCTGATGCTGTCCCTGTCCGCCACCCTGAATGTGACCAACGGCGCCACCCTCACCTTCGCCTTTGACAGCACCACCACCAAAACAAGAAACGCCATTTACATGAACGAAGGTGCCGTGCTCAATGTAACCAACGGCTCCACCTTCCAGATTCTTGCCGTCGGCACAGGGGGGACTGCCGGGCAAGGTATCCAGCTGGATAAAACCGGAAAATCCACCATCAATGTGACGGGCAACAGCAAATTCCTGATTGACGGCACTAACCGTGGTTATGTGAACAGCCCCGTGATCAACGTGGAGGATTCGGAATTCACCGTTCAGAACTGCACCAGCAACGCTTCCAACGGCGGCAACTTTACCGCTGTCAATTCCACCGTCGTATATCAGAACAACAGAGGCCACGGTCTTTCTGCCGGAAGCGTGATTCTGAAGAATTCCAACTTTACTTCCCACAACAACGGATATTACGGCGTCTATGTAAGCGGAAAGTTCCTGGTGGACGGCACCTCTGTCATGACGGTGTCCAACAACTCTTACGGCGGCGACTTTGCCGGTATGAGTCTGACTGCCGGCGTGACAGACGGCCGGGTGGAAGCGGGCGCTGTGGTTACCATCACCGGCAATAAGTGCAGCGGCTTCTCCAGCCGGGGCGTGTGTACCTTTGAAGAAGGGGTCAAGCTGACCATCACCAACAATATCAACGATAAAGGAAGTGTGAGCTACGGCGGCGGCATCTACAACACCAAGGACACCGCCAACCTGGTGCTGCCCTCCGACGCTGTAATCTATAATAACCACGCTGTCACCGGCGGCGATGATATCTACAATACCGGCACCATCACCTTCAGCCAGGTAGGGGAAAACTGGCAGCTGGACGACTGCGGCCACCTGATTGACGGCTGGTATGTGGACAGCGGCAAGGATACGAACGGGGACTCCCAGCCCGACCGCTGGTCTGCCCACGATGCCCCGATTTTTGTGCAGGAATACACGGAGTTTGGCAGTGCCGTCACCGGCGAGCTGGCCCTGAAGGCCGCCCACAAGGAGTACGAGATTACCGTGTATCCCGAAGATCAGACCAAATACACCGGCGGTTCCGACGGTGACGCGGAAAACATCCAGTTCCCCCATCCCATCTACCTGGTGAAGGACGAGAACGGCAACGTGTCCGAGGCTTCCGGAAAGACCTTCCTGGTGGATGGCGAAGGCACCTACGCCCCGGAGGACCTGTTCACCGTAAAGTACTACAACGATGCCGGTGAGGAAATCACCAGCGACGAGAGATACGGCGACTACATTGCCAGAATCGTGCTCCAAGAGGAATTTGCCGGGAAACGGATTACCACTGCCGATGGCGAGACGGTGGTCTTTGCTGACGGTGTGCTCCGAATCCGCTATGTATCCGACTTTACGGAGGCCTCCGGCAACAAGCTGACGATTCCCGCCGTCAGGTATGAGGCGGACAATAAGCAGCAGGCCATGGCCCAGGTGGAAAGCACCGGCAAGGCCGGCGTGCTGCTGCCGGAGGGCACCACCATCTGCTTAAACGGCAAGCACCAGTATGATTATCCCCACAGCGCAACCGGCGGCATTGCCCTGTTCTTCGACGATCTGCTTCCCGAGCAGGCCGGCGGTGACAACACCACCTACACCAATATGCTCAAGGAACATGCCAAGGCCATGGGCTATGACATGACGGGGCTGAACACCATGTTCAAGTACCTGGATCTGGTGGACATGAACAATGCAGACACCTGGGTCAGCTCCTCCGAGGGCTCCGACGTGTTCTGGCCCTATCCCGCAGGTACCGATCAGGATACGGTGTTTGCTCTGCTCCACTATCTGGGACTGCACCGGGAGTACCGGATGAACGGCCAATCTCTGGCTGACCAGGTAAAGGCATCCCAGATTGAAAAGGTGACCATCACCAAGACCGATAAGGGTATCTGGTTCCACGTGCCGGAGAGCGGCTTCTCTCCCTTCGTCCTGGTTTGGGCAGACAAGGAAGAACCCACTGACCCCAGCGAGCCTACCCAGCCCACCAATCCCAGTGAGCCCACCCAGCCCACCGATTCCAGCGAGCCTACCCAGCCTGCGGAAACCACCAAGCCCGCCACCGACCCCGAAGGCCCGGCCCAGACCGGCGACACTGCGCCTTTGTTCCTGCTGGGAACGCTGCTGCTGGTATCCGCCGGCTGCCTGGCGGTCATTGTGACCAAGAGCAGAAGGTATCACGCATAATCTTCAAAGCCGCCTGAGGCTGCCATAACCAAAAAAGGACTGCTGCAAGAATTTGCAGCAGTCCGATTTTTTAGGAAGCTCTGAATAAATAGGCAAGAGCTGGCAGCGGGAGATTTTTTGTCAGACAAAAGAATGGAAAACAGGGGAATACTGTATGTATTTCCTGTTTTTCATTCTGCATGGCTGGCGAAAAAGATCCGCTTTCCAGCCGCAGACGATTTGTTCAGAGATTCCTTAGATAATATATCATAATCAGTCTATCAGGCAGAATGCACTCGATTTATAATTTTACATGAACCCTGTTGCTTCGCAAAGAGTGAAACCAAAGGCTCCGGCTTTCCGTGAAAGGAAATCCACCCACCGCCGCAGCGATTTCACCCGGGCGCAGCCCGGATTTCACACCGCGAAGCGGTATTTCACCCACCCAAAGGGTGGATTTCACTGAAAAAAGGACAAGCCAAACGGCTTGTCCTTTTTTCATGGGGTGGATGATGGGACTTGAACCCACGATCTTCAGAGCCACAATCTGACGCCTTAGCCAACTAGGCCACACCCACCATATTCAATTTGCTCGCTGAATGGCACGCCAGGAGGGACTCGCTCAATCAAGGAGCGGCTCCGCCGAGCCGTCGCCGGCAACGCTCATCCGCGTTGCATTTGATTTTCGAGTCCGCCTAAAGCGGCGCAATTAAAGTGGCACGCCAGGAGGGACTCGAACCCCCGACCTACTGCTTAGAAGGCAGTTGCTCTATCCAGCTGAGCTACTGGCGCATTTCTATGGAGCGGGTGACGGGAATCGGACCCGCGTATCCAGCTTGGAAGGCTGGTGTTCTACCATTGAACTACACCCGCAGAACCTGCGACCAACTGGTTATTCAGCCATAGGATTCTATCATAGAAATGCCCGTCTGTCAAGGGTTTATCCCCAGAATTTCCGGAATTTTTTCGTAAATCACCTGAGCCACCGCTCCTTCCCCGCAGGGACACACATTGGGAAACCGGTCGGCAACCACCCCGTCGGCAGGACAGAAGGCGTAATCCGCTCCCAGGAGCATGGGAAGATCGTTTTCCGCATCCCCCACGCACACCAAAATTTCCCGGCCCAGATTTTTTTGCAGCTGCCGGGCAGAGGCGATTTTGGACACGCCCTTGGCGTGGATGTCAATAATCCGGGAGGCTGCCCGGAACACCTCAATTTTGTCCCCATAGGCCTCCTTGAGCCACTCCACGGCCTGGGAGAAGTAGGCCTCCTCCTCCGCTGTGGCGTCAAACAAATCCGCCACACAGTAGGCTCTGGGGCTTCCAAAGAGGGACACCTTCAAAAAGGGCTCGTGGTTCTCCTCCAGCACCATCTGGCGGTGGGCAGCTCCCACCTGGCGGTAAAATTCCTGAAACACCGGGTTGTCCCAGTAGGTGTAGTGACCGCCGATGCCCTGCTCCTCAATGTTCAGCTCCGGGAACTTCCGGCGAAGAGCCTGGAAAAATTCCTTTCTGTCCAGGGGAATCTCCCGCAGCTGGCTAAGCTCCTCCCCATCATAGGCAGCGCTGCCGTTGTACAGAAGCCAGGGGGCGTTGTGGGGGATGGCGTTGAGATACGGCGCAAACATAGGGACGCTTCTGCCGGTGTTCACCGTAAAAGCACCGTCCTCTGCCATGAAATAGCGGATGGCCGCAAGATTCGCCTCCGGGATGGAGGAATCGGGGGCGGTGATGGTGCGGTCAAAATCCACCGTGAGCAAAACCTTTGAAAATAAGCCCATAGCTTAGGAAATCCTTTCTAATTTGTCTAAAACCTGCAAAAAGTAGTCAGGCAGTGGTGCCACCACCACAACGGGTCTGCCGTCTCTGGGGTGGGAAAAGGACAGAATCCCGGCATGGAGGCACTGGCTGGACTGGCCCAGCTCCGGCTTCTTGTGTCCGTAGACCATGTCCCCCAGGATGGGGTGGCCGATGTAGGCCATGTGCACCCGAATCTGGTGGGTGCGGCCGGTTTCCAGGCGGCACCGCACATGGGTGTAGCCCCGGTACCGCTTTACCACCTCCCAATGGGTGACGGCATTTTTGGAATTGCGCTGGGTGACGCACATCTTTTTCCGGTCTGTGGGATGGCGGCCGATGGGAGCGTCCACCGTGCCGGAGTCCTCCTTGAGGCTGCCGCAGACGATGCACTCGTAGGTTCTGGCCATGGAGTGATCCTTCAGCTGGGAGGCCAGCACCGTGTGGGCCAGGTCGTTTTTGGCGATGGCCAGCAGGCCCGAGGTGTCCTTGTCAATCCGGTGGACGATTCCCGGCCGGAGCTTGCCGTTGATGCCGGAGAGGGTGTCCCCCTTGGCGTAGAGCAGGCCGTTGACCAGGGTATCCTCCGTGTGTCCCGGGGCAGGATGCACCACCAGCCCCTTGGGCTTGTTGATTACCAGCACGTCCTCGTCCTCGTAGACGATATCCAGGGGCATTTCCCTGGGGGCGATGTCCACCGGCTCCGGCTCCGGAATGGTGAGGCGGATTTCGTCTCCCGGCTGTACCTTGTCGTTTTTCTTCCCGGGCTTTCCCCGGAGGGTAACACACCCATCCTCCAGAAGCCGCTGGGCGGCAGAGCGGGTCAGTCCCTCCACCTGCCGGGACAAAAAGGCATCCAGCCGCTCCCCGGGCAATTCTCCGTACAAAATCATATTTTTTCCTTCCAGAATTCCCGGTTAAAGAAAACCAAATGGACAACCAGGGCGATGCAGCCGCAGGTGATGCAGCAGTCCGCCAGATTGAACACCGGGAAATCGATAAATTCCACCTCAATCATGTCCACCACATATCCCAGGCGAATCCGGTCGATAATGTTCCCCAGGCCGCCGGCGTACACCACGGCGATGCACCACCGGTCAAAGGTGGTAAAGGGCCACCGCTTTTTGGAGAACTCCCAGATAATTCCCAGGGTAAAGGCCAGGAAAATCAGAAGAAACAGCCACTGCATCCCGGAGAGCATAGACCAGGCGGCGCCGGTATTCTGGGCGTAGGTCAGATGAAAAATCCCACTTAGCACCGGGATTTCTCCGTGTAAGGGGATGTTCCCCACCACCCACAGCTTACTCAGCTGATCCAGAACCGTGGCAATCACCACAAAAATACCCATAAACAAATAGGCCATGGAAAATCCTCCAAAAGATAAAATCTGTTTTTATTCCCCGGTAACGATACCGGGAGAGGCTCCCTTGTCAAAGGGAGCTGGCAAAAATCTTTGATTTTTGACTGAGGGATTACACAGCAAACACTTTCACAAAAGCACAAACCAATGTGGAAACCTGAACGCCTCCTATCCCCCCGGTTTGGCTTCGCCAAACCACCCCCCTTTATCAAGGGGGGCTTTTACAGCGCTTTAAGAAACGCCTCCAGGCGGTCAAGGCCGGTTTCCAGAGCGGACTGGCTGCAGCAGCAGGAGAGCCGCACATGGCCCTTGTCCTCGAAGCAGCTGCCCGGAACCAGGGCCACACCGGCCTCCTGAATCAGCCGGGTGCAAAATTCCTCATCGGAAAGGCCAAAGGAGGCAATCTCCGGGTAGATGTAAAAAGCACCCTCCGGCTTGGGGTAGGATAGACCCATCTCATCCAGCCGCTGACAGACATACGCCCGCCGCCGGGTGTAGCTTTCCACCATGTCCGACACATCCGTATGGAGGGCCGTGACGGCGGCTTTTTGCAAAAAGGTGGGCATAGCCGCCACCAGGGCGGCATGCAGGAGCAGCAGCCGCTCCATGGCCTGCTCCGGCCCCATGAGATACCCCAGCCGCCAGCCGGTCATGGCATAGGGCTTGGAGAAGCTGCGGCACAAAAGAAGCTGCTCCCGTAAGTCCCGGAAGGGGGCAAGCTCCGGAACAGTCCCTTCCGACAGCTGATTATATACCCCGTCCCACACAACCCAGATGGGCTTGCCGGATACCAAGGAGGCCACCGCCTCCAGAGATTCCCGGGTGTAGACCGCCCCCGTGGGATTATTGGGGGAGTTGAGAAGAATCGCCCGGGTTTTTTCCGTAATGCAGGCAGAGAGCCGCTCCTTTGTCAGCTGGAAGCCATCCTCCCGGGTGGGCATGCTTACCATCACTGCCCCGGCAGCGGTGAGGATGGAGCGGTACAGGGGGTAGGCCGGGGTGGGGACGATGACCTCGTCTCCCGGGTTCACCACCCCCATAAGGGCCACATACAGCGCTTCCGTTGCCCCGGCAGTGACAATCACCTGATTGGGGGTGCAATCATACCCCAGGCCGGTTTCGTACCTGGAAATCTCCCGGCAAAGCTCCGGCAGCCCCCGGTTGGGGGCGTAGTGGGTGAGGTTTTCCTCCAGTGCTGCCTTGGCGGCGGCCTGGATGGGCTCCGGGGTGGGGAAGTCCGGCTCTCCCAGAGCCAGGGAGATACACCCGGGGGTCTGGGCCGCCAGACTGGTAAAGCGGCGGATGCCGCTGAGGGTCATGGTAGATAAATTTTCATTCAGGGGAAGCATCAGAACTTTTCTGCCAGCTCCTGGAAGAAGTCGGCGCCTTTCACAAGAATTTCCTCCGGGTAGTCAAACCGGTCGGAGTGGAGCGCCTCCGTGTTTCCGGTGCCCAGGAAGAAGAACATACCCGGCAGGGTCTTTTGGTACCAGGAGAAGTCCTCGGTAATCATGCTGGGCTCCGGCAGCTCCCGGAAGTCCACCAGGCTTCGCACCTTGTTGTAAAGCTTGGTGGGGTTCATGACGGCGGGGTAGCCGTCGTTCATGTAGATGGACACGGTACAGCCGGAGCTGCGCTCCACCTCCTTGCCGATGGACACCAGGCCTGCCCGGAGGGAGTAGAACACGTCGTCCTGGAACGCCCGGAGGCTCCCCTCCAGCCGGGTGTGGCCGGAGATGGCGTTGCACACGGTGCCGCTTTCCAGCTTGCCGAACTTCAGCAGCCGGAAGATATGCTTGGGCAGGGCCCCTTCCATGGCGCAGGCCTTCCGGTAGAAGTCCACGCCGGCAGCCATGGCGTCAATGCCCTCGGCGGCCTTGGCGATGTGGGCAGACCGGCCGGTGATGTCCACCTTCACCTCGCAGGAGCGGCTCATCATCTCCTGGCACCGGCTGGCAATCACCCCGGCTTCCAGGTTGGGCCACAGGTGCAGGCCGAAAATGGCCTCCACATGGTACTGCTTGAAAATGCCGGTGCCGCAGATGTCCCGGGCGCCGCCGGTGGTCTCCTCCGCCGGCTGGAAGATGAGCAGCACATTGTGATTCAGGGTTTCCTTTTTGCTCAGCCGCCGGGCCAGCTCCAGAAGGATTGCCATGTGGCCGTCGTGGCCGCAGGCGTGCATCCTGCCCGGGTGCCGGGAGGCAAAGGGCAGTCCCGTATTCTCCCCGATGGGCAGAGCGTCGGCGTCAGAGCGGAAGGCGATGGCCTTCTCCTGGCCAAAGTCGAACCAGGCGCAGACAGAGCCGGGGATGGGAGAAAACACCCGGCAGCCCAGCCCGGAGAGCTTGCCTGTAATATATGCCACGGTTTCCGGCAACTGCCGATCCAGCTCGGGAATCTGGTGCAGCGCCCGTCTATCCTCGAAAATTTCCATAGGGATTGCCTCCTGTAAGCATTTGCTTTTCTACTTTTTCTAAAGGGAATTATAAAGCATTTCCCCGGCTGTGTCAATTTCCGCCTTGTGTTTTCCCGGTTTTCGTGGTAGCATAGTGGAAAAAACCAAGGAGGACTGCTGCCATGGATGCACAGCAAATCATTGAATATATCCGCACCGCCCCCAAAAAGACCCCGGTGAAGGTGTACGTCTGGGAAAAGGCCCCGGTGGACTTCCCCGGCTGCCGGATTTTCCCCGCTGGGGAGGGGTGCAAGATCGTTTTCGGCGACTGGACGGAGGTGGCTCCGGTGCTGAAGGCCCGGGCTGAGGACATTGCCCATGCAGAGATTGAAAACAACTGCCGCAACTCCGCCATCCCCATGCTGAACCTTCTGGACATCCCCGCCCGGATTGAGCCGGGCGCCATTATCCGGGAGCAGGTAAGCATCGGCAAGAATGCGGTGATTATGATGGGTGCCATTCTTAACATCGGCGCCGTGGTAGGAGAGGGCACCATGATTGACATGGGCGCCGTCCTGGGTGGCCGGGCCACGGTAGGCAACCACTGCCATGTGGGTGCCGGCGCCGTGCTGGCAGGGGTCATTGAGCCTGCCTCTGCCACCCCGGTGATTGTGGAGGACGATGTGCTCATCGGCGCCAACGCCGTGGTGATTGAAGGCTGCCGCATCGGCAAGGGTGCTGTGGTGGCAGCCGGGGCCGTGGTGGTGTCGGACGTCCCCGCAGGCACGGTGGTGGCCGGCTGTCCTGCCCGGGTCATTAAAACGAAGGACGAAAAAACCGCCTCCAAAACCGCCCTGGAAGAAGCCCTCCGGGAACTGTAAAGAAATGCGCCCCCAAAAGGGGGCGCATTTTTTCAGCGAACCAGGCTTCCGCCAAAGTAAAAGGCCATGACTGTGGTGCAGGCAAAGAAACTATACAGCCCTACGCCAAAAAGCAGGCCTGTTGCCAGTCGTTTCCAGTTTTTGCTCTCATAGGCGGTGAGCCGCTGCAAAAAGCCGTCCACCACCAGAGGAATCATCAGAAGGAAACAGGCATACAGGGGGATGGGGTGGAAGGCGTATATGAATATCCCTGCAAAGATTCCCGCCAGTTCTCCGGTGCACCGGGCGCAGATGGGGAACTTTTTGCCCTTCCAGTAAAAGGAACGGTCAGGACGGCAATGACAGCCGAACACAATGGGAAGCCACTTATACAACCAGGGAATCACGAAACAAGACTGAACATGCTTACGCCGATGGCAATGACTGCGATGTAGTACAAAATACCGATGCACACACTGACCAGGGCGCCGATTCCGGCTGCTTTTGCGGTTCTGGGGCGCTCATTTTTCCACACCAGGTACAGAATCAGACCTACAATGGGAATACAACAGCCCAGCAATCCCCAAAGGAACCCGCCGTCGTCAACCACATCGGGCCTGGTCTCCTGGGAAACACCGCAGTGAGGGCAGATAACCGCCTTGTCGTCGATGCTTTGTCCGCAATTTTTACAATAAGCCATGAATATACCTCCCTTTTTCTTTGCACCGGATTGGGAAATCCGTGTCTTTAGTCTACAATAGATTCCCTGGTCTGTAAAGGTTTTTTCTGCAAAATTACGATAGGTATATCCCCAAATTCTTTTTCTTCAGGCAAGGGCGTTTTTCCGGCAAGGGAATCTCACAGGCCAATGCCGAAGAGCAAAGACGAAAACCTCACCGGGAGCCTGAATCCCTGCACATTTTTTACCCCCGGGAATAACATGGGATGAGCGGCAAATCAGCCGTAAATATCCAACCGGGAGGTTATTTTCTATGTGTAACAACAATATGTGCGGTGGCAACTTCTGCTGGATCATCATTCTGCTTCTGCTGTGCTGCGGCTGCGGCAACAACGGCATCTGCGGCGGCACCGTAAACAACAACGGCGGCTGCGGCTGCTGCTAAAAAAATGCGCCCCCTCGGGGGCGCATTTTTTCAGACTGTCAATAAAGTCCCAAACCGGCAAAAGCAAAAGGAAATGGGCTTTCACCCCCTTTTGGAGGATTGGTAGAAAAACCAGGTGCAGTTCCTCCAACAAAAGCCCGGAAATTGTTGCTGCGCAACGCTTTTGCCTTACTGCGCAAACGCCGCCCTACCGTACCCTATGTACGTCTACGGGCGGCGTTTGCTTGTCTTTGTGCCTTTCTTGACAGTCTGGCAGCGTGTCAAAAAGGTTTTTTGACACGCTGAAAGCCCTTCAGACACCATTTGGTTTCTGAAGGGCTTTATTTTTCGTCCAGGATCTCCCGGATACATTCTGTGATTTTGGCGATGAAGTGGACATTGGTGATTTTCCGCACCCGGCCGTCGTAGCCCGTAGGAAAATACAGCCGCCACAGGTAGTCCTGGCGCTTGTTGTAAGCATCCTGGATGCAGGTGCGGATGGAACGCTCTGCCTGGGAGCCGCTGCCTCCGCACAGGGCACCTACCGCCGGGTACAGCTCCTTGGTAATGGACTGATTCGGATTTCTGTCATACAGGACAATGGCCTCCACCAGATATTGGTAACCTGCCAGATTCCGCCGCAGACCCAGGCGCAGCATGAGAATATTGGCCTCCCTGCGGACCTGCTCCTGCCGGTTTTGGGGCGGGGCTCCCTGGGCAATCTCCAGAATCCGGGCTGCCAGCACCCCGGTGTCACAGGGCTTGAGCATAACATACTTCACCCCCAGCCGCTCCAGGGCCGCCAGCACGTAGTCGCTGACGTAGCAGGTGGTTGCCGCTGTGCCGGGGCGGATTCCCAGTCCCTGGAGGGTATGGAGCACGCTGATACTGTCCACCCCGGGAAACATCAGATCCAGCACCGCCACATCCGGGCGGACGGACAGCAGCTGCTGCATCAGCTCGTCTCCCCGATTGCAGACGTATATTTCAAAATCCCGGGACAGCACCTGTGCCAGGGCCTCGGAAAGCCCCGGGGTACTGTCTGCAATCAGAAGCTTTTTCAAGGTTCTTCCCCTTTTCCTTTTTTATTACCTTACCACAATTTTCCTTTCATTGCAATGGAATCGCCCTTGCGAACTTTCGACATTTTTCGACAAAGCACCCGGAGCGGCTTTCTCTTTCCACTCCGGGTGCAGGTATGTCAGGGATTTTCTTTCTGGAAATAGTCGGAGAAGTAGTCATACCACTCCTGGAAGTCCCCCTCCGGCAAGGAGGCGTCCCCCGATTGCTCTCTGGGCTTTTCGTCGAAGGTCAGCTCCATGCGCACCAGCTTTCCCTCCCGGTACACCGTCACGATGGCGGTATCCCCGGCCTTGTAGTCCCGCAGAGCCCGGGAGAGCATGACAATGGAGCTGACATCGGTGCCGCCCACATTGATTAAGATGTCCCCTGTGCGGATTCCCGCTCTGTCCGCCGCACCGCCAGGCACTACCTCGGCGATTTTCAGCCCGGCAGGCAGGCCGTAGGCCTCCGCCACGGAGGTATCCATCTCCATCACCACCACTGCCATATAGGCACCGGTGATATAGCCGTACTGGCACAAATCAGAAATTTGGTTGATTACATCGTCCATGGGGATGGCAAAGCCAATGCCCTCAATGGAGGCACCGCTTTCCGTGTAGCCGGAGTACTTGGCGGTGGTAATGCCCACCACCTCTCCGTTCATATCAAACAGAGGACCGCCGGAATTGCCGGAATTGATGGCGGCGTCGGTCTGAATCATATTGATGGCCTGACCGTCGGTGGTGACCAGCCGGTCCTTGGCGCTGATGTAGCCTACCGTCATGGTGGAGGTAAACTGCCCCAGGGCGTTGCCCACCGCCACCACCTGATCTCCCACCTGGAGGGCGTCGCTGCTGCCCAGCTTCACACAGGGCAGGCTCTGGGCGCTTACCTTCAGCACCGCCACATCGTTGCTGCTGTCAAAGCCCACCACCTGGGCCGGATATTCCCTGTCGTCCCCGGTGATGACGCTTAAGGTTTCGGCATCGGCAATCACATGGTAGTTGGTCACCAGGAAGCCGTCGGTGGTGATGAAAAAGCCCGTTCCGGTACCCGCCGGCTGGAGGACACCCTCAATGCGCTGGTAGTTCATTACCGCCGCCACCGCCGCCGCATTGTTCCGGTACACCTGCCCCGGGGTCAGCCCCTGCTGAGGCGCTGCCGTCAGGTCGGGGCGGTAGCTCTCCAGGGTGTCCTTCAGCTCCTGCTGCACCGCCTCCATCTGCTCCCGGTGAGACCGGTCCAGCAGTGACAGCTGGTTCTGCCAGTACTGGGAAACCACAAAGGAGGTCAGTCCGCTGCTGAGGGCAGCCACCGCCGCCGCCAGAATCACCACCGCTGCGCCTTTCCCCACCTTCTTCAGCCATTTTTTGAATCTTTTTCTTTTCCTGGGGGCCTCTGCCGGAATCTCCTCCGGCTCCTCCCGGGGTTCTTCCGCCGGTGCGCTCCGGGCCTCCTCTGCCTCCGGCACAGTCCGGGCTTCCCCATCCTCCGGCACGGGAAGGTTTCTGTCCAGTTCCATCTCGTCCATATATGTAAATCCTCCTTCTTTTCTCCAATATACCCTATCATACCCGGCACCAATCCCATCGTCAAGAAAAAAGTATGCCGCCTGGGGCAAAAAGCCCCAGGCGGCGGGGGTTATTCCGGCAGAGCCGTCTTTTTCCGGCGGGTAAGGAAAACGCCGGCACACAGGGCGGTAAAGGGTGCGACGGTGACCAGGCCAAAGGAGCCGATGACGGTGTGAATCATTTCCGCCGCCACATATTTATAGTTAAGGATATGCTCCACCGGGGTTCCCTGGGCCATGAACACCATCAGCATGGCAATATAGCCCCCGGAATAGGCAAAGAGCAAGGTGGTGGTCATGGTGCCCATGGCTGCCCGGCCCACATTCATGCCGGAGGCCGCCGCCTCCTTCCACCCCAGGTCCGGCCGCTTCTCCACCACCTCCGCCACCGCAGAGGTGATGTCCACAGACAAATCCATCACCGCTCCGGAAGCACCGATGAAAATGGAGGCCATGAAAATCTTGGTCAAATTCAAATCCAGATAGCCGGAATACAGGAGGCTTTCGGAATAGGCCATCACAGCGCCGTGAATTTTGAACAAATCCGTAAATACAATGCCCAGTATGCAGGTCACCAGGATTCCCAGGAAAGAGCCGGACACCGCAGACAAGGATCTGCGGTCAAAGCCGTAAACCAGAGAGATGATCACCACCGTTAAAAACAAGGTGATGAAAAGCCCCACCCAGATGGGGTTATAGCCCTTCAGGTACAGGGGAACCAGCAGCTTCCACAAGGTAAGTACCGTCAGCACAAAGGACAAAATCGCCCGCACACCTGTTTTTCCCGCAAAGAGAATCAGGAAAACCACAAATCCCAACGCCATCCAAAGCTCCAGATTCTGCCGGTTATGGTCGATCATGGTCACATTGGTGATGGTATCCCCGTCATGGCTGACCACAATCAGAGCCTCGTCCCCTACCTCAAACAGCTTGTCCTGCTCCAAAGAGCCGGTGAGCAAATTGATGCCCACCGCCGTCCGGCCGGCAAAGAGGCCGTCCTGAATGGTCAGGGTACACCGCTGCTCCCCGGAGCGCACCAGTCCCGTATCCACAATGGTGGAGTTGTCCACCTCCGTCACCACCCCCCGGCACCGCTCTGCCTGCTGGTACAAAAGGGCATCTTCATACCCCGTGGGCAGAAGCAGCAGCAAGACTATTGCCAGAAGGCACACAAGCACCGGGGCATAGTCCCGGACATATTTTTTCCATGGTTTCATAAGAATCTCCTAACATACAGCCAATGCCGCCCCTGTCCTGCCGGACAAGGGCGGTTTGTGCCGTTATCTATATTTTGGCTGAATCAGGCAATCTCCAGCATCTTCGCCAGCTTGTTGTAGATATCGGTATTGTCGTAGTATCCGTTGAACACCTCAGCGCCCACGCCGTCGGCAAACACAGCTACCGGCAGACCGGTGTGGCTGTAGGAGGTGAAGCTGATACCGGACTTGTTGTTGATGATGTGGGTGATGGTCACGGTCAGAGGCTCATAGCCGCCGTAGAGGATGGTCTCCTCCTGCTCATATTCGCTGGCGGCGGTGCCGTTGATGCTCTTTTCGTAGGCCGCCTGGAGCTGCTCCAGCTCGTAGTCGGTGAGCACCAGCTTGTCCCCTTCCTCGCCCTCCAGCTTCAGGCCGAACAGCTCGGTAACGTCCTTCATCACATCGGCAAAGGAGGTCTTGTTCTCCTTGTAGGCTGCCACATAGTCGGTGTCAAACTTGGTGAAGGAAACCTTCTGGTTCTCCAGCAGGTCCAGGTAGGTGTCGTAGTCGGTGCCGGCAAAGCCGATGGTCATACCGCCGGTTTCGTGGTCGCCGGTCACCAGAATCAGGGTCTCCTCAGGATGCTCTGCCGCAAAGTCCATGGCTACCTGAACCGCATCCGCCAGAGCCATGGTGTCGTGGATGGAAGAGGCTGCGTCGTTGGCGTGGCAGGCCCAGTCAATCTTGCCGCCTTCGCACATCATAAAGAAGCCATTGTCGTTTTCCAGAACCTCAATGCCCTTCTGCACATAGTCAGCCAGGGACAGCATATCCTCGGTTCGGTCAATCTCATAGTTGAAAGCTGCATCGGAAGCCACATACTCGTCCACGATGAACACCTTTTCGGTGTCGGCAGTGATGCCCTCCACCTCAGCCTGGGTCCGGGCTACGGTGTAGCCGGCCTCCTCCACCAGCTGGTACAGGTCGGTCTGGTCGCCGTCGGGACCGGTGGGCTTGCTGAAACCGGCGCCGGCAAAGTAGTCAAAGCCGGAGTCAATCAAATCCAGGCCGATTTCATAGTAGTCGTTCCGGCTGGCCTGGTGGGCATAGAAGGCAGCAGGGGTGGCGTGGTTGATGGTCACGGAAGAGATGATGCCGATTTCCCAGCCCTTCTGGGCCTTCAGCTGCTCTGCAATGGTGGCGTACTCCTGGGAAGCGGTCTCGTCCACGCCGATGGTGCCGGAGTAGGTCTTGTGACCGGTGGCAATGGAAGTGGCGGTGGAAGCGGAGTCGGGGCAGAAGCTGTTGGAATCGTAGGTCACGGCAGAACCGGCAGCGGCAAAGCCCATAAAGTTCAGGTACTGGGGGCCGTCCAGAATGGCGCCGCCGTTATCATCCAGGCTGGGAGCTGCCTGCCAGTAGTCCTCGTCCGTCAGGGCACCCAGGTAGTCGGAAGTGGCCTGAATCTGGGGGTAGCTCATGCCGTCGCCGATGAACAGAAATACGTACTTGGGTGCCTTACCTGCCTCCTCCTGGGGGGCTGTGGTGGGCTGGGTTGCAGCCTGGGTGGTCTCATTTCCTGCGGTGGTGCCCTGGGAAGACTCACCGGCACAACCGGCCAGAACCGTCACGGACAGCGCCGCCGCAAGAAGCAATGCAATCAGTTTTTTCATTTTGTTCCTCCAAAACTTCTCGTTGTTTTTTGACCTCAGGGTACGGCCCTATTATATCCTTCCGCCGGTAAAGACCGCTACCAGCCCGGTGTAAAATCCCGGCAAGCTGTCAGGTCACTTTGTCAAACTTCCTTTACCCGGGCGGCTCTGTGTAAAAATCGGTGCAGGAAAAGGGCCGTCCGCTGACAAATACAGCGAACGGCCCGGATACGGCCCCGGCAGCTGCCGGGGACTGGGGATCATTACTTCTTCCGGAAGGACTTGCAGTCGGTGCACTGGTCCATGGTGGGGTTGCCCTCGTGGGTGCCAACCAGAATCCGGTCCAGAGCGCAGTAGTTGCTGCTGCCGCAGTGGTTGGCGCACTGGGTGACGGTGCATTCGATACACTTGTTGCCGTTGCAGTTCATAATTTCACCTTCTTTTCCTGGGATGGGATTAGTATGGCTCTTTTTCTTTTCCTCATACATGGTTTTTTCCTCTATCATTTTTTTCGGAAGAATTGACAAGCGGGAAGAAGCTTTGTATAATAGCAAGTGGAAAAGTGTGTCTTTCCCAGGTATTATCACCAAAGGCGGTATCCCCGCCTTGAAAAGAAAGGAATTTTGCCATGATTTATAGTACTGAAGTACAGCACATGTGCTCCGTGGCCAAGGGCGCCTATCACGGCCCCGCTCCCATTCCCGAAGAGGGCAAGTGGGTTCAGGCCAAGGAAATCAAGGACATCAGCGGTTTCACCCACGGTATCGGCTGGTGTGCTCCCCAGCAGGGCTGCTGCAAGCTGACCCTGAACATCAAGGAAGGCATCATCGAGGAAGCTCTGGTTGAGACCCTGGGCTGCTCCGGCATGACCCACTCCGCCGCTATGGCTTCCGAAATCCTCATCGGTAAGACCATCCTGGAGGCTCTGAACACCGACCTGGTGTGCGACGCCATCAACACCGCTATGCGTGAGCTGTTCCTGCAGATCGTTTACGGCCGCAGCCAGTCCGCATTCTCCGAGGACGGCCTGGCCATCGGCGCTTCCCTGGAAGACCTGGGCAAGGGCCTGCGGAGCCAGGTGGGCACCATGTTCGCCACCAAGGTGAAGGGCCCCCGTTACCTGGAGATGGCAGAAGGCTATGTCACCCGCTGCGCTCTGGATGCCGACAACCTGATTATCGGCTACGAATTCATCAACCTGGGCAAGATGATGGACTTCATCAAGAAGGGCGATGACGCTGCCACCGCTCTGGAGAAGGCCAAGGGTCACTACGGCCGCTTCGAGAACGCTGCCAAGTATATCGACCCCCGTCACGAATAAGAGGAGGACTGCACAATGGCTTTGTTTGAAGGTTACGAAAGAAAGATCGACAAGATCAATGGTGTCCTCGCTCAGTACGGCCTGAACTCCGTGGAGGAGTGCCGGGACCTGTGCGTGGCCAAGGGCTTCGACCCCTACACCATCACCAAGAATATTCAGCCCATCTGCTTCGAGGACGTGGCCTGGGCCTACACCGTAGGCGCTGCCATCGCCATGAAGAAGGGCGTCAAGACCGCCGCTGAGGCCGCTGAGGCCATCGGCATCGGCCTGCAGGCTTTCTGCATCCCCGGCTCCGTTGCCGAGGACCGGAAGGTTGGTCTGGGTCACGGCAACCTGGGCGCTATGCTGCTGCGGGACGAGACCAAGTGCTTCGCTTTCCTGGCCGGCCACGAGTCCTTCGCCGCTGCTGAAGGCGCCATCGGCATCGCCCGCAGCGCCAACAAGGCCCGTAAGGAGCCCCTGCGGGTTATCCTGAACGGCCTGGGCAAGGACGCTGCTCAGATTATCTCCCGGATCAACGGCTTCACCTACGTGCAGACCAAGTTCGACTACTACACCGGTGAGCTGACCGTTGTGAAGGAGTACAAGTACTCCGATGGCGAGCGGGCTGCTGTCCGCTGCTACGGTGCTGACGATGTCCGCGAGGGCGTTGCCATCATGCACAAGGAAGGCGTGGACGTTTCCATCACCGGCAACTCCACCAACCCCACCCGCTTCCAGCACCCTGTTGCCGGCACTTACAAGAAGGAGTGCATCGAGCAGGGCAAGAAGTACTTCTCCGTGGCTTCCGGCGGCGGCACCGGCCGTACCCTGCACCCGGACAACATGGCTGCCGGCCCCGCTTCCTACGGCATGACCGACACCATGGGCCGTATGCACAGCGACGCTCAGTTCGCAGGCTCCTCCTCCGTCCCCGCTCACGTGGAGATGATGGGCTTCCTGGGCGCCGGCAACAACCCCATGGTCGGTATGACCGTATCCGTGGCTGTTGCTGTGGCTGAGGCTCTCAACGCCTGAGTCTTTCCCCAATGACACAAATCCCCGGAAATCTTCGGATTTCCGGGGATTTTTATAATTCCAGGTCATTTTCTCACCGCAAGGGGTGCTTTTCCCGGCTGAAGGTGTAAGCACCCAGTCCAAAAGCTCCCCGTCCACCTCCCGGCTGTCCCGTAGGGGAATGTGGCGGGTCCAGCGGCCGGGGTAGGGCTCCGTTGCCACCCAGACCCGGGGAGACGCCAGCCTCTGCCCCAGCCCCAGGGTCACCACAATGTATTCCCCTTGGATGCCTTTCATCCTCGCCATGGAAACGCAGCAGAAAACCTTTGGATTCCGGAAGGTAATCTGGGTTTTCTGCACCTCCAGCGCCGCATCGGGGCAAAGGGCAAGCAGCTTTTCCCGGAAGGCTTCATACAAAGCCAGCGCCCCGGGCTTTCCGTCAAAGAACATCTGCTCATCTATGGTCATTGCCGCAAAAGCTCTCCTTTTCTCAATATTGCACCCCCGGCCAGAATATCGCCGGGGGTGCTTTGGGTGTATGCCGTTTTCAGGGAATGATTCCCAGAAGGTTCAGGCGGACCGTTTCTCCGTAATACAATCCCAGTCCCAGCCGGGAGTAGTACTCGTCACCGCTTTCCGGCTCCCGCTCCAGGATGTACTCCGCCATCTCGTTGATTTTATCCACTCTGCTTGCTCCCTCATCCAGAGTGGCAATCACCTCGTGGGCATAGCTCCAATCCACGCTGTTCTCTTTCAGCACGCTGCTCCATTCCGTTCCGTCCGGACGGGTGTGCTCATAGCTTTCCACCAGCTCCTGGGCACGCACCATGGCCGCCTTTACCGCATTCACATCCGGGTAGATATAGTCTCCGCCCTCCTGCTCCCGGAGTATATTGAGGTATGCCGCACCGTAGCAGCTGAAGAACCAGCTTTGCGCCAGAGAGTTATTCTGGCAGTACACGGAATCCACACCCCGTACCTGGTCAAACAGCCCGAAGGGGAATATGGTATCGTTCCCCAAAGTCAGGCTTCTCAGGGATGTGGCATTGTCCAGGGCTCCTTCGCAGATATACACCGTGTTTTCCCCGGAGGGGGTGTCCGAAAGATCCAGTTCCTCCAGATTCGCCGGCACGTCCAGCAGGACACAGCTGTCATCTTCCAGGAAACCATACACCACGCCCAGCTCATCCACCATCACGAAGGACAGGGCACCAACGCCCGTTTCCATCTCAAAGGGGTAAGCCCGACATTCCTGGGGCAGCACCTGCCGGAAGTCTTCCGGCTCCATGGCATAAACCGCCCGCAGGGCATCACAGCCGGAGAAGCAGTCCTCCCCGACACTGGCAAGGGTGGCGAAGGCGGATACCTGCCGCAGACCGGGGCAATCTTCAAAGGCGCCGTCGCCAATGACGGTGCAGGTATAGGGCAGCCATACCTGCTGCAGCTCCTTATGACCGGAAAAAGCCCCGGCGGCAATTTCCGTCACCTCCTGATTATCAATGGTATCCGGAACAAAGAGCATGCCATCTGCATCCAGTGTACCCTCAAAGCCTACAATGGTAATGCCCTTCTCCCCTGCCAGGTAAACCAGGCCTTCCTCCGACACCTGCTCCTGGGGCTCCGTCTGTGTGGGCGGGGTGGTGGTGGGCTGGGTGGTGGTGGGCTGGGTGGTTTCCGTCTGGGTCTGGGAGGGCTTGGTGCTGTGAATCCAGGCCTCGCCCTTGGGGGTATCCTCCTTGCTGCCCAGCGCCACCGCCGCCACAATCACCAAGGCCAGGGCGGCAACACCCGCCGCAACCCATTTCCAGGGTTTCCGGGCTGTGGGCTTTACAGGTTCCGGCCGGGGCTCCTGGATATCCAGGTCCCGGGCCAGCTCCTCCACCGTCTGGGTACGCTCCTTGGGCTGCACCCGCATACCCCGGAGGATTGCCCCATCCTGCTGGGGGGTGAGTCCCTGACAATAGTGGGAGGGGGGCTGCAAATCGTCATGCTCCAGCCGCTCCAGGGCAGAGGTGGGCATAACGCCGGTGAGCAAAAAGTAGATGGTGGCACACAGGGCGTACACATCCGTATAGCTCCCCTGTCCGCCGGTAAGGTACTGCTCCACCGGGGCAAAGCCCTGCTTCAGCAGCACCGTCATGGAGTTGCCGCCGCCCACGTTTCTTGCGGAGCCGAAATCCAGCAGCTTCAGGGTGCCATCGGGCATCCACATGATGTTATCCGGTGTGATGTCCCGGTGAAGAACTCCCAGCTTGTGAATCACCGCCAAATCCCGCAGCAGCGGGGGCAGCTTGGGCAGCAGCTCTTCCGGGGGGATTTTCCCGCCCATCCGGGCGGCCTTTTCGTGGAGGGGGGTGCCGTCCAGGTATTCCATTACCAGATAGGCCGTGCCCCGCTTCTGGAACTGGTCCATCACCTGCACCACAGAGGGCACTTTGTCCATGGTGGCCAGCATCCGGGCCTCACCGCTGAAGCTTTCCAGTCCGGTTTTGAATTCCTCCTCATACCCCGGCTTGACCTGCACCGTACCGTCCTGGGCACGAACAGCGCTGCGCACGGGGAAGTACTCCTTCACCGCCACCAGCTCTCCCCGCTCCCGGTTCAACGCTCGGTATGTAATGCCGAATCCGCCCTGTCCCAGCACCTTTTGCAGCTGATAGGTGTAAAGGGTTCCCTCCAGAACCGTGCCGGAGGACATTCCCAGATTGTCCTGGGTGGTAAACAGCTGGGTTCCGCAGTGGATGCAAAATGCCCCATCCCCCGGCTGATTGCATTTGGGACAATATTTCATGGTTTACACGCCTCCCTTCACATCAACTACAAAGGTCTCCTGCTGGGAAGCCAGGCTGAACCGGTCTCCCGGCTTCAGCTCCACCGCCTGATTTGCCGCCAGCCGCTGGCCGCCTCCCAGGTAGGTGCCGTAGCTGGAGCCTGCGTCCTTCAGGTAGAGCTTTCCCTCTACCACCGTCAGCTCACAGTGAACCCGGCTGATCCCCTTCACGTCCTGGGGGTATACCAGCTGGTTCATCTGGGGATCCCGCCCCAGGCGCACCACATGGTTCACCGCATAGCGTTTTCCCGCAAAGTACCCGGACACTCCCTGAATCCGGAAGCCGCTGTCCCCGGGAACGGTCTGGGGCTGGGGAGTCCGGTACACCGGCGCTCCTGCCCGGGGCTTTCCGCTTCCCTTTTTCCGCAGGACAAACCAGACCCCTGCTCCCACTGCCGCCAGGGCCACCACCACAATGGCAATCCAGCCCCAGCTGCTGCGGACATTGTAGTCAATGCCCAGCTCATCCAGGGCCTGACGCACATAATCAATGTAGATGGCATAGTTCAGGCTCTCTGTGGCGTTGGCGGTATAGGTGTTGACACCCACCACCTTGCCCTGGGAATTGATGAGGGGGCCGCCGGAATTGCCTCCGTGGATGGTGGCATCGTGCTGAATCACCTGCACATCCCCCTCAGAGGCCATGGTGGTAAACCGGGAGACAACGCCTGTGGTCACGGTCACATCGCTGACCCGGGAATTGTAGCTCTGGGTATAGGTGTATATGGGAAGCTGCTGGTTTCCGTTGGGGAAATAGTTTCCGGAAAACTCCCAGCCGGTAGCAGTGGACACATCGTCGCTCAGGGCAGGAAAGCCCAGGGCATAAACCTGCTGTCCCACCCCCAGGGTCTCCGCCCCCGCAGCCAGCTCCAGCGCCACCCGGCCCGGTACCCGCTCTCTGGCCTGCAAGACCGCAAAGTCGAAGTCCTGGGAGATGTAAAGCACATCACACGCAACCATCCGCTCGGTTTGGATGTCATAAATGGGGGGCAGGGCATCCACGGTATACAGCTGCCCCTCCGACTCCACCGCCCGGACGGTGGTGGTATAGGAATCTTCCTCCAGCATCAGATACACCCGCTGGGACTGGGTCAGGCTGCCGTCCTGATTGGCTGCCGTCACCACATGGCGGTTGGTTATAAAGATATCCGTTTCCTCTCCGATTTTGCCTACGCCAAAGGCAGAGCCTACGCCGGCGTAAACCATGCCGTCGGAAAGGGTTGTTTCCGCATACACCTGCACCACGCCGTTGGCCGCCTGGGCCGGTGTCTGATCCTTTCCCGCCACCATAACCGGCACCGACAGCACCAGGCACAGCACAACGAGAAATATCGCCATCCTTCTTTTCATGGCAATCGCTCCCTTCTTTTCTTCTTTTTCACAGGGTCTGCAGTGAACTTGCTCCACGGTCGGAGGTCTGCAGGCCTCAACACTGCAAAATCACAGCGGTGTAATTGTCCTGTCCGGGCCAGGCCTTTTCCTCCACGGCCTTGCCGATGGCCTCCGCGGCCTCCTGGGCCGGAAGGCTCAGGTACTGCTCCAGTTCCAGAACAGTCAGCGCATTATAAACGCCGTCACTCATCAGCAGGAACCTGTCCCCCGGGCGAATGGCAACAAAATCCTCCGGTTGGTCCACATACGCCAGCTGTCCCATTCCCAGATAGCTGGTAAGCCCGGCGGCCTTGGGATGGCTTTGGGCCTCTTCCAGAGTGCCCTCTCCATTGACGGCGTTCAGCTCCAGCCGGCAGCGGTAATTGTGCTCCCGGTTCAGCTGAAGCAGGCTTCCGTCCCGGAACAGGCAGATTCGGCTGTCCCCCACGGAGAGGAAGTAAAACCGCTCCTCCTGCACCAGTCCCAGCACCAGGGTGCTTCCGCTGCCGCCCAGATTCTCCGGCCCCAGCATCCGGTTCACCGCCCGGTTCGCCTCTGTCAGCAGCCGCAGCAGCTTATGCCGGGGCTCCTCCTCCGGCTGGGCGTAAAAGCCGTTCATCACCGCAGATACCGCCGTCTGGCTGACTGCATCGCCGTTCTCCAGTCCGCCCATGCCGTCCGCCACCACCGCCAGCAGGCCGTGGGTGGGATACAGGTCTTCCGGGGATACGGAAAAGCAGTCCTGCTGACTCTGCCGCTGTCCCTGGGCATGGAGCCTGCCCACCAGGGGAACCGCCAGAGGCATGGGCTGAGCCGGCGCGGCTTTGCGCCGCTTCCTGATTCGGGACAAAAGCAGCGCTGCCAGAATCCCCACAGCCAGTCCCACTCCCAGGGCTGCCGCCACCAATGGCCAGGATGGAACCAACACCATGGTCGTCAGCATCTTCATGGCATCAGCCCCGCTTCCAGTCAAAGTTTTCGCCGCACAGAGCAACAAAAATCAGCTTGGTGGTGCCAATGGAAATCACATCGTAATTGTGAATCTCCACCGGGTTGAGGACGGTCTTGCCGTTGACCTTGATGAGATTCCGCCCGGCAGAGGGGCCCACATAGAAAATGGACTCCGTGTCGTCATAGGCAATCATGGCGTGGTTCTGGCGGGAAATCTGGGTATCTCCGGGAATCCGCACGTCTCCCATTTCCCTGCCTATGTAGTTATAGCCTCCGTGGAGCCGGTAGTCATTGCCCCGCATCGGGCCTTCCGTGCACACCAGCCAGCCCACTACCGGGTCAGTGGTGCCCTCGCCCCGCAGATCGCCCCCGATGGTGGTGGGCTGGAAGGGGGTAACGCCCCCCATTCCGCCGGGTACAGGTGCCTCCGTCTTGAGGAAGCCCCCTACGCCGCCGGGATTGGCAAAGGGTTCCGTGGGGGGTACGCCGCCGGCCTGGGCACAGATGGGACAGGTATTGTGCAGCGCCGCATTGTAGTAGTGGCCGTTGGGACACTGGGTGGGTTGATTCTTGATTTCCATAATCATTTCCTCCTCTGTAATACAACTGTATTCCGGACAAGAGCAGTTTTCCGTCCCCGGATTTTCCGTCTGAATT
Organism: Candidatus Faecousia excrementipullorum; assembly: GCA_018712825.1. Taxonomy (GTDB): domain Bacteria; phylum Bacillota; class Clostridia; order Oscillospirales; family Oscillospiraceae; genus Faecousia; species Faecousia excrementipullorum. Next base: position 809 of record DVGG01000060.1, on the reverse strand, counting down.
TTGTATTCTGGTTATACCATAGCATATCCCGCAATTTTTTGCAAGTATTATTGGCATTTATCGGCTTTTCCCATAAAACATACGCCCTGCCTTTCCGGGAAGGCAGGGCAATGTATTTCAGAGGGTCAGAGGCTCCATTTTATCCTGTTCCGTGATTCTCCGCAGCACCCGGCAGGGATTGCCCACGGCTACCACACCGGCATATCCAGGTGGCAAGAGCAGTAAGCCTGCCTCTTTTTCATAATCTCCACCATTGTCATGTGCAAAACCTCACTTTTGTAAACTCCCGGGTATTATACCACAGGGGCAAAGCCAATGTCAAAGTGCCCTGAATGTTGTCAATTTGCATAAATTCAAAATTAGAATTTGTGCAATTCCACGAAAGGTCACAATTACAAAAGGGCCTTTGCCTTCCGCTTCCTGGTTTCTCCCCAGGATAAGCCTCTGAAGAAGATTCTTGCCATCTCCGGGGGCATGGTGGTATGTATGGTGATTCTCATGTCCCTGTACGGTGCCTGTGAGATGGCCTTCCATACCGGTCTGTGGAGCCAGGTGCCGGTTATGTGGGTCAAGAACATCCCCTACAACTTCATCATGGCCCTTCCCTTCCAGTTCCTCATCGCCGGCCCCCTGGTCCGGAAACTTTTCCGCACCCTGTTCCCTGTGGAAAGTTAAATGCTAAGGAAGCTCTGAATAAATAGGCAAGAGCTGGTAGCGAGGGATTTTTCGTCAGACAAAAGAATGGAAAACGGCGGAATACTGTATGTATTTCCCGTTTTTCATTCTGCATGGATGGCGAAAAAGATCCG
>DVGG01000059.1 GCA_018712825.1 Candidatus Faecousia excrementipullorum | reverse complement strand
GCGAGAGATTTTTCGTCAGACAAAAGAATGGAAAACGGCGGAATACTGTATGTATTTCCCGTTTTTCATTCTGCATGGATGGCGAAAAAGATCCGCTATCCAGCCGCAGACGATTTATTCAGAGTTTCCCTAAAGCAGCAAAAGGAGGGGTTGCCGTGGGTGCATGGATTCGCCGCAATGGAAAGAGAATTTTCAAAGTGTTCGATGATATTTCCCGCCTTCGGGTGTCGGTGTACGCCGGAAATGCCGGGTTTTTCGTGCTGCTGGCTATTTTTCCGGCTCTGATGCTGGTGATGAGCGTGATTCGCTACACCGGCCTGGATATTAACCTCCTGACGGATATGCTGGAGGGCTTCATTCCCAGTGCCCTTATGTCCGGGGCCAAGCGGATTATCCTCAACACCTACTACTCCACCTCCACCGCCGTGGTCTCCATCTCGGCGGTGACAGCCCTGTGGGCAGCCAGCCGGGGGGTTTACGGGATTCTCCGGGGCCTGAACGGGGTCTACGGTGTGGAGGAAGACCGGGGATACTTTTACACCCGGCTCATCAGCGTGGTGTATACCTTCGGCTTTCTCATTGTGCTGCTGCTGACATTGGTGCTCCATGTGTTCAGCAATCAGCTGCTGGAGCTGCTGTCCTGGAAGGACGGGGGCCTCTTTTCCTTCTTGATGGATGTGGTGAACCTGCGGTTTTTCGTCCTGCTGGGAATCCAGACGGTGCTGTTCACCGCCATTTACGTGGTGCTGCCCAACCGCCGGAACCGGATTCGGGACAGTCTGCCGGGAGCCATGCTGGCCTCCGCCGGATGGCTGATATACACCGACCTGTATTCTGTTTATGTAAACTACTTCGGAGGCAGCGCCAACCTCTACGGCCCGGTGTATACCGTGGCCCTGAGTATGTTGTGGCTGTACTTCTGCCTTTCCATTTTGTTCTACGGCGGAGCCCTCAATGCTTACCTTACCGCCCAGGAAAAAAAGGAAAAATAGGGGAAATGTTTAAGTATTATTCATAATGAACCGATACAATAGGGAAAAAGGGGGGATTGGCTATGTTCGGCTTTGTGATGGCGGATGTGGAAGAACTGGAGCCTCAGGAGAAGAAACGGTACCAGCAGGTATATTGCGGCATCTGCCGCAGCATCCGGGAGCGGGCTTCCGGTACTGCCCGGCTGGCCCTGCAATACGATATGACCTTCCTGGCCCTGCTCCTTATGAGCCTGTACGAGCCGGAGGAGGCGTCCGGAAAGCCGGCCTGCGGCTTTCATCCCCTTTCCCCACGGCCCTACCTTTCCAACCCCTGTATCGACTATGCCGCAGATATGAATGTGCTGCTGGCCTATTATAAGGCCCTGGACGACTGGCAGGACGATAAGAGCCTGAAGGGCAGGGCCGGAGCCCTGTTGTTCAGAAAACCGGCGGAGAAAATCGCCGCCCGGTATCCCCGGCAGAGCCAGGCGGTGCAGGCCTGCCTTCAAAAGCTCAGTGATTTGGAAAAAGCCGCCTGCCCGGAGCCGGACGGCCCTGCCGGTGCCTTCGGTGAGCTTATGGGGGAGCTGATGGTGTACCGGGAGGATTTGTGGGCCAATGCCCTTCGTCAGCTGGGTCAGGCTTTGGGACGGTTTATTTACCTGGCAGACGCCGCTGTGGACTACCGCTCTGACCGGCGGCACCACCGGTACAACCCCTTCCTGGCCATGGGAACCGGGGAGGACTGGAGCCGGTGGGAGGAGTACTTAGTGCTGACCATGGGGCGGTGTGCCCAGTATTACGAGAGTCTGCCTCTGGTGCAGGATAAGAAGCTGCTGGACAATATCCTTTACAGCGGCGTGTGGATTGCCTATCGGGGCAAGCAGAAGGAAGAGAACAAGGAGAGGTAACCCATGATAGAAGATCCGTATAAGATTTTAGGGGTCAGTCCCCAGGCTACCGATGAAGAAATCAAGGCGGCTTACCGGAAGCTTGCCAAGCAGTACCACCCGGACCGGAACCCGGGAGATGCGGAGGCCGCCAAAAAGATGCAGCAGATCAACGCTGCCTATGAGCAAATCAAAAATCCCGACAAGGCTGCCCGGAACGGAGGCAGCCAGGGCTATGGCGGCCAGAGCTACGGCGGCTACGACCCCTTCGGAGGCTTCAATCCCTTTGGCGGCGGTTATTCCGGCGGTCAGACCCGGCAGGATTCCCAGCAGGGTCAGTACCACCGGGCGGCGGAGCAGTACATCCGTTTCGGCAGATATCAGGAGGCTCTGAACGCTTTGCAGTTTGCACCGGAAAAGGACGCCCGGTGGTACTATCTGTCCGCTCTGGCCAATGACGGCCTGGGGAACCAGGTGACGGCTTTGGAGCATATCAAGCGGGCGGTATCCATGGAGCCGGACAATGCCCAGTACCTGTATACCCTGGAGAGAATCCAGGGAGGGGGCAGCACCTACCGGCAGCAGGCCGGGAACTTCCGGGGCTTCACCATGGGAGCCAGCCCCTGCGCCTCCTTGTGTATGTGCTATGCCCTGCAAATGTGCTGCTGTAGGGGAAGGCTTTTCTGCTGCTAAGCCATGAAGGGAAATTGTCACATCCACGCCCTGCTGGACGGCAGGGATTGGCGGCAAGCCATTGACCGCCACCGGGAAAAACCCGATGAAAATTACCTCCACGGTCTGCTTTCCACCTATGCGGATTTGGGCTATACCTACCTGCGGGACGGTGGGGACCGCTGGGGGGTAGGGGCGAAAGCCCGGAGCCTGGCTCCTGATTACGGCATCACCTACCGCACCCCCTTGGCTCCTCTTTGCAGGAAAGGCTGCTACGGCGGCTTTATTGGCACCACCTATGAAAATCTCACCCAATACCGGGATTTGGTGGTAAAAAACCGGGAAATGGGGGCGGATTTCATTAAAATTATGATTTCCGGCCTGATGGATTTTGACCGGTTCGGAGTTCTTATGCAAAAGGGCCCGGAGCTGGGGGAAATCCCGGAGCTTGTCCACATTGCCCAGGAAGAGGGCATGGCGGTGATGGCCCACGGAAACGGCGCAGATGCGGTGTTGGCGGCAGCCAGAGCCGGGGCAGACTCCATCGAGCATGGGGCTTACCTGAATGAAGAAGCCCTTCACGCCATGAAGGAATCGGGGACAGTCTGGGTTCCTACCCTCTCCACCATCGGAAATCTCCGGGGAAAAGGTCGGTTCCAGGAGGCGGCGGTGGAAGCAATCCTTCAAAGCGCCATGGAAAATGTCCGGTATTTCCTGAAAATCGGAGGAAAAATCGCCCCGGGCGACGATGCCGGTGCCTGGGCCGTGCCCCACGGCTGCCAGACCGAGGAGACCCTTTTGTACCAGTCCGGCGCCACAGAAGCGGATTTGCAGGCGGGCCTCGTGGCCATTATGGAGAAATTTTAGGCGGAGCCGAGGCTCCGCCTTTTTTATACGGTTGCAGTTGGACACATCTCCAAGCCCAGCTCCTCCGGCAGGAACCGGGGGCAGACGTTTTCCGAGGAGGTGATGACGGCGGCGGCCAGCTTGGTGCCGATTTCCACCGACTGGGAGAGGGTCTTGCCGTAGGTCAGACCCATGGAGACTCCGGCGCAGAAGGCATCCCCGGCGCCGGTGGTGTCCTTCACCTGGACATTCTTGGCAGGGCAGAAGCCCTGCTCCCCGGTGCAGCTGGCAAATACTGCCCCCTTTGCCCCCATGGTAACCACCATGGAAGGAATCTTTGCCCGCTGAATGTTCTCCAGGAGAATCTTTTGCAGATCCTGGGGCGTGTTTTCCCGGTAGTCCTCCAGAAACAGCAGCCCAGCCTCCAGCTGATTGCAGATGAAGCAGTCAAACTTCTGCAAAAAGTCCCGGCGCTCGGCGGCAATGCTCATGTTGGACACCAGGCCAAAGAGCTTGACATGGTGCTTCTGGGCCAGAGAGATGACCTCCTTGATAATTTCCTTGTCCAAATCCACTTCAATCACCACAGAGTGGGCTTTTTCAAAAATCTCGTCGCCCTTTTCCCGGAGCAAATCCACTAAGGGCAGCATATTGGGCCGCTTGGAAATGGAGCCGGCCACATCCCCATTGTTGTCAAACACCGCCAGCCAGGTGCCCATGCCGTCGGGCAGCACCAGCACATAGTCGGTATTTACCTTGTGATTTTGCAGCTTCTTCAGCACATCCTGCCCCAGGGGGGTGTCGTCCACAATGCCCACATAGGTGGGGCGCAGCTCTACATTGGCAATGTCCTCCACCACATTCCGGCTGACACCGCCGTGGATGTATTCAATTCTGCCTACATTCCGCCCATCGGGAATATAGATATCCTGAGGAAAGCCCTTGATGTCCACAAAGGCTGCACCAATCACCACAATACCCATGAAACGCCTCCTGCTTTTTCTTTCCATTGTATCACATAGTTTCCCTTTTTCCAACAAAAAATACCCTTTTCCCCGGAGGGAAAAGGGCGTTTTTTCTATTCATGGGACTGCTCAATCAAATCTGCCAGGGTGATGCCCTCGAAAAAGCTGTCAATCATGGCATCCAGCTTGTCCCACATGGGCTTGGTCTGGCAGCAGGTGGAGCGGGAACAGGCGGCAGGCCCCTGACTGGTGCAGGATACGGCAGCCAGGCTCCCCTCCGTCAGCTTGAGAATGCTCCCCACGGTGTACTCCCTGGGCGGGCGGTTCAGCCGATAGCCGCCGCCTTTGCCGTGCACCGCATCCACAAAGCCCGCCTTGGAAAGCACCGTCATAATGGACTCCAGATACTTCTGGGAGATGTTCTCCGACTCGGCGATTTCCTTGAGGGGGATATAGCGGTCGCTGCCGTGGAGGGCAAAATGCACCATCACCCGCAGGGCATACCGGCCTTTGGTGGATACAATCATAGCTTACTCGTGGCAGTGGGGGCACTCCTCATCGGGGAAGAGGCTCTTGTCGTAAGCAATGCCGTTTCTGTCGTAGTAGTCCTTGACGGCGGCCTTGATGGCCTCCTCCGCCAGTACGGAGCAGTGCATCTTGTGGGCGGGCAGTCCGTCCAGAGCCTCTGCCACAGCCTTGTTGGTGAGCTGAAGGGCCTCGTCAATGGACTTGCCCTTGATCATCTCGGTAGCCATGGAGGAGGTGGCAATGGCGGAGCCGCAGCCGAAGGTCTCGAACTTCACATCGGTGATGATGTTGTTTTCCACCTTCAGATACATCTTCATAATGTCGCCGCACTTGGCGTTGCCGATTTCGCCTACGCCGTCGGCGTTGTCAATGATACCCACATTCCGGGGGTGGGTGAAGTGATCCATAACCTTTTCGCTATACAGTGCCATTGTACTCTCTCCTTATAAAATATACTGTCTTTTTCCGGTTTGCAGATCCCGCCATACAGGGCTCATGTTCCGCAGGGTCTCCACTACCTGAGCGGTGGAGGCGATGATGTGGTCTATTTCCTCCGGGGTGTTGTAGTGGCTCAGGGACAGGCGCAAGGAGCCGTGGGCCACATCGTGCACCCGGCCGATGGCCAGCAGCACATGGCTGGGGTCCAGGGAGCCGGAGGTGCAGGCAGAGCCGGAGGAGGCGGAAATCCCCAGGGCGTCCAGCATCAGCAGGAGGGACTCGCCCTCAATGCCCTCAAAGCAGAAGCTCACATTGCCGGGCAGCCGGTTTACCGGGTCGCCGTTGAGGGCGCAGTGGGGAATCCGGGAAAGACCGGCGATGAGCTGGTCCCGAAGACCTGCCACATAGGCGGCATTCTTTTCCATGTTCTCGCAGGCATCCTCCAGAGCCACGGTCATGCCCATGATTCCCGGCAGGTTTTCCGTGCCGGCCCGCTTGTTCCGCTCCTGGGCACCGCCTTCAATCAGATTCAGAAGGGGAACACCCCGGCGGACGTACAGAGCGCCCACGCCCTTGGGGCCGTGGAACTTGTGGGCGGACAGGCTGAGCATATCAATGTTCTCGGCCTTCACATCAATGGGCAGATGCCCCACCGCCTGAACAGCATCGGTGTGGAATACCACCCCGGCCTCCTTGCAGATTTTGCCGATTTCCGCAATGGGTAAAATAGAGCCGATTTCGTTGTTGGCGTACATGGTGGTGACGAGGCAGGTGTCCTCCCGGATGGCGTCCTTTACCTGCTGGGCCTTCACATTGTGCCCCTCTTTTACAGACAAAAGGGTGACCTCAAAGCCTTCCTTTTCCAGCTTTTTCAGGGTGTGAAGCACGGCATGGTGCTCAAAAGCGGTGGAAACGATGTGCTTTTTGCCCTTCTTGGCTCCGGTGTAGGCGGCGGAGAGGATGGCCTGGTTGTCGGATTCGCTGCCGCCGGAGGTGAAGTAAATTTCTCTTGCTTCACAGCCCAGGCACTTGGCCATCCGGCTGCGGGCGTCCTCCAGAATCTCTTTGGCCTGCTGGCCGATGGTGTGGAGGCTGGAAGGGTTGCCGTAATATGTTTCGTAGCAGGGCAGCATGGCTGCCAATGCGTGTTCGCTGATCTTTGTGGTAGCAGCGTTGTCTGCGTAAACTTTCATGGTAGATTTCTCCTTCGTTTTTACCTATCAAAACCATAGGTAATATAGCACTTCCTACCTACTTTGTCAATAGGTAAAAGGACAGCCCCATCATAAAATTCACCATTTTTCCAAAGAACCCAGCAATGGCCAAAACTTTCGACTTTTGCAAGGGTTATGAAAGGAGATTGTGAGGTATATTAAAGGGGCAGCAAACAAATGGAGGGCAGGGAAATGAAAAAAATAACAAAAACCACGGCCATTCTGCTGGTATGGCTCCTACTGCTGATACCCAGCGTCTACGCCCAGGGATTGCTGATTCCCGGCGGCGAACTGATTGGGATTTCCTTGGAGGACCAGCAGGTGACGGTGGCGGCTTTTGACAAGACGCTGGGGCAGGAAGCCCAGGCGGCGGGCTTAAAAATCGGCGACCGGCTGGTGAAGGTGGACAGCAAGACCATAACCTGTATAGAGGATGTGCGCCAGGCGCTTCTTTGTTCCGACGGACAGGTTCAGGTAACCATAGACCGGGGCGGCAAGGAGCTGACCCTGAAGCTCACTCCCCAGATTACCCAGCAGGGCCCCAAACTGGGGCTTTACCTTAAAGAAGGGGTCACAGGTGTGGGCACCGTCACCTGGTACGACCCGGCAACCGGCGCTTTCGGTGCCCTGGGCCATGGGGTAAATTCCGGGAACGGGGAGCTTCTGCGCATCCGGCAGGGAAGCGTCTATGAGGCCGCCATCCTCTGGGTGAACCAGGGCAAGGTGGGCACGCCGGGCCAGCTCATGGGTGCCCTGAACGGTCAAAAGCCCCTGGGTACCATTGAAAAAAATACCAGCCAGGGGGTATTCGGCAAGCTGGAACAGCCGGTGCAGGGAGAGGCCCTGCCGGTGGCCCAGTGGGAGCAGGTGCATACCGGTGAGGCCACCATCCGCTCCACGGTGGAAAATCAAAAGACCCGGGAATATTCTGTGGAGATTTTGAAAATCTATCCCGAATCCGGGGAAGAGGGGCGGAACTTCCTGATAAAAATTACCGATCCCACCCTCCTGAGCCAGACCGGCGGCATCGTCCAGGGCATGAGCGGCAGCCCCATCATCCAGGACGGCAGGCTCATAGGCGCTGTGACCCATGTGCTGGTAAATGACCCCACCACGGGCTATGGCATCTTTATTGAGAATATGCTGGAAGCAGCAGGATAAAGAATAAGCCTTGCTTCAAATATGACAATAGGGGGACTGCTTGCACTTTAAGCAGTCCCCTATGTGATTAAGGAAGCTCTGAATAAATAGGCAAGAGCTGGCAGCGAGAGATTTTTCGTCAGACAAAAGAATGGAAAACAGGGGAATACTGTATGTATTTCCCGTTTTTCATTCTGCATGGCTGGCGAAAAAGATTCGCTATCCAGCCGCAGACGATTTATTCAGAGTTTCCATAGTAAGATTGAAAATGTATCGATTTCTAATCTCTAACAAATCGATACGCCCAATGGCCATTAACTCGGCATTTTCTGAGTTTACCTTCCGCAGCGAGACCTGCGAGAATACGGTTCGCAGTAGCCGCAGAAACATTACAAAGTGCCCGGACATCGGCGTTCATAATATACGCATGGGTTTCCAAGAATTTTTCAATCTGCAGCCAGCGCAGGGTTTCCTTATCCATCTTTCCATCGCTCATCGCATCGCTCGCTTTGATTGCGTCGATGAGAGATGCTTTGATAATTGAAAGCATAAACTCGATAAATGCTGTGGAACTTCCAGCGGCATTGGATGCGTTGATGGCATCATAGTACGCCCGCTGGTTGGCATGGATCATAGATTCCACCGGCAGCCACACAAAGGCAGGATTCCACTTACTCAACAATAGCGTGTGCCACAGGCGGCCGATCCGGCCGTTGCCGTCCGCAAAGGGATGGATCTGCTCCAGCTCATAGTGGAACACACAACTGCGAATCAGCATATGCACCTTGCTATTTTTCGTCCATTCCAGCAAATCCTTGGTAAGACCGGGAACATAGTCCGGCAGCGTACCGAAGTGCAAAATATTCCCCTGCTGGTCCACCACCGCCACCGGGCGGCTGCGGAAACAGCCCGATTCCTCTGCCAGTCCCCGGGTCATAATTCCGTGAGCAGTGAGCAGATCATCCACATCGTAAGGGTTCAGCTCGTCTAATCGCTCATAGATTTCGTAAGCGTTTTTCACTTCCGCAATGTCCTTCGGCGGTGCCAGGACATGCTTACCGTTAAGCACTGCTGTCACTTGTTCCAAGGACAAAGTGTTCTGCTCAATGGCAAGAGAGCCATGAATGGTACGAATTCGATTGGTACGACGCAACATGGGGTTTGCAGACAGTTGATGTATGGATGTCAGCTTGCCCACCAGCTCCCCAATTTCCACCACCAGATCAATAATGGTATTAGTAATCTCAAAGGGAGGATTCTTCATAGTTCGCCTCCAAAAGTAGTTTTTTATATTATATCGCCCTTTTCTAAAAAATACAACACATCACTCATTCCATCAATCAACTAAACCGTGAAGAAGTTCAATATTTATAAGACAATCCCACTACCGTCTGTTAAGCTATTAGGGAAACTCTGAATAAATCGTCTGCGGCTGGATAGCGGATCTTTTTCGCCATCCATGCAGAATGAAAAACGGGAAATACATACAGTATTCCGCCGTTTTCCATTCTTTTGTCTGACGAAAAATCCCT
>DVGG01000058.1 GCA_018712825.1 Candidatus Faecousia excrementipullorum | reverse complement strand
CTCGCAAATAAACAGAAGTTTCTTGATTTGATGATGAGCATATTTTATAAAATTTTAGAGAGCATAAACCAGACGGATTATACTTCAACGCTTTTTTAGGTATAAATGCATTCATGTTCTTAGATGCGTATCTTCCGTCATAAATGCTTCCTAATGTCGGATAAGACCTTCTTAATGATATTACAGGAAACATCAAAGTTCATCACCATTCATCAACATGACGGTTGCATATGTCAGAAGTTTTGCGGTTTTATCAATGGTGCCGATGTTACAGTCAAGGCGAATGTCCTGGCATACCATGAAGTATATACGTTTACTTCTATAAATCTATTTTCTATTGTAGCAGGATGAGGTTGCTTGCGCAAGGAAAAAAGCGACATTCGCACGAATTTTGCAGATTTAGAAAGATAGACTGTCTTGACAAGTTAAGTTTTAAGTGGTGAAATCGACTGTTCTTATCTATTTATTAAAAATAGAACCACATTATTTGTCTTATTTATCGCCTACTTTGCATATGTGCATATGGCGGTCACCAGCGGCAGCTGGTGCGGTGGTCAACGGCAGCGGTGCGGTGACAGCGGCAGCGGTTTGATATAGTTGAATTTCCCTTCATAATAGTGGTATCCGCAACAGCGGAAATACACTATTTTAGGAGGGTAATGTATGTTGGATTACAAAGACATCATTACAAAACACTATGCCTTAGGCATGAGTGGCAAGGCTATTGCCGAGTCGCTCAAGGTCAGCGTGTCGGGAGTCAATGTCTTTCTGCGCGCATTCCGGAATTCACCGGTACTCAGTTATCCCTTGCCGGAGGGGATTACCAATTACGGCATCGCCGCATTGGTCTATGGTGAAAAACAGCTTGCAGGTGGCAGAGACCCCAGCTATGAGCAGCCTGACTACGAGACAGTGGCAAAAGAAATGTCGTCTCGGAAAACATGACCCTGGTGGTGCTGTGGAACCGCTATTCCAAGCAGTGTCGTGACCGTGGTGTCAAGTTCTACTCTTACCGGCAGTTCTGCGAGAACTACGCCAAGTGGTGCGAGGAGAACAAGGAGACCCTTCATTTCAATGCAGTCATTGGCCAGAAGATGGAGGTGGACTTCGCAGGAAAGACCTTCCAGATGGTAGATCATCTGACCGGTGAGGTCATGACCATCGTGGTTTTTGTAGCGGTGCTGCCGTATTCCCAGTACATCCGGAGGGCATGGTTTCCACCAAGGAGCCGCAGTGGATCGCTGTCAACAACAATGCTTTGCAGTATTTCGGCGGTGTTCCGGCTCTGGTGGTCTGCGACAACTGCAAGCAGGCCGTCATCGCCAACAAGGACTGGATCGACCCGGAGCTGAACAAGGATTATGCAGAGTGGGCAGAACACAACCACACCGTTATCCTTCCTGCCAAGGTAAAGAAACCCAAGTACAAGAGTTCCGTCGAAAATGCCGTCGGCATTCTGGAAAAGGGATTCTTCCATGACATGGAGGAAATGGACTATTTCAGTCTGGAACAGTTCAACCGGGATCTCTGGCAGCATCTGGACAAGCTCAACAGCGCTCCTTTTACCAAGAAGCCCCACAGCCGCCGCTACTACTGGGACGAAGAACGCCGGGAGCTTATGCCGCTGCCGCCAATCCCTTACGAATACATGGAACGGCGGACAGCGAAGGTGTCCTCTGACTACCATGTTCGCTTTGACAATGCTTATTACAGTGTAGACCGTGCTTATCTGCACAGGGAGGTGCTTATCCGGGCATCTGCCGCTACGGTGAAGATCTTCTCCAAAGAGGGCGAGTTCATTTGCGAATGGCCCAGAGCCACTGTAAAGAGCCAGTGGTCTACAGATCCGAACCATCTTCCGGCGAATTTCAAGGAAATGTCCGAATGGAACGGTACTTATTTTACCCGTAAAGCTATGACTGTTGGCCCCAACACCGGTGAGGTTATTAAACGCATCCTCGCCAGCCGGAAGCTGGAGGTGCAGACCTACCGGATGTGCCAGGGTGTTCTGGGTTTCACCAAGAAGTACAGCAAGCAGGCACTGGAAGAAACCTGTCGGCAGGCATTGGAGCTGGGCAAGCCGAATTACAGCTTTATTAAGAACTCCATCCAGCTCGTTGCCGAGAATCTGGGTGTTGCCGGTTACAACACCGCTGTCAATGACGAGCGCAACAAGGGTGCTTTTGTCATGGGCGCTGAGTCCATGGACATTGAACGCCTCCTCTCCCGCAGCCAGAGTCTGGCTCAGGGTAAGGGCAAAGGAGGTGGCAAGTAATGCGCACCGGGAAAGAACTTTTTAACACTCTGCTGGTGGAGCTGAATGAGATGGGACTACCTGGTATGTCTTCTACACTGGATGAAATGTACCGGTCTCCCAAGTTTCTGGAATTGGATCCGCTGACGGCCATTGCCAACCTTGTACAGCCGGAGTACCAGAAGAAGATGAATAAGCGCATCCAGAGCCGTCTGCGCAGCGCCCATCTGCGTGGATGTCCGCAGGAACTCTCCAATTGCGTAGATTCTGGCGAACGGGAATATCTGCCCCGTGGCATTACGGGAACGCTGTCTACGCTGGACTTCATTGACGCAGGTATGAATGTCTGCATCCTGGGTCCCTCTGACAGCGGAAAGTCCTATCTGGCCAAGGCTATTGGCATTGTGGCCTGCAATACCTACAAGGTGGAGTACCACCATTGTGAGACCCTGTTGGAGGAGATGGTAGCCCTCAAGGCTGCAGACTACTCCAAGTACCAAAAGCGCATGAAGAAGACCTGCGGAGCCGCCCTATTGATCCTGGACGACTTCCTGCTGCACACCATTACGGACGAGCGTGAAGTAAAAGTCCTGTTTGAGATTCTGGAGAAGCGCAGTGAAATTAACCTGAGTACCATTATCTGCTCACAGCGAGAACCGGCCAGTTGGAGTTCCATGATCCTCAATGACGAGGTCTCCTCCAACGCCATTATGAAGCGTGCCACACGGCACTATACCGTGGTGATTAAACCTATAACGACACCCTAATTTAGGCTGCCGTTAGCGACGCTCAACTGCCGTTGGTCACCGCACCAGCTGCCGTTGGGCGCCGCAGAATGCAATTTACCGTAGCAAATGAGAAAACATCTGCCAGTTGCTGCGTAAATGTAGCAACTGGCAGTTTTAATATGAGGAGGTGAGCGTATTGGAACGGGATTACACAGCGGATCTGAGCTATATAGCAGAACGGATTCGTGAGGCAAGAGAATTGAATGGATGGATCCAGGAAGAATTCGCAGATCGAGCTGAAATTTCCCGCAGTACGCTCTACCGTATTGAAACCGGAAAGTCCTTTCCTATCGATGTGTTTATGAAAATACTTGACATTACAGGAGCAGTACCAGCCGAACTGCTGCCTCGGAGACTGCAGGAAAAAGGAAATCTTCCGTCTGGCTATTACCTTCTGAACGCCAAAAATAAAGAAGTTGTAATTAGCACAATGATTACCTTAGTTACTGGTCTTCTCATGACACAGTAGTGCAGAGATATCAAGTACCACAAAATCTACTCCACCAGACCCCTTTACCGGATCTGGTGGAGTTTTTTGTTTTGAATTTGAAATGTGTCAAATTTAACACAGGAAACCGCAAAATTGCTTCAGTTCTGCTCGGGTGTTTTGGAATCTTATCTTATATAATGAAGTCAGTGATTCGGACACCCCTTCGAACCACGATGTTCCTTGAAAATTGAATGAACAGGCAAGTTCGCATATATCCCCGGGCAATGTGTGCGATGATATGAGCACGCCAACGTGGAGTACGCCGCTGAGATCCAGGGGCAGGAACGGAACTTGAGCAAACTGGCAGCAAAAAATACCGGGGTCCGGATTTCGGACCCCGTGTTTGTAGATTCACCTAATGACCATAAGCTGCAGTATGATCATTTGTTGAGTTTATAAACGTACATAAGGACAATTCCAACAAGGAGGAAACAATTGTGGAAATCAGGAAATCTATTACAGTGCTGGTTCCCAGCGAACTGATTTATCTGTTTGATGTTGACTGTGATCATCTGTTTGTTGTGGCAAGAGAACGGGGAAGAATTGTAGCACGGCCTGCTGAAGAACTTTACGGAAGTAAGGACTGCAGGCATTTGGTACATGCGTGCTGCAACGACTGCTCATCCTGCAAATGCTATGAAGACGGCTTTGATACCTGCCGGTATTACGGAGGAGTAGGGTGATGAAAAAGGAAAAGAACACACAGCTCAGAGGCATTGAGCTTTGTCTTTGTTCGGTCTGTGTCTCTCCCCTATTCCATTCCAGGCATTCAAAAATCTATCGTGCAGATTCACTTCAGGTTCGTATGGAAATGTGTGATTGTTGTCGCACCAAAAGAGGGTACAACTTCATCATTACTCCGAACGATAGATAATGAGGTGCCAGGATGGATAAAAAGCTTTTTCCTAGAATCTATAGAGGAGATATTTTTTATGTGGATTTCGGCAACCAACCTGGTTCTGTGGCTCATGGCATTCGGCCTGCAATGGTTGTGCAGAACGATACTGGGAACTGGCACGCACCCACATTGATTGTTGCGGCGATTACAACGGAAATAAAGAAACTTCGGCAGCCAACTCACATTGTAATCGGCGCACGATTTGGCTTGCCCCAGGAATCCATGCTGCTTCTGGAGCAATTATTCACGATTGACAAAACGATGCTGCTGACCTATGTGGGAACTGCTGATGACCAGTTTTTAGAATCCGTAGATAAAGCCGTTTCCGTGAGTGTGGGCGTTCACCCTACCATATGCAATAGTAAGAGAAAATATCAGAATAATAAGAAGAAAGGACAGTAAAGAACCATGATTTGCTCAATTACTTCTTACGATCAGCTTCCACTGACACTGTGCGCTGAGCATATCTCGCAAATCCTTGGCATCTCCCGCTCTGCCACATACACACTGCTGCGCTCCAAAGGCTTTCCTACTATCTATATCGGAAAGCGAATGGTGGTCCCAAAAGATAAATTCATTGCCTGGATCGAAGAACAGACAGCCGGGTAAGAGTGTGCTTGGTATGGACTACAGGAAAGCAAGCTACATCGGAGAAACGAAAAATGGATAGCATATCGGCAGTAGCTCCATGTTACTGCCGACATGCTGGGGCTCGAAACTATGGCGGTTTGCTTTTGCACATTTTACGAATACATAGTGTTGTTATATAATGAGGACAGCGATACACTATGTGCCGGCAGAAAGGAGTTAAACATTGGCACGCAAAAGAGCGAACGGCGAAGGCAAGCTTCGCCAAAGGAAAGATGGTACTTGGGAATGTACCCTGATGGAAGGATATAAGCCGGATGGACGCCCCAACATGAAGTCGTTCTACGGAAAAACCCAAGCCGCAGCAAAAAAGAAAAAGCTGGAATACTTACTGGCGAAAGAAGCCGGTCTTTTGGTGGAAAAAGAGTATCTGTTCCCAGAGTGGGCGAACATGTGGTATGAAAGCCACAAAGATAATATTACCCCTACCACGCAGGAACACTACAAATACACACTCCGCATTTTGAAAGATGGTTTCAATCGCCGTAAGATCAAAGATGTAAAAGCCTATGATATTGAGCAGTTCTTGAAAAAGCTCAGAAGAGATGGCAGATCCGATTCTTCCATTGCACAATGTCGCGGCATGTTATATCAGATTTTCAACAAGGCCGAGGCAAACGATCTTGTAAGAAAAAACCCGGTTCGCTTTGCCGAGAAAATGAGAAAAACGGCAAAGAAACGGAAAGAGGCCTTTACTGCAGAAGAGGTCAAGCTTCTTATGGAAAAGCTGCCAGAGGACAAGATCGGTTGGAGCATTCGTCTGATGCTTGCAACCGGCATGAGAACCCAGGAGCTGCTTGCATTGGAGCCCAGACACATAACTGCAGACGGTTCATTTATCACGATCGAACAGGCGGTCGTCATGGAAAAAGGAACTTCTGTGATTGGAACACCCAAATCCTTCGATAGCTACCGAACGATTCCGGTTCCGGTTAATGTTCGCTATTGTGCAAGATTGCTTTGTGCGGGAAACACGAAATTTATTTGGGAAGTTGGAAGAGTAGATATGCCGTGTAATCCCTCCCACTTCCGGAAGAAATTTAAGGAAGCGCTTGCAAAGGTAGAAGGCGTTCGGGTGTTGACACCCCATTGCTGCAGACACACCTATGTTTCCCAAATGCAGGCACTGGGAGTTGACCTTGCCACGATCCAGAGTATCGTAGGCCATGCTGATGTAGATATGACAAAGCATTATCTGCATGTGCAGGACTCTATCCGGCAAGCTGCAATCGAAAAATTCAGCGAGGCGTTTGCTTGTGAAAAAACTGAGCATCATCACTTGGACCTAATAAAATCATCGTAATTAGGGTAGTAGATAGGGTGGTTGCAGTTTCGCAGAAAACCCGGTTTCGCTGCTGGATACAATATCACAACATTTACAGGGCTAAAGCAAAGAAAAAGTCCTGAAATCTTTCGATTTCAGGACTTTTCACCAGATGTTGCACACCTGATTTGGTGGAGATAAGCGGGATCGAACCGCTGACCTCTTGAATGCCATTCAAGCGCTCTCCCAGCTGAGCTATACCCCCAAATATTTTCGCTGCATCAGACAGCTTTCGTATTATATCAGTATAGGGGGATTTTGTCAATAGGTTTCTGAAAAATTTTTTGAGAAATTCTCATGCCGGGTATTTTGGGGGCGGAAGGTGGGAAAAAGGGGCTTTTCTTTGGTTGCACTTTGGGGAAATTCTGCTATAATGTAGCCCCGGAGGGTTGAAAAATGAGAGTTTCTACGGATTTAGAGCGGGATTCCATTCCCTCCCTTGTGTTGCGGCTGGCAATTCCTTCCATGATTGCCCAGTTTGTCAATGTCTTATACAGCATCATCGACCGGATTTACATTGGTCATATTCCGGAAATCGGCAATCTGGCCCTGGCGGGGGTGGGGGTGTGCGGTCCCATTGTGACCTTCTTGTCCTCCTTTGGTACCCTCATCGGTCTGGGGGGCTCGGTGATTATGGGCATTCATCTGGGGGAGCGGAACCGGGAAAAGGCCCGGCAGGTGCTGGCAAACGCCTTTTTCCTGCTGTGCTGCATTTCCATTGCCCTGACGGTGATTTTTCTCTTTTCCAAGGAGCAGCTGCTCATGTGGTTCGGGGCAAGCGACATCACCTTCCCCTACGCCAACACCTACATGACCATTTACACCGCCGGTACCTTTTTCGCCCTGATGGCGGTAGGTCTCAACTACTATATCAACTGCCAGGGCTTCCCGGTAGCGGGGATGGCTACGGTCCTTATCGGCGCCGTGTCCAACATCATTCTGGACCCTGTGTTTATCTTTGTGTTCAAAATGGATGTGGCCGGAGCCGCCGTTGCCACGGTGATTTCCCAGTTTGCCTCCTGCGCCTTTGCCCTGTGGTTTCTGCTGGGGAAAAAGGTACACATTCCCATCTCCTTTGGAAATTACAGTCCGAAGGTTATGGGGCGGATTCTCTGTCTGGGCTTTTCCCCTTTCATGATTCTGGCCACCGACTCTTTGATTCTCATTCTCATGAATTCTGCCCTGCAAACCTACGGCGGGCCGGAGCAGGGGGATATGCTCATCACCTGCGCCACCATTGCCCAGAGCTATCTGCTGATGATTACCGCTCCCATGCTGGGCATCAGCGGCGGCACCCAGGCCATTCTGAGCTTCAACTACGGTGCCCACCGGGCTGACCGGATTCGTCAGGCGGAAAAGTTCATTCTCAAGCTCATGTGCCTGTTTACCTCCGCCATGTTTCTTCTTTCCTGGCTGGTGCCGGACTTTTTTGTGGGGCTGTTCACCTCCGACGGGGAAACCGCCCGGTTCTCCATCCGGGCCATCCACATTGTCACCCTGATGATTGTTCCCCTGGGTTTTCAGTATGTGTTTGTGGACGGTCTCACCGCCATGGCAAAGACCAAGGAAGCCCTTATGCTCTCGGTGTTCCGGAAGGGGCTGTACGCCGCAGGCTGCGTGGTGCTGCCTATGCTGTTCACCGCCGAGGCGGCCTTCTACACCGAGCCTTTGGCAGACATTGTCAGCGCCACAGTGACCACCACCGTTTATCTTCTGGTTATCAACAAACATCTGCAATTTTCCAAATAAAAATACCTGCTGCCTTCAAAAGCAGCAGGTTTTTTCTTAGAGGAGAAGGCCAAGCAAATTGGCGTCGGTGAGAGCCGGGGTGTCATAGGCGGCCTCTAAAATGGCGTCGATGTTTTCCCAGCTGTTTTCAATCTCCTTGGACATGAGCTGGGCGGTAGGCAGCAGGTCGCCTCCCAGGGAGGCGGTGAGCAGGCACAGGCTCACCATGAGCTTAACCCTGCACACCAAGTCCAGATCCGACACCGCCTGGAGCCAGTACCGCTGCACCAGGTACCGAAGCAGTGCCCGGTGCTCGGGCTGCCACCGGGGAGGCTGGGGCGGAGCCTCCAGCCGCTGTTTCCAGCCGGAGGTGAGAATCTCCAGCTCTAAGAAAAAGGGCTGCAAAGGCTGGGTCTGGGGGGCGGCGTACTTTTTCGCTGCCTCCAGGCAGGCTTTCCAGTCCAGGGGCTCCGGTTCCTCTCCGTCCAGCTCCCCTTGCACCTGATGGGCATACAGGAGCAGTACCCCCAGAGACTGGGGCATGGAGCAGGTTTCTTTATCCAGAAATTCCAGAAAGGCCCGGCGGGAGGTGCGGAGGACTTCCATATCCTCCGGCAGGTACTGGGGGGGTTCCCCTTCTCCCGGCTCCTCCCCGGCTTCCAGGTGGGAGGCGGACGCCTCCAGAATCAGCCGGGCGGCCTCCGGGCAGGAGAGCTCCAGACCCAGCTCGGCAAAGCGGCCGTAATCGTGGCGCAGCCGGGGAAAGGTTCTGCACACCCGGCAAAGGGCGGTCTCTCCCAGGTGCTTCTGGATTTCGCACAGGCCGTCTGTGCGCCACATGGGGCAGCGGCCCTCCTCCAGCGCCATGACGGTGCCGTCCGGGGTGTCCGTCAGCACCTGCCGCAGCCGGTCACCCAGTTCTCCCGGAAGGCTGCGGTAATAGGCGGCAGAGGCCGAATCCACGTCCACATCCCACTCCTGGCAGCAGCTGTCCGGGCAGGCCCCAGCCAGGCAGCGGAATTTTTCATAATAGGCAGGGGTATAAATTTCCATAGAAAAACCTCAAAAAAAGAGGGGCGAGGAATCTCGCCCCAGGGTTTTTAATCTTTGGGCTGCATGGCAGCCAGAGCCTCCGCAGAGGTGCGGAAGGTATCCTTGGTGGAGAGCACCGTCTGGCGGTACTTTTCCAGCTGGTCTGCCAGAGCCTCCGCCAGCTCCTCAATCTGGGTGGACACCGCCTCCGCCCGGGCTGTCACGTCCCCCAGCACCTCATTGGCCTGGGTGCAGATGAGCTTTGCCCGCTCCTGAGCCTGGCGCTCCGTGCGCTCCGCCCGGCGGTAAGCCTCCAGCTCGTCCAGAGGGGTGGGCAGCTTCTCCTGGGGCTGCTCCCGGTTCTCCTGGGCAGCTTCCAGCTCCTGCACCCTGGCCTGGGCGGCCTCCAGCTGGTTGCGAAGCTGCTCCAGCTCCGTCATGTGACGATTGTTCAGCATTTCAATATAGTTCACCACGTCTGCCCGGTGAAAACCGTTCAGCGCGGAACGAAAGGTTTGATTCGGTACCATAATACCCTCCCAAAAGGTAAAATAACGGATTTCTTTTGGAATTATACCACAATTCCCGAAAAAATACAACCGGTTTCCCGGAAAAAGAAAAATGGAAGAAATGAAAAATTCCTCTTTACAAACCGGGGAACACCTGCTATAATAACTTAGTCGCAAGACATGCGCCGGTGGCTCAATGGATAGAGCATCGGATTCCGGTTCCGAGGGTTGGGGGTTCGAGTCCCTTCCGGCGTACCAAAAAAGCAGATACCCATTTGGGTATCTGCTTTTTTGATTTGTTCAGAGGAAGGGACTCGAAAGATAAAATCCCACAGTCCGGTGGACTGTGGGCGGCGCCGGCTGGAGGTTGCCGAACCTTGCAATTTGCCAACGGCAAATTGCAACGAGTCCCTTCCGGGCGGGCAGTGCCCGCAGCCAATTTCGCACCAAGCTGGTCTGTAATCGTTCTTGCCCTGACCCGCCCGGTGTCGTTACTGCGGTGGAAATTGGGGTGTCGATAATCTCTATCAAGTACCAACCCAAAAGCAGACCGTCAGCTTAGCTCCCGCAGGCTCCCTCAGGCACCTGCGGTGCCAGCTCCCTCCGGTCGGGAGCTATGGGGTGCATACCTTTCCACATCGGACTTTTGCAATATGTAAAGTGCCAACTGTGAATCCCTCAGGCAAAAATCAAAGATTTTTGCCAGCTCCCACAGGCCGGGAGCCTTGCGGGCAGTGCCCGCAGCCAATTTCGCACGATGGCTTTCTGCTACTCGTTACTTCCCTGCCCCGCCCGGTATCGGCGGCGAGTGGAAGAAAAAGCCAGCTATTTACACACAAAGCCGCCACGACTGTCTTTTCTGGCAGTCGTGGCGGTTTTTTCAGATATACAGCTTTCCGTAGCGGAAAATCAGCTTTTTCCACCAGGGGAGGCGTTGGGCGGTGAGGGTCATGGCGGTTTCGTAGAATTGCCATACCCTCTGGCGGCTCTCCTCCGGCAAAGGATCCCGGTCGTAGGCGTCCCGGTCTACCAACAGAAGAACTGTCGGAATGCCCAGGCTCTCAAGCTCCGGAAGGACGGCGGACAGCTGGGCTGCGAAATCCGCCTCCTGACCGTCCAGCCCGGTGAGCAGGCCGGCAAAGTGGAGGCCCTCCACCATTCTGGCGTAGAGAACCTTGGGAGGAAGCCTTCTCTGCCGGGCAAGAAGCCACTTTCTTCCCCGGTATGTTCCCAGGACAATCACCACAATGAGGCCTGTCCACAGAAGGGGCATAAGGTTTATGGACTTTTCCTGGGTCTGGGGCCGGGTGGTGGGGTTGTACTCCTGGGGGCGGGTCTGGGGCAGCTCCGGCTCCGGGGGCTGCAAAATGGTAAAGTCCCAATTCTGATTGTCAAGCACCTCCTGCAAGGTGCTGGCGGGGATGCCCGGAAGCTCCGGGATTTTCGGGCCGCCGGGGGTCATCTCCACCGGCACCCAGCCGTAGTCCGGCATACAGATCTCCACCCAGGCGTGGGCGGACTCATCCGTCACCTCTGCGTGGTACTCCCCGTTCTCCAGGGTGAAATCCGAGGGCTTCACAGAATATCCGGTGGCGTACCGGGCGGGGATGCCGTACATCCGGTAGAGAATCACCGCCGCCGAGGCAAAGTGCTGGCAGTAGCCCCTGCCGCTTTCAAACAGGAAGTACTCCGCCGGGTCCGCATTCAGGGGGAACATACCCGGGGCCTGGGTGTAGGTGGCATAGGTGGTGAGGGTGTGGTGGATGAACATGGTCACCTCTTCCAGGCTCTCCAGAGGGTTGGCCTCTACCAGCTGGCGGAATTTCGTCAGCTGCCCCGAGGGCAGCCGGGTATAGTAATCCAGGGCCTCCCGGCGGTAGAGCTCCAGCAGCTCCCGGCTCAGGGGCTCCTCATCCGACACCCGATTCCAGGGAATGGCCAACAGGCTGATGGGATAGTAATATGCCCCATAGCCCCCCTCAATCTGCCGCTCCACCGTCTGGGAGAAGTAGGGCATGGGTTTGCTTGTCTGGTCACTTTCCACCGGGTAAATGCCCAGTCCGATGGGCTCGGAGCCCCCGTAACGAGCGTTCAGTTCGTATATCAGAGAGTCCATCAACGTTCGGAGGGTACCGCTCCAGCTTTCTCGTTCCTCGTCCGACAGCCGGTCCCACTCCACGCCGATCCAGCTCTCCCATTCCACGCCGCTCTGCTCCAGCCGCTCATAGATTTCCTCGTCCCAGTTCTCCTCCCACTGACCGTTTTCATAGTCACCCCGGGAGGATTGGTGGAGGTAGATGGTGGAGGTGGGCTGTTGGTTTGCGTAGACATCCATTAAACGAACCCCGGCGGCGTACACATTGCCCCGGCTGACGCTGCCGTCCTCCATGTCCAGAGAACCGCCCATCTGCTGGCGCACCGCCTTCACCACCGCCGATTCCACCTGATAAGGAATGGTATACAGGGTTTGCTGGGTAGCCTCTGCCACCAGCCAGGACAGGGTGAACAGGCAGCACACCCCTGCCAGGAGCCCCGCACCCAGCCGCCGGAAGCTTCCGGCGGTTTTTTTGTCCGCCGGAGCCGACTTGCCGGGGTTTTTCAGCCGCTTCCACAGCCAGAATCCCAGAAGGAACACCACCAGGGCGAACATCCCCGGAAGGTTCAATGGGATTGCCAGAAAGGGACAGGCCAGGGGCAGGGCCGCCCCTGCCAGAAGCAGCGGCCAGTGAAGATTCAGCACAATCTCCACCAAAAACAACACCATTGCCACCCACGCCATGAGAAAGGTCATGGCGTTGGTCACATTGCCGGTGACGTTCCCTCCGAAGCTCCCCAGAATCCGGGTCAGCTGTCCTTGCAGGTTCTCGCTTCCCAGCAGGTACCAGAGGCTTCCCATGAGGAAAATTCCCATGGCGGCCAGGGTGGGCCATCTGCCCGGGAGGCGGTACAGCCCCCACAAAAGGGCAAGGAACCCCATCCCCAGCCACAGGCTGGGGGTAATGTCCCAGGTGAGCACCCGCACCTCCTCCAGAATCTTTGTAAGGGCGTACTGGCCGATGAACAGCAGCAGAAGGTCCAGCCAGGCGGCCTCTTTTTTTACCTTCCAGCCCATGGTATCTCCCTCCAATCCATCGGCATTTTCAGCTCATTTTCGTAGTTTTTGGGAGAAAATGCAAAGATTTTCTCCTCCCGGAAGGAAAGGGTCAGGCTGCTGTCCAGCCAGAACCCCTCCTGAGGAAGGGGCTTTTTCTCCCCGGAGAAGAAGCCGCCGGTTTCGTACAGCCGCAGCAGCGCCTCCCGGCAGTCCTCCTCCCCGGAAACCTGGAAGCAATCCGTCCCCTCCCGGTGGTTCCACCACAGCTGCACCAGCACCTCCTGGGCTGTAAGCCCCAGAAGAAGGCTCTGAACCACCTCATAAAAGGCGTTGCGCTGTGCCGGGGGCAGAGGCTTGGGACGCTCCATATCCAGGGTCACCGTCAGGCTCCGCTTTCCCTCTTTGGCGTATTCCCGCACCATGAGGGTATCGGTACGGGCACTTTGCTTCCAGTGGATGGTGCGGAAGGAATCTCCCGGCTGATAGTCCCGGATCTGGCGCACCTCCTGGGTGCTGCTCCCGGCCAAAGCCGGCTGGGGGGTGTCCTCCCCCTCCAGGTGGGGAAGAAAATTCTCCGGCAGGGTGATGTCCATGGCCGGGGCGTTGGGAAATACCGCCACCTGGGCCCGGAGCTTTTTCCGCCGTCCGTGGGCAAAGAGCCCCAGGTAGTCAAAGACCTTCACCCGCCTGAGCATCACCGGGTGAAGTCCGCAAACATCGGTGGATACCGGGACGGCCACGGTCTGCCCGCCGGACAGCCGGGGAAGGGAGATTTTCTTCCGCTTCTTCTTTCCCGGAAGCCGGAACCGGAAGGTCACCTTTCCCAAAGGCAGCCGGCCCCGGCTTTCCGCCGTTACCGTCACCCCGCCCTTTTGTCCCCGGCGGAGGAAGAACAAATCCTTGGAAAAGGACACCTGCACCTTCCCGGCAAGAAAATAAGGGGTCAGGAAGGCACACACCAGTAGCCCGGCACCGCACACCCCCAGCACCAGCAGAGGAAGGGAGCGGTACATGGCAGCCAAGTACCAGCAGCCTGCCGTCCACAAAAAACACAACAGCTTTTTCATGGCTTTTTCCCCAGGCTGGGCCGCTTTACCGATGCCAGAATCTCGGAAATCAGCTGCTCCTTGTCCACCCGGTTCCGCTGGGCCTCGGGGGTGAGAATCAGCCGGTGGCGGATCACCGCCGGGAACTGGCTGGACACATCCGCCGGAATGACGAAGCTCCGGTCATTCATCCAGGCTGCCGCCTTGGCAAGCTGTACCAGAGCCAGCGTCGCCCGGGGGCTGCCGCCCCGGGCAATCTGGTTATGCTGCCGGGTGGCCCACACCAGCTCCACCGCATACCGGGCCACCACCTCTTTTATGTAAATCTGAGAAATCTCCTGCTCCACCGCCAGCAGCCGCTCTGCGTCCATGACGGTCTCCACATCCCCCATGCGGCTCTGGTGATTCTTCTCCAGGGCCATGGTCAGCTCGCTGTCGAAGCTGGGATAGCCGATGGACAGACTGGTCATGAACCGGTCCTCCTGAGCCTCCGGCAGCCGCTGGGTGCCGATGCTGCCCATGGGATTCTGGGTGGCGATGACATGGAAGGGCTGAGGCAGCGGCCGGGTCACCCCGTCCACCGTCACCTGCCGCTCCTCCATCACCTCCAATAGAGCCGACTGGGTCTTGGGGGAGGTGCGGTTGATTTCGTCCGCCAGCAGAAGGTTGCAGAACACGCTTCCCGGCTGGTAGACGAACTTCTCCTGGTCCCGGCGGTAGATGGAAAAGCCCGTCAAATCCCCGGGGAGCACATCCGGCGTAAACTGAATTCGCTTATGGGTAAGCCCCATGGCCTTGGAAAACGCCAGGGCCAGGGTGGTCTTGCCTACCCCCGGAATGTCCTCCAGCAGCACATGGCCTCCCGCCAGAAAGGTGCGCATAATCTGGGCAATTTCCTGCTCCTTGCCGTAAATCACCCGGCTCACCTGCTCCATCACCTGGTACACAGCCTGTAAATTCTCCCTCATGGCGAACCCTCCCCTGTTTTCCTTTCTCCTCCGCCGGCTTGTCCGCCGGCAGTGTTTACCAACAGTATAGCGGAAAATTCCCGGTTTGTAAAACCCTTATTGCCCTTCCGGGTGAAAGATTATGTAAATTTTGTGGGATGTGTGAGATTTTCCGTGGATTAGCCTTGAAACAGGGAATGGGATTGGTTATAATTTCTAAGATGGGATTTTAACCCAGAGTATCCAGGTGGATTTGCAGGTACTTTTCCAGGGCAGCCCCATAGGCAATGGTGTTGGCCTGGTTGCTGGCGTAGCCGGGAAGGATGTAGTACAGCAGCTCGTCTGCCAGACGGAAGCCTATGTAATGGGCCACCTTATAGCCCACCGTCTCCAGGTAAGCATAGTACTCCCCGATTCCCTCCAGCAGCCGCTGTGCCTTCAAAGACCAGGGCTCGGGCTGCGCGGCCTTTGCCTGGTTTCTTGCCAGCTGCACCCCCGGCAGGCTCTCCAGCAGATACTCCCGGTTCAGGGTTTCGTACCCCTCCTGCAGCAGCAGTCCGCTCACCGGGTTGCGAAAAATCTCCATGTTCAGGAACAGCCCCTGAAAGGCAATATACAAAACCTCCTGGGAAAAAGCCCGTTCCCTGGCATCCAGGTAGGTCATAATCTGTTCTGCCTCCCTGTCGGTGCTCTCTTCCTGGAGCTGGGCCACATTTTCCCGGTAGGTCCGCCGGATTTCCCGGAAGCCCGGGTCCACCTCCTTCAGAATTTCATGCACCTGCTCCATGACAACACGGGGGTTGGTCAGCTGCTTTGCAATGGATGTAATTTCCTTCATAACTGTTTTCTTCCTTTCTGCAATCGCCTTTCGTTTGGTTTCATTCCGGGTAAGTCTTTCAGATTGGGCTTTGGCTGTCCTCTGGAAGGATAATACCACGACGTTTTTGTCGGAATCCCTCGAAAATTGTAGGCGAATACAGAAAATGTTAAATTGGGGGGAAATTTTGTCCTGCCCCCTGGGGGAAAAGTCCCTTTCCCCGCCCCATTTCTTCCCCCGGAGGGGGGATGTATCTTGTTGTAAACGGAGGTATCCCAGTGGCCGATTGTCGTTTGCCGGACAGCGCTTTGTCCCGGTTTGATTCCATGGAAACCGAAACCCTGCGCCGGATTCTTCAGGAAAATCAGGCTCTCCAGCCGGAAAGCGCCCTTTCTATCCCAGAGCTTCCGGCCCGGCGGGAGCAGGCAGCAGAAAAATCCCCGGAGCCTGCCCCGGTGGACCGCCACCCCAGGAAGGGGAAACGGCCCGGAATACCCGGCCTGCTGGCCGCCGCAGCGGCGGTGGTGCTTCTGCTGAGCATTGCCATCAACGCCAGCGGACTGTGGGAATCCATCATCCTCTGGTATGAGAACAGCTTTTCCCTGGATTCCCCCCACCAGGACAAGCCGCCCCTCCCCACGGAAGAAGCCCTGGGGGATTTTCCGGAAGCCTCGGCCATGCTGCCCACCTGGTTCCCGGAGGACTATGCTCTTGGAGAATCTTCGGTGCAGCAGTCCCCCATCGCCCGTACCTATTGGGCGCTTTTCACCGGCCCCCGGGGGGATATGCGCATCCGCATCGGGGACTATGTGGACGGCAGTCCCACAGAATATGAGTATTCCGATTCCCTGCTGGAGATTTATGCGGTTGACGGCATCCAGTATTACATCTGCCGCAATTACGATACCCTTGTGGCGGTGTGGCTGGCAGACCGGCTGGAATGCTCCATCGCCGGTGACATCACCCTGGAAGAGATGAAACAGATGATTGACTCCATCGGCGGGTAGGCCCTTTGCGGATGGGTTTGTGCCTGGAAAACAGAAGCGGGAGAACCCCCGGTCTTGGGGTTCTCCCGCTTTTTTACTTAGGAACTTACTTTTTCTCTTTGGGAAGGAGCACATTCAGAAGAATTGCCACCAGAGCGGCGGGGACAATGCCGCTGCCGCCGAAAATCAGGGTCACAAACTGGGGAGCCTGGACAAGCACTCCGGGGTTGGCACCGATGCCGTAGCCCAGACCCAGAGCAACGGACACGATGGACAGGTTCCGGGGGGTGAGGGGCTCCCGGGTGATGAGCTGAATGCCGGAAATCACGATGGAGGAGAACATCATCACCGCAGCGCCGCCCAGTACCGCCTGGGGCATCATGGAGACCAATGCTCCCAGCTTGGGGATGAGGCCGCACAGCACCAGGAACAGGGCGCCGGTAGCCAGGGCGAAGCGGTTGACCACCTTGGTCATGGTCACAAGGCCCACATTCTGGGAGAAGGAGGTGTTGGGCAGCACCCCGAACAGGGCGGCAAAGGAGGAGCCCAGGCCGTCACACATGACGCCGCCGGCAAGCTCCTTGTCGGTGGCTTCCCGATCCAGGCCGCCCACCATTACGCCGGAGATGTCGCCCACCGTTTCCACGGCGGTGACGATGAACATGATCATCACCGGGGCAATGGCCCGCATGTCAAACACCGGCTTTACCGGCATCAGCTGGGGCACGGCGAACCAGGAGGCGTTTGCCACCTTGCTCCAGTCCAGCACCCAGGCCTTGGTGTAGGCCGCACCCTCGGCGGTAACACCGGTGGTGGGAAGGAACAGTCCCATAAGCCCGGCGGCAATATAACCGGCGATAATGCCCATGAGAATGGAGGAGGAGCTGAGGAACCGGTTGGGGCAGTGCTTGAAAATCAGAATCACCACCAGCACGAAAATGCCCAGCAGCAGATTCTCCACAGAGCCGTAGTCCACAGCGCCGCTGCCGCCGCCGAAGGAGCTGATGCCCACGGCAATCAGGCTCAGGCCGATGGACAGCACCACGGTGCCGGTGACCACGCTGGGGAAGAACCGGCGCAGGGGCTTGAGGAAGGCACCCAGCACCGTCTCAAACAGGCCGCCGATGATGGAAGCACCCATAATGGCACCGTAGGTGAGGATACCGCCCCCCATGGTGGTGGTGACGGAATTGAACACCCCGATGAAGCCGGAGGAGGTGCCCATGATGATGGGCACCTTGCCGCCGATGGGGCCGATGGCAAAGAGCTGGAGTAAGGTCACAAGGCCGGCTACCAGCATGGCGTTCTGCAGAAGGCTTACCTGCAGGTCTGCAAACTCACCGCCTGCCAGACCGCAGGCGCCGGTGATGATGAGCAGCGGGGTGAGGTTTCCCACGAACATGGCCAGCACGTGCTGCAAGCCCAGGGGGATTGCCTGCCGCAGGGGCAGCTTGCCCTCAAAGGTAAAGGCCTCAGAGGACAGAGGTGTTTTTTTAGGCATGGGTCAATCTTCTCTCTTTCACAAAAAATTCACAAACACAATCTTAAAGGATTTGAGAAGGATTGTCAACCCAAAAGGTGGAAAGGGGGGCAGTTTCCCCATTTTCCGGCTCCAGGAGGAAGCGAAGGTACCGGCGCTCCGTCTCCGACATGGGGCCCCGGGGCTTATAGACCAGGGCGTCCTGATACCGGGTGCCCCCTTCCCGGCAGGAAAGCTGGGTCAGGGCAAAGGCTTTGCACACGCTCTCCTCCAGAGGCTCCGACCACATATAGGCATCCGGCAGCCCGTGGAGCATCTGAATCTGGGCCAGCCTGTCCACGGTGTAAAGGAAGCTCCCCTCCTGGGGCCGGTTCCGGGGGTAGAACACATCCCGGTGACGGATTTCCCGGTAGTGGGACAAAGTCTCCCGGGACACCTGGTGCCGGGAAGCCAGGGGACTGTTCCGGCTCACCACCACGGTATATTCCGTCTGTCCCAGGGGCTTCATGGTCATGGAAAGCTCCTCCATCTGCTCGGAGAAGTAGTCCTGATACTCCACACTGAAGCGAATCACCGCCACCTCGGCGCTGCCGCTGTCCAGCAGCTCCAGAGCCTGCCGGGGGTGGCACTCCTTCACCATGGCGTCCAGCTTCTCCCCCGGCCCCAGGGACTGCAAAAACCGGGCCACATCCCGGGTGTGGCGGTAGGACCGGGGCAGGCAAATCCGGAACCGGTTGGGGCTCTCTCCGGCTGGGCCCAGGCCCTGGATGAAGTCCGCCTCCCGGAGGATGTTCCGGGCGTGGCGCAGCAGGGCCACCCCCTTCTGGGTGGGGCGGACGCCTTTTCTGGTGCGCTCGAAAATGGGAAAGCCCACGGCCTTTTCCGTCTCCCCCAGAATCCGGCTCAGGTTGGGCTGGCTCATATACAGGTTGGCAGCAGCCTGGGACACGGAGCGGGTGCGCTCGATTTCCACCAGGCAGTGGAGCTGATGGGTGTTGAAATCCATCACGTACACCTTCTTTCTCATATATCAAAATACAAATATCATATTCCGATCCGGCATAATCCTTGTGTTTTTCCGAAAATGTGCTAATCTTTAGCCTTGGAAAAACCATACTGAGAATTTGGAGGAAAGAAATATGGCAAGATTTACTCTTCCCAGAGACATTTATCATGGAAAGGGCGCTTTGGATGCCCTGAAGACCTTTGAGGGCAAGAAAGCCATGGTCTGTGTGGGCGGCGGCTCCATGAAGAAGTTCGGCTTCCTGGATAAGGTCATCGCCAACCTGAAAGAGGCCGGCATGGAGGTAGAGGTATTCGAGGGTATCGAGCCCGATCCTTCCGTGGACACCGTTATGCGGGGCGCTCAGGCCATGGAGAAGTTCCAGCCGGACTGGATTGTAGCCATCGGCGGCGGCTCTCCCATCGATGCAGCCAAGGCCATGTGGATTAAGTACGAGTACCCGGAGATCACCTTCCCGGAGATGTGCAAGGTCTTCGGCATTCCCCAGCTGCGGCGGAAGGCCCGGTTCTGCGCCATCTCCTCCACCTCCGGCACCGCCACGGAGGTCACCGCCTTCTCCGTCATCACCGACTATGAGCAGGGCATCAAGTACCCCCTGGCAGACTTTGAAATCACCCCGGATGTGGCCATCGTAGACCCCACCCTGGCAGAGACCATGCCCAAGAAGCTGGTAGCTCACACCGGCATGGACGCCATGACCCACGCCATCGAGGCCTATGTGTCCACCGCCAACTGCGACTACACCGACCCCCTGGCCATCCACGCCATCCGCATGATTCAGCATGACCTGGTAGGCAGCTACAATGGGGACATGGAGAAGCGGGACGCTATGCACAACGCCCAGTGTCTGGCCGGCATGGCCTTCTCCAACGCATTGCTGGGCATTGTCCACTCCATGGCTCACAAGACCGGTGCCGCCTTTGCAGACTACGGCGCCCACATCATCCACGGCGCTGCCAACGCCATGTACCTGCCCAAGGTCATCGCCTTCAACGCCAAGAACGAGACCGCCAAGGCCCGGTATGCCGTCATTGCCGACGAGATGAAGCTGGGTGGCAGCAGCAACGACGAGAAGGTGGCTCTGCTCATCGCCTATCTGCGGAAGATGAACGACGACCTGAACATCCCCCAGTGCATCGCCCACTACGGCGCCGACTCCTATCCCTGCGACCAGGGCTTCGTGCCGGAGAAGGTGTTCCTGGAGCGGCTGCCGGAGATTGCCAGGAACGCCATCGGCGACGCCTGCACCGGCTCCAACCCCCGGATTCCCACCCAGGAGGAGATGGAAAAGCTCCTCAAGTGCTGCTACTACGACTGGGAAGTGGACTTCTGATTTTCCTTCGATACATCTCCTATCTATCCTTAGGGAGGCAGGCCAAAATTGGTCTGCCTCCCCCTTTTATTCTGCATGGAAATGGGCCTGCATTTCCTTGGCTGTCCGGGAAACCTCCTCTTCCAGCTCCCGGGCGGACATACGAAGCACGCCGCTTCCCAGAGAGCTGAGCTGCACCAGGGCGTCGGAGGTGGCTACCCGCACCTGGTAGTTTTTGCCAATCTCCCGGACAAGGGACTGGATGTAGGCGTCTGCCGTCTGGTTTTCCTTGGTGTAGACCACCTGCAAGTTATGAAAATGGCCCTTTTCTCCCGGATTTCCCGCCACTTTGTAGCCGTCAAATACCACCACCGTCCGGCACTTGGTGTAGCCGGTGTAGCTGCTGAGCCTGTCCAGCAGCTGCCGCCGGGCGGCGTCCAGGTCGGTTCCGGCAGTCTGGGACAGAACCTCCCAGGCGAAAATCATGTTGTAGCCGTCCACAATCAGGCAACGCTGCTGGGGCGGACGGATGAAAACTTCCTCCTTTGCCGGACGGTTTTCCGGGGCCCGGTAAAGGGGCCGCTTCATGGGGCCAAACTCCCGGAGCATGATGGCCTCCAGCTCCTTGTCGTCCACCCGGAGATTCCGGGTTACAAGCTCCGGAGGTTTTTCCTCCTGCAGGCCGCTCTCCAAGTGCATATAGTCTTTGACCTGGCTCCATTTTACCGTAAAGCCTGCGCCGTGGGCGCAGAATACGGAATCCGGGGTGTTTTCCAGATCTGCCTCCGGGTTGTATCCTGCCGCCGCCACCACCGCCTCCTGGTTGTGGCAGGGAGCGTAGCCCAGAAGGCTCAGCTGGAGCTGCCCCTTTCCCTGGGTGTAGGCCGCCACCTGCTGGGCATAGTCCCCCAGCTCCGAGGCAGGCACCTGCCCGGTGAGGATGGCGTTTTCCCGGCGGTTTTCCGGGGGCTCCGGCAGGCCTCCCATGGCCCGGATATCGGTGATGGCCCTGCCCACCTGGGCAGAGGGCACAATCAGGGTAAACCGATACCAGGGCTCCAACAGTCTGGACTGGGCCTCCATCAGTCCCTGGCGCACCGCCCGGTAGGTAGCCTGGCGGAAGTCGCCCCCTTCTGTGTGCTTTAGGTGGGCTTTTCCCAGGAGAAGGGTGATTTTCATATCCGTAATGGGAGCGCCGGTGAGCACGCCCCTGTGGGTCTTTTCCTGCAAATGGGTAAGAATCAGCTTCTGATAGTTTATGTCCAGCACATCCAAGGGGCACCGGGTGTCGAACACCAGACCGCTCCCCTGGGGCAGAGGCTCTAAAAGGAGGTGGACTTCTGCATAGTGGCGCAGAGGCTCAAAATGCCCCACCCCCTCCACGGTATTTTCGATGGTCTCCCGGTAGTGGATTTTGGGGTCTGTCAGCTGCACCTCCAGGGAAAACCGCTGATGAATCAGGCTTTTGAGGATTTCCTGCTGGACTTTTCCCATAACCTGGGCGTGAATCTGCCCCGCCTCCCACAAAATGTGAAGCGTCGGGTCCTCCTCTTCCAACTGCCGCAGCTTGGGAAGGACGGTCATGGGGTCGGTGCCGGAGGGCAGGGCAATCCGGTAGGACATGACCGGCTCCACCAGAGGAGGCTTTCCTTCCGGCTCTGCCCCCAGGGACTGGCCTATCCAGGTCTGGGACAGGCCGGTGGCGGCGCAGATTTGCCCCGGGAGCACCTGCTGCACCGCCGTGAATTTCTCCCCGGAGTAAATCCGCAGCTGCTGGATTTTCTCCTCTACCTTATCCCCCTTTGCCGTTTCATAGGAAAGGGCGGTGCGGACGGACAAAGAACCCCCTGTGACCTTCAGCCAGGTCAGGCGGTTGCCCTGGGGGTCCCGGGAGATTTTGTAGACTTTTGCCGCAAATTCCTGCCCGTACTCTTCCCGGGGGGCGTAGGTGGTAAGCAGCTCCAAAAGGGTGTCCACTCCCTGGAGTTTCAGACCGGAGCCGAAGCAGCAGGGGAATAGCTTTCCGTGGGCTATGAGCTCCCGGAGGTTCCCTTCTGTCACCGTTCCCGTTTCCAGGTAGGTTTCCAGCAGAGCCTCGTCGCACAGAGCGGCGTTTTCCCAGAGGGTTTCCTGGGGCTGGGTGAAGTCCACAAAGCCGGGGCCGAAGGATTCCTGCAATTCCTGCATCAGCTCCTCCCGGCCCTTCCCCGGCAAATCCATTTTGTTCAGAAACAGGAAGGTGGGCACGGCGTACCGCCGCAGAAGCTGCCACAGGGTGATGGTGTGGGCCTGGACTCCGTCGGTGCCGCTGATGACCAGCACGGCGCAGCTGAGCACCGGCATGACCCGCTCCGCCTCCGGGGCAAAGTCCACGTGCCCCGGGGTGTCCAGCAGGGTGATATGCTGCTCCGGCAGCTGGGCCTGCTTGGAGAAGATGGTAATGCCCCGGGCCCGCTCCAGATTGTGGGTGTCCAGATAGGCATCCCGGTGATCCACCCGCCCCAGGGTCCGCCGCACCCCCGCCACATACAAAAGGGCCTCCGACAAGGTGGTCTTTCCCGCATCCACATGGGCAAGAAGCCCTACGGTGGTGGGAATTTTGTTTTCCATACCATGTCATCTCCCTTCCTGCAAAATATAAGGGAATTATACCACGAAAGAGCGGGGAAAGTCGATAGATAAAACCACAAAATTCCTCCGGCCTGACGGCGGGATTTTCTGCGGCGGGGCCCACAATCTGACGGACTCTGAAAGCAACAACCCCGCCTGTTTGCAGGCTGGTGTGTCTGCCGGTTTTTTTATATAATAATGGCAGAAAAACAACAAAAACAGGAGGTAACAAATCATGGCATTTTCTCTGGACAGCAAGGTAAAGGACATTCTCAAGAATCCGGCAGCAGCTGCGGTGCTGGATAAGTACAGCGAGGGGGCTTCCAAGAACCCTCAGATGAAGCTGGTAGGCGGACTGACCCTGCGGAAGCTGGCAAGCTTCCCCCAGTCGGCACATCTTAAGCCCCATCTGGAGGACCTGGACAAGGAATTGCAGGCCATCGAATAAAAGTACCGGGCAGCCAGAGGGCTGCCCGGTCAGACTGTCAATAAAGTCCCAAACCGGCAAAAGCAAAAGGAAATGGGCTTACCTTCCCCGCGAAAGGACTGGGAGGAAGACCAGGTGCGGATCTCCCAGCAAAAGCCCAAAAGTTGTTGCTGCGCAACGCTTTTGCCTTACTGCGCAAACGCCGCCCTACCGCACCCCATGTACAACCACGGGCGGCGTTTGCTTGTCTTTGTGCCTTTTTTGACCGGGCAGCCAGAAGGCTGCCCGGTGTTTTTTCAGAAGCAGGTCCAGCCGCCGTCACACTTAAGCTCTTCACCGTTGACATAGCGGGACTGGTCACTGGCCAGGAACAAAATGGCATCCGCCAGATCCTCCGGCATAGCCAGCTCTCCGGAGAACTCCAGGAGCTTGCCGGTGCGTCCGAAGCCGAAGGGGTCGGAGGGGGGCATCACCAGAGGAATATCCGTCACCACCCCGCCGGGGGAGACGGCATTGCACCGGATCCCCTCCTCCATATACATGAAGGCCGTGTTCTTGGTGGCCGCCAGTACTGCGCCCTTGCTGGCGCAGTAGGCAGCGCCGGAAGTCTGGTGGGTGGCGCCCACGGAGCAGATATTCACAATCACGCCCCCATCTCCCTGGGCCAGGTACTGCCGGCATTCCTCCCGCATACCGTACATCAGGCCAAAGGTATTGACCTGGAAGGTTTTCAGGAGCATTTCATCGGACATATCCCCAATGGCGGTATTGTCATCCATAATGCCGGCGCCGTTTACCGCCACATCCAGCCGTCCGAAGGTATCCACCGCCTTCTTCACCATGGCTGCGGCGGTCTCCGGGGTGCTCACATCCCCTGCGTACCAGGTCATCTCTCCGGCCAGGTCCCTGCACTCCCGGGCCAGCTCCTCCAGCCGTTCCTCCCGGCGAGCCACGGCAACCACCCGGGCTCCCTCCTGACAAAACAGCCGGGCGGTGGCCCTTCCAATGCCGGCGGAAGCACCGGTTACGATACATACTTTTCCATCCAGTCTGCCCATAGTTACCTCCTTAGCAGAATACCTTATTTACAACCACAGCGGGAGAATCGTTGCATCCCACCGTTACCTCTGCCCCATCCGGCACATCTGCCCGGAGGGTGGCGAAGCCGATGTTCTTGTCCACAGTGTAGCCGTAGATGGTCTGGGCGCAGCGGCCCACCTCCACACCGTACCAATAGACCCGCTCCCAGATGGAAATATCCTCTGTGGATTCTCTTGAAAATTCCAGTCCCACCATCCGGTATTTGGGATGGGCCTTTCGCTCCAGGGCTGCGGCCTTGCCGATAAAGTCCTTATTCTCCGCCACGGCCCAGCCCATTGCGCACTCGTAGGGGCTCAGGTGCTTGAAGTCCTGCTTCAGGGCAAAGCCCTTCTCCATGGGGACGGAGCGCACATACACCTCCAGCGTCTGCAGTTCCCGGCCGCCTGCCTGCTCCACCGCCTGCAGCGCAGCATCGTGGATGGCCTGGCTCTTGTCAAAGGCGGCATAAATCTCATAGCCGTTCTCTCCGGTGAAGCCGGAGCGGTGGATATACACAGGGATGTCCCCGATTTTCCGCTGGCAGATGGCAAACCGCTTCAGCTCGTCCACCGGGGCATCCAGAAGGGCATTCATGGCCTTCAGACTGTCCGGCCCCTGGACGGCGTACATATCCCAATCATAGGTGATGAGCTTTGCCTGCACCCGGGCCTGACCCTTGTGCTTTTCAATCCAGGGCAGCAGCCGGGGGCCGTACAGGTCGGATACCCAATAGCATCCTTCCTCCATGTGCATGACAATCACATCGTCAATAATCTCCCCAGCCTCGTCCAGGGAGGCGGTGTACTTGGAGCGGCCCACTGCCACCTTGGACAGGTCGCTGATGTAAATTTTCTGGAGCACTTCCAGGGCATCCTCTCCCGTGACCTCCACCAGATCATGGGTCCAGCGGTACAGACCTACCCCCTGACGGATGGCCTGGGCATCGGCTCTTGCCACTTTATCCTCTCGAAACAGCATTTTCCCGCACCTCCTTACAGCATCCGGGGGTCTTCCCTGCGGATGACCTTGATATACATGGTTTCTTCCTCCCGGCCCTCGATGACACAGGACCATTCCGGGCTTACCAGCGTCTTGGCGGCACCGTTCCACTGGGCCTCGTAAGCATCCACCAGCTCCTCCAGCGGTGCCATTTCATACCGGGCGGTAAAGTCCTCGTTCTTGACCCGAATCCAGGTTTCATCCTTGGTCCACCGCTCCATGGTGTAGGGCACCTGCTGCACATCCAGCATATAGCGGATGTAGCCCCCCAAAAGCCGGCCGTCATTGTCGTCCAGCTCGTGGGGCACTCCCAGATAACTCCGCAGACCCTCCTTGGCAAAGGGGTCCATGAACTGGTTTTTCCCTGCGGTGGCAAAGACAATCCGGAACACTCGCAGGAATTCATCCTCGTCCGGGGCCATATCCTTAATGGCCATCATGGGGAACTGGACGGACCAGACCCAGCCCATCTGAGCCACCCAATGGTAGGCCTGCTCCAGGGAGGTCTCCTCTCCGAAGCTCTGGGTGTACTGACCGTTGCGCAGGCACTGGCCCTCTTTCACCATCCGCTCCCTGGGAGTGTCGTGAATGGGGTCCACCGGCTGCTGCATATGGTCCAGCCAGCCCTGCTGGGGAAGATTATACACATCCCGCCGCTCTGCCACTACCCGGCAGTGCTTGTTGCCGCAGCCCCGTGCCTGGCACATATTCAGAGATACCTCATTGTCTGTGCCATGGGAAGAAGCCAGGTCGAAGTTGGCGGTGAACATGCTGGTGGTCATGTTGCAAAGCTCGCTGCCTACAATGTCCCAGGGGCAGGTGTCCAGCTCCTTCTCCACCCGGTTCCGGGTAAACTGAATGACCCGGCCGGCCATGTTCTCCCACTCGTCTCCCGAGTCTCCGGTAATGCCTCCCAGCCAGCTGGACTTTTCGCACAGCTCCGGGATGTTGAAGGCCTCATACAGCGATTCGTTTACATAATCCTTCTGCTGCTCCGGGGTGCCTGCCACAGCCATGTTCATCATGTTGGCGATGCTGCAAATGGCCTCGGTGCGCTTTTCCCAGCTGGGCTCAAAAATCCGCATAACCTGGAACAGGTTGGCGGTAAAGGCGGCAATCTGCCGGTTCAGCTGGCGGTAGGCCTCCTCCTGCGTAATCAGCTTGCCCCAGGCGGTGGCAAAGCACTTCCTGGAGTCCAATTTTTCTTTCAGCATGGTATTCCTCCCATCATTTGTTTGCTGTGCCATTATTATAAAGGCGAAGGGGGCCGGTGGGATATTCTACAAAAAGGACGGTTTTTCCCCCTGGGAGCCATACAGGTTGTATCCCGCCAAATCATACAAATTGTATGGTTGAATTTTGGCTAATCCGCCATATTCCCCCGGAGTCTCCATACAAAATGTATGGGGCTGGTTGACAGGGTTTTTGCAGGAATTTATAATGAAAGAAAAATTACAGGGGGAACAGGGGTATGAAGCTCAGCCCGGACATCTTATACTGGAGAATGAAGGAACAGCTGCATACGGTGACGCTTCAGGGTCGGAACGGCAGCGACCTGGTGCTGCAGCGGCCGGAATTTTACCTGGACAGGAACAAAGTCTTTGAAAAAAACCGGGTGTATGTATGCTCCGGGGACCATCTCCCCCAGCGGCCCGGCATCGGGGAGAATGTATGCCTGATTTGTCTGGGGCATCACTGGAACCTCAACGCCTACTATGACCGGTGCAGCGTGATTCTGGTGGAAGGGCAGTGGGATATTTTTCAGGTGTTCAACCTGGTGCAGGGGATTTTTGACCGGTATGACCGCTGGGAGGAGCAGCTGTGGACGGTGCTGCGCCACGGTGCCAGCTTGAGCCGGATGCTGGAGGCCAGCAGAGGGATTTTTGAAAATCCTCTGCTCCTGATGGGCTCGGACTTCCGATACCTGGGGGTAACGGAGGAGGCGTACCTGCAAAAGGAGCTGGGACTGCGGCTGGATACGGAATCCTTCGACCCGGAAAAAATGGCCACCTTCCTCTCCCTGCACGATATCTCCACCCACGTACGGGAGCCCTTACTGCTGGAGCTTCAGGGCCGCCGCTCTTTGTCGGTGAATATTTTTGACCAGGAGGAGTACCTGGGCTGTCTGACGATTCTTGAGGGGCAGCGTCCCTTCCGGGATTCGGACAGCACCTTGGCGGTGTTCCTGTGCAAGCTGCTGCGTCAGGGGATTCAGCAGAATCCGGTGCTGGCCAGCACCCGTTCAGCAGTGCGCCGGGCACTGCGGAGCATCATCGGGGGACAGAGCGTGGACTTTGAGTACCGCCGGGCACTGAGTATGGAAAACGGCAGCCACAGCTGGGTCTGTATCCGGCTGCTGCCAGCCTCCGGCAAGCCGGCCCTGCCTGGGGCCTATCTGTCCGCCTCCCTGGAAGAGCAATGCCCCGGGGCCATGGCCTTTGAATACGGGGATTCTGTGGCAGGCTTCCTCCCGGCTGCTGCCACGGAGCAGGAGACGGTGGAACCGCTGCTGCCGGTGCTGGAAAAGCTGGGGCTGCTGTGCGGCATTTCGGCGGTGTTTTCCAGCCTGTACGATGCCAACCACGCCTGGTTTCAGGCTTCCGGGGCCTTGGAAAACGGCCTGTCCCAGGACAAAGGCAGGGGTGTGTTTTATTTTCAGGACTACCTGCTGCCCCAGCTTCTCACCGGCGCTCTGGCAAGCCGTCCTGCCTGGGTATTTTACCCGGAGGGGTTGAAGCGGCTGAAAGCCCACGATGAAGCCTCCCAAGTCTCCTACCTCCACACCCTGGGGGTGTATCTGGACAACCACCTGTCCGTCACCAAAACGGCGGCGGCTCTGTATCTGCACCGCTCCACCCTTCTGGACCGGCTGGCCCATATCACCCAGCTCCTTGATGGGGACTTGAAGGACCCGGATTTTTGCCTGACCCTGCATATTCTCCTCCGGGCAGAGCGGGCGCAGCCCCTGCCCTTACCCCGTTCCCCCAGCGGCAAAGGTTGACCCCGCCAAACCAAACCCCCTCCTTTTCGGGAATGTCGAAAAGGAGGGGGTTAAAAGTATGGTTAATGGTTTGTTTTCAGGAGGCGGCGGAGTTCTTTCCTTGCCTGGGAGATGGTGCAGACTCGGCTGCCGGGGCCTATGCCGTCCTTTTTCTTCAGAATTTCCATGAGGTGGCTGATTCTTGGCAGCCGGAGGCGGTGGCGCCGCAGAAGCTCCGGCTGGGAGAAGAGCTCCTCCGGGGTGCCCTGGGACTGTACCTTCCCTTCAGAGAGGAGGTAGCAGTAATCGCACAGAAGCGGCACCATATCCATGTCGTGGGTGGACAGGAGGATGGTGATGTGGAGACAATCCCGAATTTCCCGGAGAACCTTCACGATGCTGCTCACGCCCTGGGGGTCCAGGCCGGCGGTGGGCTCGTCCAGGATGATGACCTCCGGCTCCATGGCCAGCACACCGGCGATGGCCACCCGCTTTTTCTGGCCGTAGGAGAGGGCATGGGTGGGCTTGTCCTTTAGCGACGTGATGTCCAGTTGGGCCATAACCTTCTCCACCCGGCGGTGTACCTCCTCCGGGGGCAGCCCCAGATTCACCGGGCCGAAGGAGATATCCCGGTACACATCCGCGGAAAACAGCTGGTCGTCCGGGTTCTGGAACACAATCCCCACCCCCTGGCGAAGCCGGGCAATGCCCTTCCGGTTGTAGGTGATTTTCTCCCCGGCAAGGTACACCTCCCCCGCCTCCGGGGTGCAGACGCCGTTCAGGTTCAAAAACAGCGTGGACTTTCCGGCGCCGTTGCTGCCTAAAATTCCCGTGATTTTTCCCGTTTCCGCTGCAAGGCTCACCCCATTTAAGGCTTTGGTGCCGTCGGAATAGGTATAGTGAAGATTTTTTCCTTCGATGGCATAGCTCACTGGATTCCCACCTCCCAAAGATAACAGAAAACCTGCCCGGCAAGCACCAGGGCGGCAAAGAGAAAGCACAGATTTCCCTTTTCATAGCCCTCCGGCAGGGTTTTCAAGGTTCCGGTGTAGCCCCGGGATTCCAGGGCGCAGTACACCCGGTCGGCCTTTTTCCAGGCCCGCAAAAACACCATGGAGGCCAGCATCCCCAGGGAGCGGAGGCTCCGGGCAAAGCCCCGGTAGCCCAGCCGGGATTCCTGGGCGGTGCGGATTTGCCCCGCCGTTTCCCACAGCACAAAGATGAATCGATAGATCAGCTCCATCAGCTCCATAAGCAGTCCCGGGATGTGAAGCCGGGTAAGCCCCTGGGTCAGATCCGTCATAGGGGTGGTGAGGGTGAGAAAATACACCGCCCCCACGACCCCCATGGACTTGCTGCAAATGGAGAGCATCTGCAATATTGACCCCTGGGTAAAGCCCAGGAGCTTCCCCCCTACCGGAATCGCCGCCACCACGGGGGTGTCCGCCGGGTGAAGCCCGATGCCGATGGTGAGGCACCCCAGAATCAAAAAGGTCAGGGGCACCAAAAGGAACCGGAGGAACACCCGGAAGGGGATTTTGCCCCAGAGAACCGTCAGACACCCCATGAAAATCAGGGTGTAAACCCCCGGGGCAATGCCGCCCAGAATCAGGCACAGGGTCAGGGCCAGAAGGCTGAGTATGGCCTTGGCCGCCGGGTTCATCCGCCGGAGCCGGGAGCTGTATGCGTATCGATCCGTCCCCATATCAGTCGGCCTTTTTCCGCTTGCCTACCATGTAGCCGATGCAGAAGAACACCACACCGGAGCCGATGGCAGCCTGGAGGGCAAAGAGAAGGGACTCAATCTCGCCGCTGGCAGGCTCAAAAATGGGAGAGAAGATGGGCTCGTATTCCGGTGCCAGCTCCATAATCACTTCTTCTGCCTGTCCGTCGGCGCCGCCGAACTCCGCATCCCGGCACAGCCACAGAGGAATGGCCGCCAGGGCCACCACAATGAGAATCAAAATCAGATTTTTCTGCCAAAGTTTCATGGTTTCTCCTCCTTACAGCACGGAAAGCTCCCGCAATTCCTGGGGGCTGTACTTTTCCAGAATGTTGAAAATCACCACGGTGAGCAGGCCTTCTGCGATGGCCAGGGGAATCTGGGTCAGGGCAAATACCCCCAGGAACTTCCCAAAGCCGCCGTAGACCACACCCAGCTGGATGGAGGTGACCACATAGGTCAGCAAATCTCCCAGGCAGGCGGCGGCGAATACACAGATGGGGGTGGAGACCTTCAGCTTTTTCAGGCCCTTGAACACCAGCCAGGCAGCCACCGGGCCGGCAACGGCCATGGAGAAGGTGTTGGCACCCAGGGTGGTGATGCCGCCGTGGGCAAGAAGGAGCGCCTGGAACACTAAGACGATAAAGCCCAGCACGGAGGTGATTCCCGGCCCGAACAGCACCGCACCCAGACCCACGCCGGTGGGGTGGCTGCAGGAGCCGGTGACGGAGGGGATTTTCAGGGCGGAGAGGACAAAGGCAAAGGCTCCGCACATGGCCAGGAGAATCTTCACCTTAGGGGTGGCGGCAATCCGCTTTTTCATCCCCACCAGGCCGTAAATCAGGAAGGGCAGGCAGACCACGCCCCAGGCAATGCTCCATCCGGCCGGCAGGAAGCCTTCCCCGATGTGCATGGCGCTGGCTCGCAGAGGGAGCAGGATGCTCCCCAAAGCCAGGAGGAAATATGCATTTTTCAGCCATCTTTTCATGTTACAATCATCCTTTTGTTTAAGATTTTCCATAAAACGTTCCCCGGGCCCTGAGGATCGCTTCCGGCGCAAAAAGGCCGTACCTGCTCCCCGACAAAAAAGCTGCCCCAGTCCAAAGGATAGACTGGGGCAGCCGTTTTCTGCCGTCTGAAAGTTGCCGGAGGGACAAGCCCTTCGGCGGTATGTGCACAAGCAGGTCTTCTGACTTACGCTTCACTGATCAACCGGGCAGCCTTCTCAGGAGTAATCCCAATGACCGACTTTCGTCACGCCCGGCACCTCCACGCATACAGCGGCGGTACCGTCCCGGATTCTCACCGGGTTCCCTATTCTCCCCAGCCTCCATACGATGACAGGGGCACTTCGCAATTTCATTAAAAATTGTAACATGGGAAAGAAAACTTGTCAATCCCTTTCCCTTTTTCTTCGGAAAAATAGGGCGCTGTGAAGGCCCAGGACAAAGACGCTTCCCATGGAAAGGAGCTTATGAAGCCCCAGAACCGCCGGATAATCATATAGAATCATCCCCAGGACGCCGGAGGCAAAGGCGGCAATCACCAGAGCCAGAAGCAACAGGCCCAGCTTGCTTTTTCTCCTGGCGGTGAAGATATGGACAAGGCTCAGAAGCAGAAAGATTGCGGAGGCCAGCTTATGGACAATCACCCCGGTGAAGGGTACGGACACGGTGGCAAGAAAGCTCACCAGCAGCAGGATTCCCAGGGTTTTCTTCATGCCATCTCCCGCTCTTTTACCAGGGTCTTGACCCCAAAGACAAAGTAGAGGATATGGAACACCCACACGCAGGCCAGGGTGATGCACCCGGCGTAAATCCCCCGGCTGCCCATGATATAGAAGCCGATGCTCATAAGGGCGGTGACGGTGAGCATAATCCGCACCTTGGTTTTCCTGGTCATCCCCCGTCCGGCGGCAAAGTCCGCTAAGTTATTCTTGTAAAGCTTGGTACCCTTGAACCAGGCATCCAGCTTCTTGGAGCTTTTGGCAAAGCTCCAGGCGGCCAGCATGAGAAAGGGGAAGGCAGGAAGCAGGGGCAGCACCGCACCCAGGGCTCCCAGCCCTACGCCGATACAGCCCAATACAATATAACATACTCTTTTCATGGTTTCATTCCTTTCTTGGGAAGCTCTGAATAAATTG
This sequence comes from Candidatus Faecousia excrementipullorum, assembly GCA_018712825.1. GTDB lineage: Bacteria > Bacillota > Clostridia > Oscillospirales > Oscillospiraceae > Faecousia > Faecousia excrementipullorum. Next base: position 4,497 of record DVGG01000058.1, on the reverse strand, counting down.
GCAAGAGCTGGCAGCGAGAGATTTTTCGTCAGACAAAAGAATGGAAAACAGCGGAATACTGTATGTATTTCCTGTTTTTCATTCTGCATGGATGGCGAAAAAGATCCGCTATCCAGCCGCAGACGATTTATTCAGAGTTTCCCTTGGCTTTGAGGGTTTCCACACCGTGGCGCACCACCAGCACCGGGTGGGAAAGGAGCAGTCTGGGGCCGGAGAAGGCCATCACCTTCCGGATTTGCTGGCGCATATCCTTGCGGTAGCAGTGCACCTTGCAGGAGGAGCAGAAGGTTTTGGTCTGACGGAAGGGACATTTTTCGATTCGCTCCAGAGCGTAATCTTCCAGCCGGGCGCAGTCCGGGCAGAGGGTTTTGGTTTTGTGGTTTTTCCGGCAGTACAGGCCAACCATTTCCCGGAGGATTTTCTTTTCCAGATTCACATCCATCAGCTGACCCTCCCGTTTTCCACGGAGCAGACCTTTTGGGCAATGCCCATGGTGGACTTCCGGTGGGATACCAGAATCAGGGTCTTGTCCCGGCAGGACTTATGGAGGGATTTGAGAATCACATCCTCGTTCAGGCTGTCCAAGTTACTGGTAGGCTCATCCAGCAGAAGGAAGGGGGCATCGTGGAGGAAGGCCCGGGCCAGTCCCAGCCGCTGCCGTTCTCCCCCGGAGAGGCTGTCCCCCAGCTCCCCTACCTGGGTGTCGTAGCCCTTGGGCAAGGTCATGATGAAGTCGTGGATGGAGGCTTTTTTGCAGGCGGCAATCAGTTCTTCTTCCGTTGCGTCAGGCTTGGCGATTTTCAGGTTGTTGGCGATGGTATCCTGGAACAGGTGGGTGGTCTGGGTGACGAAGCTCTCCATGTTTCGAAGGTTTTTTGTGTTGATGTCCTCTACCGAGGTTTCCCCGATTGCCACCTGACCGGAGCCGGTCTGCCAGAAGCGCATGAAAAGCTTTAGAAGGGTGGACTTTCCGGAGCCGGAGCGGCCGGTGATGCCCACGATGGTGTTTTTGGGGATTTCCAGAGAGAAATCCCGGAGAATCTCCTCATTTTCATAGGAAAAGGTGACGTTTTTGGCAGTTGCCCCGGAAAATTCCACCGGGGGCTTGCCGGTAATCTCCTCCACCACCGGGGACTCCTCCAGGAGGGACAGCACCCGGTTTCCGGCGGCGAAGGTGCTCTGCAAGGTGGCTCCCAGAGCCGCCAGGGCCACCACCGGGCCGAAGGAGCCCATGAGTGTCAGGGTGGCAATCAGGCTTCCGGAAAAGCCCAGAAGCTGGGAAGAAATCAGGAGCATCCCCAAATCCAGCAGGAGTATCACAGCCCCGGTGACGGCGGCGTTTCCCCCGGCGGCGGCCTTCATGGCCTTTTCCACCTGGGAAAGGGCGGCGGTGCGGTTTTCCATCTCCTGTAGCCGGGCCTCTCCCCTGCCGTACTGCTGAATCTCCGGAAGACCCCGGAGGCTGTCCAGCACAAAGGCGGACAGGTCCCCGGCCTGCTCCCGGAACCGCAGTCCCCGGTCCCGGCTGAGCCGGGAGGTGACCAGAGGAATCACCACCCCCACCAGAAGATAAGCCATCAGGGCGTAAAGTCCCAGAAGCACATGGCAGCTTCCCAGGAACGCCCCCACCCCCAGGCAGAACAACACTGCAATGCAGATGGGGGAAATGGTGTGGGCGTAAAACACCTCCAAAAGCTCAATGTCCGAGGTGATGAGGCTGATGAGGTTTCCCCGGTCCTTCCCCTCCAGCTTGGCAGGGCACAGCCGCCGCAAGGCGGTGAACACCCTGTCCCGGAGAAGGGCCAGGAGCTTGAAGGCGATAAAGTGGTTGCAGGCCTGCTCCCCATACCGGAGCAGGCCCCGGAGCACCGCCGCCACCGCCAGAAAGGCGAACACCCCTCCCAGGGTCAGAGGGGCGGAAAGCCCCAGAATCTGCAAAATTCCAAAGCCCCCCAGCACCGTAATGCCGGTGGCGCACAGGTGCCCCAGCACCCCCAGCCCCACCGCCAGCACCATGTAGCCGGAAAGGGGCTTCACCAGGCCGATGAGCCGGGACATGACAGTAAATCCGCTTTTTTTCACAGGACAACGCCTCCTTGTGCATAGGTTTCCAGCTCCTGCTGGGCTGTATAAAGCCGGGCATAGACGCCCTTTTGGGCAAGCAGCATCCGGTGGGTGCCGGACTCTGCCACCCGGCCGTTTTCCAGCACACAGATGTTGTCCGCCTCCCGGATGCTTGCCAGGCGGTGGGAAATCATAATCACGGTTTTCTTCCCTGCCAGAGCCTGAATCAGGGAAACGATGTGGTTTTCGCTGTCCGCATCGATATTGGAAGTGGCCTCGTCAAAGATGTAGATGGGGCTGTCATGGAGAAGTCCCCGGGCCAGGGCCAGCCGCTGGCATTGCCCTCCGGAGAGGTTTGCTCCCCGTTCCTGCAAGAGGGTGTCCAGCCCCTGCTCCTGCCGAAGAAAATCAGACAGCTTTACCTGCTCCAGCACAGCCCACATGGCCTCGTCCGTCGCCTCCGGGCAGGCCATAGCCAGGTTTTCCCGGACGGTACCCTTGAAAAGGTAGCTTTGATGGCCGATGTAGGTGATAGCTTGCAGCAGGCTCTTCTGGGAGATCTCCTCCAGGGGGATGCCACCCAGGGTGAGGCTTCCGGTAAAGCCGGTGTTTCTGCCCATGAGAAGGGAGGCAAGGGTGGATTTGCCGCAGCCGCTTTCTCCCACAATGGCGGTAAAGCTTCCCCGGGGAAAGTCCAGTGTCACATTTTGCAGCACCTGCCGCTCCGGGTCATAGGAGAAGGACAGCTTCCGGCAGGAAAGGGCTGCCCCTTCCGGCACCTTCCTGGTACCAGAGACCGGGGTCTGCAAATCCAGAATGTTCTCCATCTTCTCCCAGGCCGCCATGCCGTTCATGGCGATGTGGAAGAAGGAGCCTAAAAGCCGCATGGGGAGGAAAAAGTCTGCCGAGAGAAGGAGAATCATCAGGCACCCAAAGAGGGACACGGTTCCATCCCTTAGCTGCAATAGCCCCAGCACCGCCCCCAGGGCAGCGCCGCCGTAGGCCACCAAATCCATGATGGTGATGGAGTTTAGCTGCATGGTCAGCACCTTCATGGTAATTTTCCGGAACCGCTCCGCCTGAACGTTCATCTCCGCCTGCTTCAGGCCATCGGTCTGATAGATTTTGGTGGTGGTGAGCCCTTGCAAATTCTCCAGGAAGGTGTCCCCCAGGGCGGTGTACTCTCCCCAGTATTTGGAGAGAAGCTTCTTTGCCCACCGCTGCACCAGAATGATAGACACCGGAATCAGGGGCACGCACACAAACAGCACCGCCGCTGCGCCCAGGCTGATGGGAGCCAGCACCACAAAGAGGGTCAGGGGTGCCAGCATGGCGTAAAACAGCTGGGGAAGGTAGGAGCCAAAGTAGGTTTCCAGCTGCTCCACCCCCTCCACCGCCACCTGCACCGCCTGGGAGGTGGAGACCTGCTGCCGGAAGCTGCTGCCAAGGCCTAAGAGCTTCCGGTAAAGGGCAGACCGGAGGGTCTTTTTCACCGCCCGGCTGCTGCGGTAGCCCATGGCAGAAGATGCCAGGGTGCAGCCAAACCGAATCCCCACCCCTGCCAGGACAATGGCGGCAGTGGCAAGCACCCGGGTCTGGGACACCTGCCCCACATACAGGGCCTGGAGGAATGCGGCAATGGCCGTCATCACGGCGATGTTTGCCAGCAGCCCCAGCCACTGAAAGGCCACATTGGCGGCGATGTATTTTTTGCTCTCCGGCACAGTGTTTACCAGCCGCTTGTTCATCATGGGAATCACCCTCCTGTAAGTATGGAAGTTAGGGAAACTCTGATTAAATCGGCAAGAGCTGACAGCGAGAGATTTTTTCTCAGACAAAAGAATGGAGAACAGGGGAATACTTCTTGTATTTCCTGTTTTCCATTCTGCATGGATGGGGAAAAAGATAAGCTTTCCAGCCGCAGACGATTTATTCAGAGGTTCCTTAGCATAGGCTAATTGAATGGTAAAGATTTGGGACGCCAACAAAATGTTAGCGTCCGCTAACCTATAGAGAGGAAAAAAGCGGTTAGGCATTGCTAACCGCCTGTATTCTATCGGAAAACCGTTCTTTTGTCAAGACCTTTTTGCAAAGCCCCTGCCCAAAGGCTCCCTTGTTAAAGGGAGCTGGCAAAAATCTTTGATTTTTGACTGAGGGATTCACAGTTGGCACTCCACCAAAGTACAAACCCGTGTGGAAAGGGGAAGGTTTTTTAGTGAAAAGTGAATAGTGAATAGTGAATAAGTTCCGTGGCCTTGGCCACGGAATCCCCCCGCCTCGGCGTTGCCGAGGCACCCCCCTTTGGCAAGGGGGGCTTCGTCGCTGCACCCCAAAGGCTCCCTTGCTAAAGGGAGCTGGCAAAAATCTCTGATTTTTGACTGAGGGATTCACAGGAGGCACTTTCCCAAAGTACGAGCCCATGTGGAAAGGGGA
>DVGG01000009.1 GCA_018712825.1 Candidatus Faecousia excrementipullorum | reverse complement strand
TCCGTTGCTTTCGAGCCTCCCATACAATATGCCAGAGGGGAGGTATAGCACAAAACGCCGACAACGATATATCGTTCAACGACTTCCAGTAGCAGTTTGAAATAGTTCCAGCCCAGTGAAATCTGTAGGATCAGCATTAGAATAAGTCCAACAACAGTGATTACCGATACCAGCGTTGTAATACCGCTCATCAGAACCTGTTCGACACCAGCGAATGTAAAATCTTCCGCACTCATCTGTATATCCATCAGGGCTGTATACGGCGCTCGCGCAATATCAAGCACAATCTCGAAGATCGGTTTGGCATATCCAATCAACAACGCAAAAATAGAGCTTCGAGCAACCAGTTGGAGCGGATGCTCACTCTCGCTAATCGGTCCGCCAAATGCTTTGAATAACTGCCAAACAGTGATGAGGAACAGCATTGCCCACGCAGTATATTGCATAACATCAAATGCTTTTGACAGGAATGGGAAATATTCTTCCATCACCGTTAAATCTGTTCCAAGTGCCGACAAAAAGATTCCGGACACTGCGTCCATCAACTGACTGACAATACTTGCAATCCAATTGGCGATGCCTTCAAAAATCCAGTCTAAAATAGCGCATCACCTCCAATCCGTTTGCCCTTTAGCTGGAATCGGAGGATCATCCCGTGTACTGTCCGCCGGATACCAGCGGCTGAAGGTATGCCACCACAAACCCCAACGAGTTCAACACAATCCACGCAACAACAATTCGTTTGATCCAGGATGTCGCTTCGTCAACGGCTCTCTGATTTCGGGATATCATTCTTACCAGCAGCGCTACGGCAGCTGCAGTGACTGCAACAATGGTACTGATACCTGCCAGCTGACCATAGATATCTCGCATAATGTTGGAAAAGCGATCCCAAATCGTGTCTGCCATAACAGGCTGCAGGGAGATGATCATTGCTGAAAGAGCGCCGACCATCGCCCAGTATCCATTCTTCAGATACTGCCTGCCTTTTTTGAGTTGATTTGCCATACTGTTTACCTCCTTGTATTTTTCCGAAAGAAAAAGCGCTGTTCATAAGGCTTTATCAACCTTAGAAACAGCGCTTTTTTGCTCGGTCCCACTTTGGGATAATACAAGTATAGCTCATTTTCATTTGCGTGTCATCGGCATTATACTTGCCAATTTTTCGCCATTTTTGTGCCATTTCATTTTCAGCATAATTGTTCCAGCAGGTTAAGCACTTCCAGCCACGAATCCATCTCGGCCACTGGTGCCGACCACAGACGAATGGAAAGAATTCCAAATGCCTGCTGGCGAAGCCTGTAATAGTGCCTCGAAGAAATGTCAAGACGGTACAGCAGTTCAGAATGTGACAGTTTTTCCGGGGCAATATAGGTCAGATAGATAAGCTCGTACATCTTCTCACCGTTATCCGGCTTTTTCTTCAAGATTGTCAACGCATCGTTTACCCGATCCAGAAGCAGCCTTGATTTTTTGATGCTCTCAATGCGGCTCTCCAATTTTCTATTGTCCAGGCTCATTTCCACATCCACATAACTGATGAGCGCATCCAAATCGTCCAGGGGACGATCCAGTTCCTCCACAATCGTCGAGGGGAAGCACTCCAGCGCCCACACAATATCCCTGTAATGCTGCAAAAGCATTTCTGTGTTGTGATATGTATGGCGCTTTTTCTCTTTTTGAGCCTGACGGATCTTATCGTCGTCAATCTCAGCATCTCCAAGAATACCTCGCTGTGTAAGCAGTTTGATGAATGCTACTGACTGCGCAGAAAGCTTGCTTTCCTGCTGCTCATACGCAGATTGCTTCGATTTTTTATTCTCACTCATAGTGATTCTCCTTTGCGTTTAATTCCTGATTGACAAAATCGGAAAGACTGCAAGGCCCTCTAATGTTCTTGAAATTACCTGAACAGGAGAGATATACTCTTACCCTGCAGTCATATTCACAGTTCTTACAATTCTTTTGAGAAAGATACGCGCGTATTATAGGGGCTGAAAGTGCAACGCGGCCTTCTTCGCATCCTGCACATACATCAGACTCCGCCTGTTCTGCACCAGCATCCAAAGCTTTCTGGCTGAACCAGGCAATCAATTTGTTCAGTCGCTCGTGATCCGTACCGAAAATATGCTTATTCGCTCCTAAAATGCGTATTTTCTCAATTATGCGTACAACATTCGCCTGTGACGGCATTGAAACCTCTGCTCCTGACGGATACAGTCTATTAAAAATGAGACAGCCATAAGAGCCGGGGAGTCGATACAGCGTGAAGACATCCTTATATTTTTGCAGGAATCGCCATACCTTTGTCTTTTCCCAGTTCCAGCGCTGTCCCAAGGTTTCCAAAGTTAAAACAGCCCCATATCGTCCGAACTGAATGACAGGTGCCAAAGAGGAAAATATATTGCCCGGATCCTGCCACACACTATGGCACCATAAATCCATCCAGGCATCTGATTCGCCGAAGGTATGCTTTCTGTCTACAAGCCTTTGCGTAATGCTCCTTGGAAGGCAGAGAAATCCGTAACCTTCTGTCGCATATACGCTGCCCTCCATACATTCGGCCCCGGAGCATTTGACAACCCAATCATTGATCTGATAGGTCAGTTTCTTTGTTTTCTTATCGAGTGTGTAATGGATATATCCAAGCTCGGACAGCTCGTCCATTATACTCATCACCTGCGCGCGATTTTTTAGCCCCAGAATACTTTTCAGTCCGACAATACCACCTGACCACATTCCTGGGACAACTTCATTTGTATAGCCGCAGTATACGGCTTGTCCTTTACGAAACGCCGCGCGAGATGCAAGTTTCGCCCAATGACCCATTACCCCCTTGCCCTGGGGCAGGTATGCTCTTGAGAGCTTGACCCATTGATACTTTCTCAAGCATTTCATAGCGGCGTTCTCCTTCCTTTGGAATTTTGGACACAAAAATAGGGCAGCTCCTTGATTCACAAGAAACTGCCCGGCAGATTTCACAGATTCACTTTCGGACGCGCAAACCGTTGATTGACGCTGTTTTAATTCCCACTAAATACCAGTCTTGATACAGTTCTATTCTTGTGGGGATCCATTTGTTCTTCACGAACACTTCCAGCGTGTCTCCGCAATGCAGACCGCCATAGTAGTCTTCCAAACCGAATCGAATATCCATCCGATCTGTATTCTGATCATAAATCAATACGCCTTGTCTCATTTGATGTACCCTCCTTTTTGTTGATGAAATTATTGACACATTTTGTTGCCTTGATACAATATGTAAAGAAGACCGGATCGAGTGGCAATCAATCCGGCCTTCTGTGGCTAAATAAAAAATGTTGATTCGGCTACTGCTTATATATCGCTTGCCTCCTTCATATGGGATAAATTTGGACTAAATCAGCATACTCGCCTGAAACAGCGGCATTTCTGACTTGGGGTTATTATAACACGCTCCTCCGTTTTGAATTCCACGGCGGCGGCGCTGACGGCGTTGGCAAAGCCGGTGATGGGCACCAGGGTTCCGGCCCCGGCGTATTTTGCCAGGTTGTCGTACAGGCTCAGCCCGGTGAAAAGGGCAGAAAGGGCAACCAGGGTCATGGAAGCAGCGGTGGAAGCGTCGGTTTTCTCCAATCCCAGACTGCCGTAATAGTTCCACAGAATCTGCCCCAGCACGCAAATCAGACCGCCGATGACATAGGCGAACATGCAGTCCTTCACAATGGGCGACGGGGGTGCCATCTGGGAAATCCGTTTGCCGTATTCCTTTTGTGTCATAAAATCCCTCCCGCCACTATCTTTTCCCGCAATGGCTGCTTCATACAAAAAAATTCCATCCGCCGCAGCAGATGGAATTTTCTTTTCAATTACTTAGCCCTCGAAATCGGCTTCCTCAGCAGCCACATCCTGGCTGTCTGCGGGAGCTTCGGTCTGGGCACCGCACTGGCAGGTGCAACCCTCGTCGCAGTCGCACTCATCGCCGCAGTCGCAATCGTAATCACAGTCGTCGTAATCCTCGTCGCAATCGCAGGCGCACAGCTCGCAGCAGCCCAGAACCTTCTTGGCCCAGGCTACAATCTTGTCACCGTAGGTGGCAATGACATACACAGCGCCGGCGATGGCAGCCAGGGCAGTGAGAACCTTCCAGAATGTTTTCATAACAGCATCCCTCCATGCTTAAAAGTATCACCGTTAGTATATCCAAAAAACGCGAAAAAAGCAATAGAAAAATTAAAGATATCCATACATTCCCCGGACACTTACCTCTCCGGAATTGACGGTGCGCTGGGAACCGCCGGGAAAGCTTACAATCAGCCCTCCGTCCTCATCCAGATCCAGGGCATAGCCGGGGATACGTTCCTCACCCCGGAGCAGCTGCACCGGCTGGTGAAGGGTTACGCAAAGATTCTTATATCCTTCCATAATGGCTTTTTTCTGGGGCAGAAGCTCCTGGTTCATCCGGGTGAGGGACAGGGCCATGGCAGCTGCCAGCCGGGGCAATGACACTTCCTGCCCGGTAACCTGCAGCAGTGAGGTAGCCTTTTCCCGCAGCTCCGGGGGGAAATCCTGGGGTTTCTGCCCGCAGTTGACACCCACCCCGACAATGGCGTATTCCGCCAGCCCGGAGGCAGAGTTGACAGACATCTCCGTAAGAATGCCCCCCAGCTTCTGCTTACCTGCAATCAGATCGTTGATCCATTTGACCTTCGGCAAAAAGCCTGTGGCGGCTTCCACGCCCTGGCAGCTGTAAAGACCGGCAGCACAGGTCAGATGCATCAGCTGTTCCGGCTTTACTCCCGGGCGCATGAGCAGGGAGGTGTATACCCCCATCCCGGCAGGGGACTGAAAGCTCCGCCCCATCCGTCCCCGGCCACCGGTCTGATGGATGGAGATAATCAAGGTGCCGTCCGGAGCACCGGCGGCAGCCAGCCGTTTGGCCTCGTTGTTGGTGGAGTCCAGAGAGTCAAACCAGTGGATTTTCTCTTCCCAGTCCCCCTGGGGAAGATAGGTAAGAATTTCGTCTTTCATAGCTTAGTCAATGTCCCGCAGCACCTGCTCCGGAGGGGTATCCAGCACCTCGGGATGGAGCATCAGCCGCTTGTAGTACTTAAAGAATGCAGCATAGTAAAACCCGTCCACAATCCGCTCATCCAGGGTAAACTTGCAGTCCAAATATTTCCGCTGGACAATGGAGCCATCCTCCTGCACCTCCAGAGAACGGCGCTTGCAGCCGAAGGAGGTAAAGACGGGAACGTTGCCGAAATCGTACAGGTGGTGATAGATGGGGGGAATACCCAGAGAGCCCATGGAGGTGAAGAACACGGAGCCGTGGAAGGGGCTGACCTCCAGCAGGAACCGGGGGAGCAGTCCGAAATAGTCCAGGGTTTTCAGAATCCACACAGTAAATTTCAGAAATACCCCGGGAATCAGGGTAAAAGCGGCAGCGGTGTTGTCCAGGGTGGAGTCCAGAGGGGTGTTTTTCACAATCTCCACCTGCTCATTGATTTTCCGATACACCTCTTCGGCGGTGTCCGTGGGGGTCAGATGTACCTTGATGACGGTCTCCGGGGAGTCGGTGGTCATGTCCTTTTTCACGGTCATGCAAAATTGCAGATCCGTGCCATGGGAGAAGATTTTCTGACCGGAGATGAACCGGTTCATCTTGGGGTACTTGGCAACGCTGTGGCAGTAGGCCGCCAGCAGCACATGGATCAGTCCGAAGCTTACAAGACCCTCTTTCCGCTTCTGGCGGATGTACCGCTCCACATTGGTGATTTCAAAGGCGGTTTCAAACTTGTTGTCCGACTCGTTCCGATTCACCATGATGTAAGGAACAATCTGGTTCAGAGGCGGCTCGGTGCGGATGCGCCGTCCGTCGGAGCGGTCACCCCAGGTGGGATGCCACTGCCCCACAGGATGGGGCTTGGCTGCAAAGATGATGAGCAGCAGGCCCAGGGTCATCAGGGCGTCCGGCAGCATGGCCTTGTAATTTCCCAGGAAATCATAGGAGAGGGCACCGGTGAGCAGTCCGCCGTATTCCATAGCCAGCAGGGCGCTGCGGTGCAAATAGGCAATGGCACCGATGGGAATCATCAGAACGGGAATCAGCAGCCACATGAAATTGGTCTTTTCCGAGGTAATCTGGGTATACATGGCAGCCACGAAAATCAGGGTGATGGCATACAGAATGGTAATCATGGTGTCCATGTACTGAAAATCCACCGCTTCAAAGACAAAGAAGAAGTAAATGGCAATCAGCCACACGGGAATGGCAGTCTTGTAAAAGAACTCCTTCCCGGTTTCCAGGACCATCAGGGCAAACAGCACACAGGCAAATACCGGCAGAACGATTTGGCTCCACACATCGGCTCCTTTCGTACCGACGATCAGAATGCGGGCCACAGCCGAACCTATCATGCAAAGCGCAGACAGCCAGGTCAGCACATTTTTATTGCTGACGAACAGTGTGATTTTTCTATCCATGGCCCTCATTATAGCAAAAAGATTTTACCTGTCAACAAAAAACCGTCTGTCCCGGGGAGGGCAGACGGTGTATTTCAGGAAAGTGCGTGTTTCACAGCGGCAATAAAGCGGGGGTCGGTGCCGCAGCAGCCGCCCAGGATGGAAGCGCCCATCTGAGCGCAATCTGCCAGGATTCCGGCAAATTCCTCCGGCTCCATGGGGTAGTGGGGCAGGTTGTCCGGCCCGATGACCGGGATACCGGCGTTGGGCTTGCAGAGAATGGGACCTTTGAGCCGCCTCTTGAGCTTGCTCACCAGTCCGGCGGTGAATAGATCCGCCGCTACGCAGTTAAAGCCCACCGCAGCGGCACCGGCGTCTTCCAGCTCGGAGAGGACTTTGGAAGCATCCATGCCGGAAAAGAGTGCGCCGTCGGGCTGCATGGTAAAGGAGTACATCACGGTGCCAACCCCTTCCAGCTCTGCGGCGGTAAGAATGGCCTCTGCCTCCAGAGGGTACATGAGGGTCTCCGCCGCCAGAAGATCCACTCCTCCGTCCACCAGTCCCCGGATCTGACGGCTGTAGTTTTCCACCAGCAGGTCAAAATTTTCCGGGTCAAAGCTGTCGGTAAAGGTGGCTAATGTGGTGAGATTTCCGGCTACCAGACAGCCGGGGGCTGCAGAGCGGGTCAGCTGCACCAGCCGGGCATTGACTTCTTCCGTCCGGTCTGCCAGATTTTCCCGTTCCAGGGCAATGGGCTGGGCCTGAAAGGTGGGGGCGTAAAGCACCCGGCTTCCGGCTTCGGCATATTGCCGCTGCAAGTCGGTGAGGGCCTGGGGATTGTCCAGAATCCACTGCTCGGTGCAGCAGCCTCTGGGCATTCCGGCCTTTTGCAGGTTGGAGCCGGTGGCACCGTCCAGCAGCAATGGGCCGTCCTTCAGCAGCTGATGAAATTCCTCTTTTGTAAGCATGGTTTACCTTCCTTGGGATTATTCAATATGGGTGTGGTTGTTGATGTGGTCCTCGCAGTAGCAGTAGTAGCCGTTGCACTTGGAGCAGTAGCGGAACTCCAGCTCCGGATTGGAAACATCGGTGCGGCCGCAGACGGTGCAGCGGTGATGGTAGGGAGCCTGGGTCTGGGCTTTCTGCCCGGAGTGGAAGGGGATGGGACCGGTTTTGGGCTGGGGCTTATGGAAGCCGCCGGTCCGCCGGGCCTTTACCCGCCAGGACAGGGGGATAAGATTGGCAACATCCTTGCCGAAGAACAAGAAGTAGTTGGCAAGGGCAATCAGCGGGAACAAATTGTGGGGGAAGCAGAATACAGGGTAAGACAGATTCCACACATTAAAAAGAATTAGTCCCAGATAAATAAGGGCAAAAATCCAGGCCTTCACCGGGATGATAAAGAAGAACAGGAAGTGGGTATCCGGGTACAATGTGGAAAAGGCAATCAGCAGGCTCAGATTCAGCCAGGTGACCATGCCTGTGTAGTATGTGTCGGCGGGGAACAGCACCGGCACTCCGTCGCTCCAGAACAGCATAAAGGAGGGAGATGCGAAAATCATGGCGAAAACATCCATGAGGATAATGCCGGTGAAATAAAACAGGTTAAACCGGAAGGTACCCCACCGGGCTTCCACCGCTCGTCCCAGGGAATAGTAGCAATATAGACTAATCAGGGCCAGCACAAAGTTGCCGCTGGTGCCGGTGAACACATAGGAGAAAAGCCGCCACACCTGCCCCTGTAAAATGAGGCTCCGGTTAAACTCCAGCACCGAATATAAGGTGCTGGACTGGGTGAACTGACTGATAAGATACACAATGGCGCTTCCCACGGTCACATACAGCATGAGATTGGGGATGCCTTTTCGCTGGTTGCGAAGGCAAAACCGCTCGAAGCGGCTGCGAAGATTTTTCAAAGCCATCAGCTCCTACAAGATAATGGGTATATCATATCAGCTTTCCCAGAAAATGTCTATGAAAGTTTTATGAATTTTTCCAGGGGAAAAGGGAAAAAGGGGTTGACAAATGGAGAAAAAACGGTAAAATATATGGGAACTGCATACAAGCCTTATCAAGAGTGGTGGAGGGAACGGCCCGATGAAACCCGGCAACCTGTTAATTCAAGGTGCCAAATCCGGCGGCAAACGAAAGATGAGGATTCGATAGAGCGCACATCGAATCTTCGGTGTGCGGATTTTTTATGTTTTTCGGGGGAAACCCCAGCGCCAGAAAGGAATAGATATGGAAAAAAGACTTTTTACCTCTGAATGTGTTACCTGCGGCCACCCGGACAAGGTGGCAGACGCTATCTCCGATGCCATCCTGGATGCCTGCCTGGCCCAGGACCCCAACGCCCGGGTAGCCTGCGAAACCATGGTTACCACCAACTTCTGCCTCATCTGCGGCGAGATTACCACCTCTGCCCAGGTGGATTATCCTGCCGTTGCCCGGCAGGTGATCCGGGAAATCGGCTATGTGTACCCGGAGTGCGGCTTTGACGCCGACACCGTGGAAATCCAGTGCCGGATTCACACCCAGTCCGCCGACATCGCCCTGGGCACCAATGACCAGGTAGGCGGCGCCGGAGACCAGGGCATGATGTTCGGCGGCGCCTGCACCCAGACCAAGGAACTGATGCCCCTGCCTGCCGCCATGGCCCGGGCCCTGGCCAACCGGCTGACTGCCTGCATCCGCAGCAACGGCCTGCTCCGTCCCGACGGCAAAACCCAGGTGACGGCGGAGTACGACGAAAATAACCAGGTGGTGGGTATCGAGGCCGTGGTAGTGTCCGTGATGCACAGCGCCGATTTTGAAATCCAGGAGCTGCGGAAGTACATCCGGGAGGGTGTCATCGCCCCGGTGCTGGAGCAGTACGGCTTCTCTCTGGAGCAGGTGCCCCACATCCACATCAACCCCACCGGTAACTTCGTCATCGGCGGCCCGGACGGAGACACGGGCCTGACCGGCAGAAAGATCATTGTGGATACCTACGGCGGCTACTTCTCCCACGGCGGCGGCGCCTTCTCCGGCAAGG
>DVGG01000057.1 GCA_018712825.1 Candidatus Faecousia excrementipullorum | reverse complement strand
GGATGGGAGGATGAGAAAGGTCATGTGTTCATCTACTACACCATTGCAGACTTGGCCAGCACCAGCGGGAAAAGCGAAATGACCGTAAAGAATGCTTTGGCAGTGCTGGAGCAGAAGAATCTCATTTCCCGGAAACGGCAGGGGGCAGGCGGTGGGGAGAATGGTGCGTCAGGCGCATAAAGAGCAGCAGACTTTCCGGAAGGAAAAAGCAAAGATCGGCGATGGTGGAGAGGGCTGACACAGCCGACCTTCTGTAATGATTTGTGGAATTGTAAAGCGTGTGATATATAATCTATCACTATGACAGATCCATACGAAGCACCAAGCTAAACCACTCTGTAAATTACGGCTTCAGCGGCCCATAGAAATAGGAGGCAGTTGCCCCACCATCAATGAGGAAATCGGCGCCGGTTATAAAGGCGCCTTTTTCGCTCATCAGCAGTTCTGCCACATTGGCCACCTCATCTGCCGTACCGGGCCGTCCGGCGGGGCATTTGGCAAACATATTCTTGTAGAATTCTCCCCGGGCGCCGTTGAACTCATCAATGGCCAGCGGAGTGACAATGATACCAGGGGAGATAGCATTGATCCGGGCACCCTTTGTACCCCATTTGACAGACTCTGCCATCACACGTTTTTCATTGCACCGCTTGGCCAGCTGGTAAGCGTGCAGCGTATCCCGGATATTCTCCGGCTGAAGCAGCGGCAATTTCAATAGATTTTCGGTGGGGGTGCAGGCCAACTGGGCATCCTCCTCCGGGGTTAGCTGCTTCATCCGATGACCGGACTGACTGGAGATTGTGACGCCCACGCCGCCAGGGGCAATTACCCTGCCAACCTCCTCCAGCAGAACAGCGGTTCCATACAAATCTACCTTCAAAATCGCCTCTACAGGGGCCTGGCTGGGAGAGACGCCGGCGGCATTGACCAACATGGTGATGTTTCCATATTTTTGCGCCTCGGCGATGAAATTTTGGATAGACGACCGGCTGGAAAGATCCATTTCCACCGGTGTCACATCAAATCCGGCTTCGTTCATGGTTCTGGCGACGGCCTGGGCATTCTCCGGTTTTTTATCCCCAACCACGATTTTCATTCTGTATCCCATCCGGCGGGCAATGGCCATGCCAATCTGCCCTGCGCCGGCCAATATCATCACATTTTTCATAGCAATCTCCTTCCTTTGTTTGTACTGCTTCAGGCAAGCAGCGGCATCATTTCAGGTTCTGATATGCTTCATCTGAAACCGGCTCACACCATTCGTTTCTGCTTTCCTCTCCGGGTACCTCCAGGGCAATATGGGAAAACCAGCTATCCGGTGCTGCGCCGTGCCAGTGCTTCACCTCAGGGGGGATTACCACCACATCTCCGGGATGAAGCTCTCTGGCCTCCTTTTCCCATTCCTGATAATATCCACGTCCGGCAATGCAGAGGAGAATCTGCCCGCCTCCGGTCTTGGCATGGTGAATGTGCCAGTTGTTGCGGCAGCCGGGTTCAAAGGTGACGTTTGCCAAAAACATTGTTTTGGCTGCATCGGTCAGCGGATTGAGATAGGAAGCGCCGGAAAAGTACTGGGCATACCCGCTGTTTTCCTGGCCGATACCAAAAATATTTGCCTGTTCAAAATTTCCATCCATATTTGTAATCCTCCTGTCAGAGCAGAGCTTTTACCTTTTCTGCCCACGCTTCAAGTTCGGTTTCCGGTGTTTCCAGCCGATCTCCGCCGTTGGAATCAAATTTTACCTGTATATCACAGGTAACCTTGGCACCGCGGCAGGCGGCAGCAATGTCCTGCATCACGTGGCCCGGCCAGCCGCCGTGGGTCTGAAATGGAACCACAGTCTTTCCGTGCCAGTCTTGCTGGTGCAGGAATGTAAGTACGGCAGGCGCCATAGTGTACCACCAGGTGGGCGTGCCAACGGCAATCACATCATAGTCCTGAATCGAAACATCCAGCGGCCGTATTTCCGGCTGATGACCGCGCCGGACTTCCTCCTGACCTTGTTGCACCACATCATCATAGCTGCCGGTATAGGGTACAACTGTATCAATCTGTACCATATCCGCCCCGGTATCCTTTTGGAGCATCCTGGCAATCCGCTTGGTGTTGCCGTTTGACCAGGAGTAGCATACAATCAACATCTTTTTACGCATTCAGCACCTATCCCTTACAGTTTAATCTTGTTATCCAGCCACCGTCCGTTGCTTCTGCGTTTTGGGGTCGAAATCCCAGCACCTTGGCCGGAGCAAACGGCGCAGATGCATCGGCTGCACCTGGTAAGAAGTTTCACAGTCCGTGTTATCAATCTGCGTTTATGCCTGCTGGTTTTCAGTGATTAAGCCAGCTTAGCACAAGGCCCTTGCTGTGCTCTGCATCCGAGCCGCAAATTGCCAGACCTGCCCTTACGTCCGCCCCCTTACAGGTACGGGCGATGTTTTGTCCTGTCCCGCTCAGACCGCTGCCCTCATGGGTACAGAAGGGATAAATGGTTTTGCCGGTCCAGTCAAAGGCATCCAGGAAGGTGTAGACAGCCATGGGCATATCCCCCCAATAGTTGGGATATCCCAAATAAATCTCGTCATAACTGTCCAGACATTCCGGGAGTTCCACCAGCTCCGGACGGGCTTTGGCCCGTTTGTGGGCCATGGCCTGCTCAATGCAGCGTTTATAGTTGGGAGAGTAAGGCACCTTCTGCTGGATTTTGAACAGATCTGCCCCTGTTGCCTCCGCAATCATGTGCGCAACTTTTTCCGTGTTGCCGACCTCAACAACGCGATACTGACCGCCGAAGTAATTTTCATCCGCCCGGGAATAAAATACAACAAGTTTTGCCATTTTAAGCGCTCCTTACTTTTCAAATTCCTTTGCCACGTCTACCAATAGCTTGCGGATAGGCAGATGCTGAGGACAGGCTTTTTCGCATTTTCCACACTGGGTACATTCAGAGGCCTTTCCTTTTCCTCCGCCGGTATGGACAACATTGTAGTAATAATCAGCGTTCCAATCGTGATGAATCTGCTTGGTGTTCATAACCGCCAACAGATCGGGGATGGAGATGTGCTTGGGACATCCAGCCACGCAGTAGCGGCAGGCGGTACAGGGAATCAGATTCATGGCGTGGTAGATTTCCTGCACCTTGTCAATGGCGGCCAGCTCCTTCTGGTCCAGGGGACGGAAGTCCTTCATAAAGCTGATGTTTTCCGTCATCTGCTCCATACTGCTCATGCCGGAGAGCACCATCATCATGCCGTCAAACCCGGCAGCATAGCGGATGGCATAACTTGCGGCAGAACCGCCTCCCAGTTGATCCAATACAGCCTGCGCTTGCTCTGGCAGGTTTGCAAGATTGCCGCCTTTTACCGGTTCCATGACAATGACCGGCTTGCCATACTTGCGGCAGACCTCATAGCATTTGCGGCTCTCCACAGCGGGGTCTTCATAATCCAGATAGTTGAACTGAATCTGCACAACTTCCACCTGGGGGTACTCGGTCAGAATCTGTTCCAGAACCTCAGCCCGGTCGTGGAAAGAGATACCGAAGTGCCGGATTTTGCCCTCAGCTTTCAGCTCCAGCGCCGTCTCATAGGCGTGGAATTGTTTGAAGTAGGCGAAGGTGGCCGCTCCTTGTGCGTGCATCAGATAGAAGTCAAAATAATCCACACCGCAGGCTTCCAGCTGACTCTGGAACAGCGGACGGATATCCTCCTGCTTTTTGAAGAAAAAGTTGGTAAGTTTATCCGTAAGGATATAACGGTCCCGGGGATAACGGCTGGTCAGACAAGTTTTCAATGCAGCCTCACTCTTGCCGTTCAAATAGCCGTGGGCTGTATCAAAGTAGTTAAAGCCGCTTTCCAGAAAGGCATCCACCATTTTGCAGGTCTGTTCTGTATCCACTTCTCCGTTTTTCATGGGCAGGCGCATACATCCAAAGCCGAAATTCTTTTTGACGCAGTTCATACTGTATTTCTCCTTAAATCTGCCGACCCATTTTGTAAGCCTCCGCGTAAGCCGGATGCTGATAGACATCTCCTTTGTCCCAGGTGCCGGTCCCATAGATTACACCGGCTTCTTTCGCATCCGGCAGGCAGCGCAGAAATCCCCGGAATGCTGCCAGCGTTTCATCCCCGGCTTTATGCTGTGGATCGGCAGAGGTAATGATAAAATAAAACTGTTTGTTTGCAATGGCCTTGTGGTTTACAAGACAGCGGTCAATCAGTATTTTCATCTGACTGCATACGGAGTAAAAGTATACCGGCGACGCCAGTACAATGACATCGGCAGCTGCCAGCTTGGGGAAAAGCTCCGCCATATCATCCTTGATGGCACAGATATGGTGCACCATGCAGGCGTAGCAGGCCTGGCAGGGGGATAAACTTTTTTCCCGCAGGCTTATTTTTTCAACTTCATGTCCTGCCTCTGCAGCACCTTTGGCAAACCGATTACAAAGCACATCGGAATTGCCGCCTTTTCGGGGACTGGAACTGACAATCAAAACTTTCATAGGCAGATTCTCCTTTGATTGGGATACTCTAATTATATAAGTCCCCGCCAGGTCTATCAATTCGAGTTTCAACTGCTTTTGATAAGTTTATCTTATATGAAAACTGCCCTCGCAGAGCGAGGGCAGTTCAAAAGCAACCAAATCCCTATTCAAATTTCTTTTTGAGAATATCCGCAAATTCTTCCACATAATAGCCGGAATTGTCTTTTTTCCAGAACAGGCAATAGTTGCGGGAGATTTGCTCCCCTCCGCGGCAAAGGGGAACACGGCGGATGGAGGCGCCAAAGGCCATAGTTGGGCCGCTGCCCTCCACAGGCAAAAAGCCCTGTCCGCTTATGACCATTAAACGTGCCTCCTCCAGATTTTCTGCATAAAGGATTTCGCTCTGGATGCCGATGATAGTCCGGTAGAACTCTTTTTCGATGGCTTGCTGTTCTTTGGAGGCCACCAGAATGCAAGGGATATTTTTTATCTCCTGAACTGTCACGGAAGGCAGTTCTGCCACGGGGTTTCGGGAGGCTAATTCAATATACATTTTGTTGGTGGCTAAAATCAGGTTGACGTATTCATCGGAAAAAGCACGGCGCTGATCGTTGAGCACCAAATCTGCGCCGCCGGTGCGCAGCAGATTGAACAAATCCTCGTGATTTCCATACAGCAGCTGAAGGTCGATTCGAGGGTATTTTTCGGAGAATTCCTCCAAAGCCTGATGAACCTCCGGGCTGTTATGGCTGCGCAGGTATCCAATCTTCAGAATCGCTTCATCTCCCCGGGCAATCTTAGCGGCTTCGCTGCACATCTGCTCATAATCCGCAATCAATACCAGGCTTTTTTTATAAAAGTGCTCCCCGGCAGGGGTCAGCCTGAATTTCCGGTTCTGCCGTTCCAGAAGGGAAAAACCTAATTCCTGCTCCAATATCTTAATCTGTTGGGAAATGGCGGATTGAGAAATGTGGCATTCTTCTGCTGCCTGAGAAAAGCTGTTGTTGCGGACAACGGACTGAAAATACCGAATCTGGCGAAGCAAGGGAGCACCTCCGTTCTTCAAAATATGATAATTTAATTATATAAATTGGCACTTTTCCAAATTGAAGTGGATAAGGTATAATAAATTGCGCAAATTTAAAACAGTAAAAAAGTAGACACGGTTTATGGTCTCTGGTAGAATGAGGTTGCGACAAGCATTCTGAAATGAGAGAACAAAACCATGCCTAATTACATTTTACAATTCAACGAGGAAATAATCAAGGGGAAAATTGAAGGATTAGTCTGAGGAAGCATGAAGAAGACGCTGAACGGTATACCGGAAGCGGAAGCCGAAGAACGCAAAATATGAGCGCAGCGAAGCCAGATAAGACTACCGCAGCGGCCATTACGATCGAAACCTCACCACGACATCCGGGAATGTGACACTCCCTATGCTCCGACTCAAGGGAATCTCCTTCGAAATAGCAATCATTGAATGCTATCGCCGTTGGGAAAGCAGTGTAGAGGAAGCCCTGATCCCAATGTACCTGGCAGGAGTATCTGTCCGGTGGGTGGAGAAGATTACAGAAGCCATGTGGGGCTGCAAAAAGTACATGAGCATGAAGCATTTGGAAGCCATGGAAGCAGACCTGATGGTCGGCTGATAGCAGGCAGTCCCCTGCTGGTCAAGGGCGGCTAAGTCACCCCCGGAAATAGATTTCTACCAGATACCTAAAAAATTTGCGCATAATACTTGACACTACCTGGTTTTCGAAGATTCATTACTACACCAATCGGCTGGCTTCCATAGGTGGCCAGCCATCTTTAAAAATAGGAGCCCATCCTTTTGGATGGACTCCTATTTCCTGGGACTTTTTCAGCCCCTTTTTGCATCTATATCAGGGGATGAGCGTGTATTTTTCCACGTTGATGATGGCGTCTCCGTCGGAAAGGAAACTGATTCCGTCTGCTGTCTGGGGGGTGTAAAGCACGGTGCTGAGCACCTGCTCTCCATCGTTGACAAAGATCTCTGCGCTGAAGCGGTCCAGAAGAAGGCGCAACTTGATTTCCCCATTTCGATTGCGTACCAGGCATTTCCGACGGTGGTTGTAATCCCGGTTGGAGCCGGAATGAGATCGGTTCAGGTGCAGCTCGGATGTCTGGGGACGGTAAGAAATGGAGGTATAGTGTTGGCTTCCCATGGCAAACTTAATCCGGAACAGGCTGTAACTGCTGTCAGACATGGGGCGGACAGTAATCGTGAGGTCTACCATTCTACCGTAAATTCCCCGCAGAGTGGTTTCTTCCCGGATGCGCAGATTTGTGTAGGCTACCTTCCGATCCCGCAGTGCCTCAATTTCCCGGACGGGGGCCTGCAGCAACTTTCCGTCTTGCAGCCGCAGCTCCCGGGGGATGGTCAGCTGCCCAAACCATTTCTGCTCTTGGGGCTGTCCTCCCAGAGCGTCCCAGTTTTGCATCCAGGCAATCATGATGCGTCGACCGTCGGGAGCCAAAGTGGTTTGGGTGGCGTAGAAGTCCAGACCGTAGTCCACGGAGCATATCTGCTCCCGGTGGAATTCCTTGGTCTGGGGGTCAAAATGCCCCAGAATGCATATGGAATTGTTGCCGTTATGAAATTCATTTCCCAGAGCGCTCATATCCTGAGAATTTACCATGAGCACCTGCTTGCCGTCCAAGGGAAAAAAGTCGGGACATTCCCACATACGACCATATTCATTATAGCTGCGATCCAGGATGCCCTCGTATTTCCAGTGGAGACAGTCAGGACTGGAAAAGAGCAGAATGGCACCGCTGCCGTCTTCAGTCCGGTTTCCGATGACACAGCGGTAACTGCCGTCTGGCTCCTGCCAGATTTTGGGATCCCGGAAATCTCTGCGGCTGAGGTTTTCCGGCAAATCCTCCCCTGAAATCACCGGGTTGCCTGGATACTTTTCGTATTCCAGTCCGTCACCAATGGCAATGCACTGGTTTTGAATGTCCACGTCCAGCTCGTTCAAAGCCTTGACTCGCTGAACGCCGGTATACATCAGCAGGTGCCGACCATCCGGCAGGGTTACAGCAGAGCCGGAGAAGCAGCCGAAACAATCTGCTGGGGAGTCAGGAGCCAGGGCGACAGGCAGATATTGCCAGTGCAGCAAATCCGTACTTACGGCGTGCCCCCAGTGCATAGGTCCCCAGTGGTTGCTGTAGGGGTGATACTGGTAAAAAATGTGGTATTTGCCATTGTGGAAGCAAAACCCATTAGGGTCGTTCATCCACCCTACCATTGGGCTAAGATGATAGCCGGGCCGTTCATCCCTGGAGATGAAGGGGGCGTACTTTGTTTCGTAGGCACGGGCTTTTTCAAGGGTGTATGTTTGCATGGAAGGTCCTCCCTCAGGAAACGATGATAATGGGCGGGGCAGCCATCCGTTTCAGGACTGCTGCCCCGTTTGACGGTTTTTAGTTCTGTGCGTAGCGATTGTAGGCGGCCTGGTATACTTCCAGTAGCTCGTTCATGCCGCAGCTGTCCACCAGCCGCTGCATATATTCATTCCACTCCTCATCGGTGGGGCCGCCGTTTTTCAGCCACAGAGCCTCCTGCTCCGCCACCTGGCTTTCAAAGTCAGCACGGTAGCGGTCAATGACCTCCAGCTCTTCGGCGGTAAAGACACAATCGATGGGGTAGGTAGTCAGAGAATCTACATAAGGTACTACCCAGCTGTCATTCAGATCCTGCAGCCGTTCAATGGCCCGGTCCTCCATGTAGAAGTTCTCGTTATAGTACTTGCTCAGAATGAGCTTGGGACCGTAGACTTCATAGACACCCTTCAGCTCACCGGCACTCTTGCCATATTTTTCCCGGGCCTCTTCGTCCGTGATGGAGACCCACATACCGTTCTCATCCTGATGTGTGAAGAAGGTTCCGATGGGGCCGTATTGCAGCTGCATGACGGTCTCACCGTCGTACCACTGGTCGTAGAACCGCAGCAGGGCTTCCGGATTGCCGCAGGCGCTGGTGATGTTCAGATTACCGGAGTTCACGGCGCCGCCATCCCGTACCGTTACGTTGTAGCCACCGTCGGGACCTTCCAGCACAGGCAGGAACACATAGTCGGAGGATTTGTCACCCATGATTTCCTCGATGTACCACCAGGTTGCCACACCCACCTGTCCCTGGGAGCACTTGGCAATCAGCTGAGAGGTGGACTGGGAGAACATTTCGATGTCCATCAGCCCTTCGGCGTACCACTTGTTAAAGTAGGTAACCGCATCACGGTAGCCGTCCCGGACACAGACAAATTCCACGGTGCCGTCATCGTTGAGAACCAGATCATTGCACACGTCATTGGGCCAGTTGGTAAAGCCGAAGCCGGCGTAGAAGATGTTCTGACCCCAGCACCACTGGTCAAAACCGGTGGACATGGGAATGGTGCTTCCCGGTGCGTTGCCGTAGTAAGTGGCGGACATATCGTTTTCCTGGAAGGCCTTCAGGCAGGTATACAGCTCGTCCAGCGTGGTGGGAACCGGCAGACCCAGGTAGTCCAGCCATGCCTTGTTAATCATGGAGAACTGAGGAATGGTGTAAATGCTGTAATCTTCCTCCAGACCGATGCCGGCGGTGCCCATCTGCTCAGCGGCGGGCAGACCGTAGATTTTGCCGTCAGCCATGGTAATGGCGGAGCGGATGTCCGGGTTTTCCTCCAGGATCTTGGTCAGGTTGGGCATGACATCCTGGTTGATGTAGGGAGTCAGGTCGATGAATACCCCATCGGCACCGTAGGTGGAGATGTCGTAGTTGCTGAAGCCTACACCCTGGAAGGCGTCGGGGAGCTGTTCACCGGCAATGCGGATATTCACCTGCTCAGACAGAGAGTCGGACATGGTGTCCCACTCAATGGTGATGCCTGCGTTCTCTGCCATCTGGTTCAGAACCTCGTTGGAGTCGTAGCCTGCGGACAGGGCGGACATACCGCCCATAATGTAAAAATCCATCTGGTTTTCGTCTTTGGCTGCCTCCTTATCGCCACAGCCACCCAGCAGGGAGGTAAGCATAGCACAGCACAGAACCAGACATAGAAGTTTCAGAACACGGTTTTTCATTGATATAACTCCTTTCAAAATAGTAATTCAGCCTTTGACAGCACCGGACATAAAGCCCTGCTCAAAATATTTCTGCACAAAGGGGTAGACAATCAACATGGGTGCCGCAGCAACGATGATGGAGGCAAACTTGATCATTTCTGTCACCTTATTCAGCTCGGCGTAACCGCCGGAGATGGTGCTGGACTGGCTGGCGGAGACCTCGCTGCGGATCAAAATGTTTCGCAGCACCAGGGGGAGGGGCGCCTGATCACCCTTCAGGTAGATCAAAGCGGTGAACCAATCGTTCCAGTAGGCTACCATGCTGAACACTACCATTACCGCCATGATGGAACGGCTCAGGGGTACCACAATTCGCAGGAACACGGTCATGTGGCTGGCACCGTCGATTTCAGCGGCCTCCATCAGCTCATGGGGGATGCTGTTTTCGAAGAAGTTCCGCACGATGATCACGTTGCCCATGGCAACGCCGCCGGGGAGAAACAGTGCCCACATGTTGTTTAGCAGGCCGGTTTCCTTGACTACCAGATAGGTGGGGACCAGTCCACCGCCAAAATACATGGTGACGATGAAGAAAAGGCTGATCCACTTCCTCCCGGGCAGAGACCGGCAGCTCAGGGGATAGGCTGTGATATACACCATTGCCACAGAAAAGATGGTGCCCACAACGGTGTACTTAACGGAATTCATGTAGCCGGAAAAAATACGCTGATCCGCAAAAACGGAGGTGTAGCCCTTCAGGGTAAACTGGCTGGGAAATAGGAAGGTTTTTCCGGCGTAAACATCGTAGGGGTCAGAAATGGAGGCGATAAGCACGTAATACAAGGGGTAGGCTACCACCAGCATGATCAGAGTACACATGACCACCAGTAAAATATCGCTGACTTTGTCGGACAGTCCGGTCAATTTGTTTTTTCGCATAGCAGACCCTCCTTATACAAAGCTGACATCCGCTGCCTTCTTTGCAATCTTATTGACTACAATAAGAAGGACGATGTTGATGACGGTGTTGAATAGCCCCACTGCGGTGGAATAGCTGTACTTGGCATTTACGATGCCTTGCTCGTAAACGTAAACGGCGATAACATCGGAGGTGGCTTTGTTCAGGTCCGTCTGCAGCAGCATGACCTTTTCGAAGCCTACGCTCATCAGACTGCCGGCACTCATGATCAACTGTAGCACGATCATGGGAACCAGGGCGGGCAGATCGATGTTCCGAATTCGCTGGAACAGAGAGGCACCGTCGATTCTTGCCGCTTCGTACAGACCCGGATCCACGGTGGACAGAGTGGCCAGGTAGATGATAGTGCCCCAGCCAGCCTCCTGCCAGATACCCGACAGGATATAAATCGTGCGAAAAGCGCTGCTTTCTGACAGGAAATCGATGGAGGTTCCCAACAACAGGTTAATCAGACCGCCGTTGGGGCTGAGGAAGATGCGGATCATGCCGCATACGACCATAATAGAGATGAAGTGGGGGGCGTATAAAACCGTCTGCACCACCCGCTTATACCGCTTGAAGCGCAGCTGGTTAATAGCCAGGGCTAAAATAATCGGTACGGGGAAGCTCCACAGCAGGCTGAAAAGACTCAGCAACACTGTGTTGCGGATCATACGCCCGAAAGTGGGGGCGGTGAACAGTCGATTGAACCATTCCCAGCCTACCCATTGGCTTCCGGTGAAGCCACGGCTGGGTTTGTAGTCCCGGAATGCAATCTGGATTCCATACATGGGAATGTATTTGTAGATAATCGTGAGCACCACAGGAATCAACAGCAGAAGATACAGCTGCCAGTGCTCCAGAACACGGGCCCCCAGTGTTTTACCCTTGGGGCGATTTGCGTTTACTTGCAAGGCCTTTGCTTTGCTCACACAAGATTCCCTCCTTTTGTGTTGTGTGCCGGGAAACGTTCCGGGGAGGCGACCTCGGAACGGTGCTTTCCGGACCGTGCCTGAGCCGGGTCACCAACCTGTACTCTGAACCGAAAAGCGTTGTGAAACGTTACATAATCAAGCAGGAAAACCATATCACATTTTTTGTAGAAGGTCAACCCGGAATTCATAATATTTTTACGAATCCTTTCATCTTCTTACAAACTATACAATTTCACAAAATATTTTTTGTACAATAAAACGGATATTTTTGTGAAATCGTTTCATGAAAACCTCTTTACAAATACACGCTCCCAGGTTATAATTGAAGAAAGTCCGACATATGGAAGCAAACGATAGGATATGAGGTGATATTATGGCAATTCCAAATCCGGCGCCAACCATGAAGGATGTGGCGAAAGAGGCCGGCGTGGCCCTGGGAACGGTCTCTAAGGTCATTAACGGCATCCCTGTGGGGGAGAGCTACCGCCTGAAGGTGGAAGCGGCGATTGAAAAGCTGAACTACCGCGTCAACAGCTATGCCAAGGGACTGAAAAAGAATAAGACCTTCATCATTGCTGTGATGGTGCCCAATTTGATTAACCCCTTTTTTTGCAAGTTGGTCAACTGCATCAACCGCAGCCTGTCCCAACGGGGATACCGGATGCTTTTGTGCGCTACGGATTATGATCCGGAGCAGGAGCAGGCCTATGTGATCATGGCGGAGCAGCAGAAAGTGGACGGGATCATCTGCCTGTCCTACAACCCCAATCTCCAGGTGACGGAGGGACTTCCTTTGATTTCCATTGACCGGTATTTTGGCAGCCAAATCCCCTGCGTTGCCAGTGATAATTACGGCGGTGGTGCGTTGGCGGTCCGGAAGCTGGTGGAGAACGGCTGCAAGAGCCTGGCATTTCTCCGGGTCGGGTCCAAACTCACCAACGAACCCAACAAGCGCAAAGATGGCTTTATCAACGCCTGCGAAAATCTGGATATACCCTACGTGCTGAAGATCATCGATGATGGTGTGCCCCACAGCGAGTTCTGGAACTTTCTCCGGGAACACCTGCACGATGGGAAATTGGATTTTGACGGCATTTTCTGCGTCACCGATTCTCTGGCGCATCTGACCCGCCAGGCTCTCCGGGAGATGGGACTGCGGGTTCCCGAGGATGTGCAGATTATCGGCTTTGACGGCATTCGAAGATTTGGGGATATGGAATACACCTGCTCCACCATTGTACAGCCGGTGGAGGAGATGGCAGAAGCCTGCGTGAACATGGTGCTGGACAAGGGGCAGAGCCAGGTGCCGTCTCTTGTATGCCTTCCCGTCACCTATGCCTACGGGGGAACGACACGAAAATAGCATGGAAAAAGGAACCTATACCCGGTGGGAACGATTTTCCAACTGGTTTTACTACAATAAATGGTGGCTTTTCGTGGGGGTGGTCCTGATATATGTGGCAGGCACCATGGTATATAACGCTCTGGGCATTGGACAGACAGCGCCGGACTATACCATCTCCTATGTGGGTACCCGTCAGCTTCCCCAGACTTGCGTCTCGGCGCTGGAGGAGGAGCTGGCCGGACTGGGGGAGGATGTGAACGGCGACGGTGTCGTAACCGTACGATTGACCCAGCATACAGCCGCCAGGGGAGAAGGGGGAGAAAGCGCCCTGTACAGCTACGGGGCGGAGGTCACCCTCCTGGCGGACATCATCCGGGGAGAGAGCTGCTTTTTCCTGCTGGAAGACCCGGAAATGTTTCAGAAAAACTATCAGGTTCTGGCGAACCTGGACGGATCCATTCCCTTGGAGGACGACCTGTCGGGGTTGGACAAGGTGTACCGGTGGGGGGACTGTCCTGTCTTGACGGGGCTGGAGCTGGGCACCTATGCCGATGCCTACCTGGATATGCAGGAGGAGGGGACGTGCCAGGACCTGCTGAAAAATCTTTATGTGGGACGGCGTTTTTTCTGGGATTTGCCGGAAAACAACGCTGATTACCAAACCATGTGGCAGCGCCTGACCCAGGGTGCTGTCCAATAGGAGGGATGGATATGGGTATGTTTCTTCACGATGAGCCGGATTATTTTCCGGATATTCGTCCGGTGGGCTTCCCCCGGTACAGGCAGATACTGGAGCGGGACTGGAAGCGGTTCCTGCTGACCAATATGCTGACCCTCATATCCCTGCTCCCTCTGGGCGTGGGGGTAGGGTATGCAGTGTTGTCCTCCAGTGTGCTGGTGCTGATTCCTGCCTGCCTTATCGGGGGCGTGTTCGCAGGGCCGGGGATTGCCGGGATGTACGACTCGATTCTCCGGGGACTGCGGGATGAGAAAGATGACTGGTGGCTCTGCTATAAAAAAGCCATGAGGCAGAATTTATTGGGAGCCATTCTGCCGGGTATCCTTTACAGCCTGTTCGTGGGCTTTTATATCTTCGCTGTTTATATGCTGTGGGTCAGCGGCAGACCTCTGACCCTGGGCACCGCTGCCATCCTCAGCGCCTCCGGGCTGCTGTTTCTGATGGTGTACTCCGTATGGTGGCCTCAGATTGTCCTGTTCCGCCAGAGACCGGGGACCCAGCTGAAGAACTGTGTGCTGTTCTGCATTCAGTTTTTCTGGCGAACCCTTCTGACTGGGGTGCTGCAGCTGGGGTGGTGGGTGCTCTTTGTGGTGTTCCTCCCTTGGACGGCGTTTCTGGTGCCGGTGCTGGGGGTGTGGTATTTATGGTTCCTGTGCTGTTTTTTGCTGTACCGGGATCTGGACAAGGCCTTCCGCATTGAGGAACAGCTCCATCAGGCGTTCCCGGATCGGTATGAATCCAAGTGATGTGAAAAAAGTATAAACCGTTTCCGATCTCTGCCCCGGAAAAATGGTCGGGCTGTGGAGAGCGATAACTGTAGAGATAAGGAGAATGGAATATGACAGACATTACCGCAGTGGGAGAGATTCTCATTGACCTGACTCAAAACGGTGTGAACCACCAGGGAATTCCTCAGTTTGCCGCCAATCCCGGGGGGGCGCCGGCCAATCTGGCGGTGGCGGCGGCCCGGCTTGGGGCTGCCACTGCCTTCATCGGCAAGGTGGGGAATGACAGCTTCGGGGCGTTTCTGAGGAAAACCCTTTCGGACAACCGGGTGGATGTGTCTGGGATGGTCACAGACCCGGTACAGCCTACTACCCTGGCGGTGGTGGCGCTGGATGCTCAGGGAGAACGGAACTTCAGCTTTTACCGTAATCACAGCGCTGATGTGAACCTGGAGCCCGGGGAGATCTCCTCGGAACAGCTGGCCAATACCCGGATTCTCCACTTCGGCTCTGTGAGCCTGACTGCTGACCCGGCAAGAAGTGCGACTTTGGCTACTGTCCGCAGTGCCAGGGAACAGGGGGCAATCATAAGTTATGACCCCAATTACCGGGAATCTCTTTGGCCTGATCGGGAAACGGCGGTGGAATGGATGCTTCAACCCTTGCCGCTGGTGGATGTGCTGAAGGTATCCGATGAGGAGCTGCCGCTGCTGGCGGGAACCGGAGACCTGGAGGAGGGGACTCGCATTCTGGCGGAGCAGGGCATCCGTTTGGTGTTGGTTACTTTGGGCCCGGATGGGGCGTTCTACCGTTTTCAGGAGAAGACCGGCTGTGTTCCGGGGGTGAAGTGCCGGGTGGGGGATACCAACGGCGCCGGAGACACCTTCTTTGGAGCGGCCCTTGCCCAGTTGGCGAAGTTTTCCCAACTGGAGCAGGTGACCATCAGCCAGCTGGAGGAAATTCTGGCTTACGCCAACAAGGCTGCCAGTATTACGACCAGCCGCTGCGGCGCAATCCCTGCCATGCCTGCTTATGAGGAAGTGTTCGGTAAATAAAATTGCGCCTTAAAACTGCCTGCGTGAAACCTTTCACGCAGGCAGTTTTTTGAGACAATAAGAAGAATCGAATATCGTTGGTCAAACTATGCAAAAAAGAAACAGGCACTTTGTGCAAAAAATGGAATATATTTGAGGACAACAAGAATATCTTGACAAATATACCAACTGATTCTATACTTATTTCAACCAAACCGTGAAACGTTTCGTAGCCAAGCAAAACCGGAAAATAAGTGAATTTTGCAAATATTTTATCAAGATTAGAAAGGCAGAGGAAAACATGAAGGCAAAAAGATTTTTTGCGCTCCTGCTGGCGTTGACTATGCTTGTAACCATGGCTGCCTGTGGGGAAACCTCGGCAGCCGGGGACATTCCCAACGGGGATTTTGAGCTGGAGCACGAGGCAGGACAGTGGAATGGCTGGACCCGGGAGGATGCGGCATTCAATGTCCGGGGTCTGGTGGATACGGATAAGTTGAACGGGGCTGTGATGGAAAAGTCCGGAGACCTGTACTTTGCCGGCTGTGTCGGCGGCAATCCTGCTATGCGGGGAACGCTGACTTCGGACGTGTTCAAGCTGGGCGGCAATGGCTTCATCACCTTTAAGATGGGCGCCGGCAAGAATACAGAAAAGGTCTACGTGGAATTTATTGAGGCCAACTCCCACCAGGTGCTGGCCAAGGTAGTCAATGAGGACTGCGACGGGGTGTTCATCACCGATCATCTGATTACCAAAATTGTGGACCTGTCCGCCCATATCGGAAAGCAGATTTATATCAAGGTGACGGATAACGATGACGGAAACGACTTCGCTTATGTGAACCTGGACGCCTTTCAGGTATGCACCTCCGATGAGGAGGTGGAGGCAGCCAGAGCGGAGTATGCCCGGCAGATAGAGACCTATGGCGAAAAGCCCTTCCAGGAGGATGAGACCTCCACGACCATCCAGAATCCCGGCTTCGAAACCGGGGATCTCACCGGCTGGGTGCTGCTGGAAGGTACTGCATTGACCCGTGCCAACGTGGTTCCCACCAGTCAGTATTACTGGAATGATCGTTCCGTATACGGAGAAGGAGAGTACTATCTGGATGGTAGCAACAACGGCATTACTGCCGAAAATCTGACCGGTGCCATCCGCTCCTCCAAGTTTACCTTGTCCGGAGACGGCTACATCTCCTTCATGATTGGCGCAGGCAACGGTAACAGCTATGTAGCTCTCTGCGACGGGGAGACCGATGAGGAACTGATGGTGGTGCATAACGACTACTTCTCCGACCCGGCTCTGGCACTGACCCTGCTGCGCACTTATATGGACGCCTCCCAGTATGTGGGCAAGGTGGTCTATCTGAAGGTAGTGGATGCCAATGATGGGGGCGGCTTCGCCTTCATTAACGTAGACGATTTCCAGGTGTCCCTGACGGCGGAGGAGGTAGCCGCCCTGGAGGTAGCCCAGCTGGAGAAAATTCAGGCTGAGACCTACACCTCCGCCTCCTATGACGATCTGACTACGCTGCTTAACTACTACACTACCTACCCCTATCCTGTGCCCTTGGAGAGCCTGACCCTGACCTCCTATGTACCGAACCAGGTGGTGGACTGCGGCACAGTGGATGTGACTGCATACCTGCAGGAGGCTGCCGCCACCTATGGGGACATCCCCGTAACCGAACTGACGGTGAGGAAGGTGACTGTGGAGGACCGGGAGATTACCGACGGCTTCCAGGCTGTGGATATGTCTGTCCCCGGCTGCTATCATGTGACCTACTGCGCCGACTATGAGGGCAGGACTGTGGAGGCTGTCTTTACTGTAGTTGCTATGGAGAACCGGAACAACGTGGCCAACGGCGGCTTTGAGGCAGGAAATCTTGCCGGCTGGACGCCTCTGACCGATACCTGGTCCATCGTGGACGGTCAGCCCACCGGTGTTATCTCCGCCCAAACCTACTGGGGAGAGAATCTGCCCTATAACCAGGCGGGAGACTACCACATGGACGGCTGGAGCAACGGAATCGGCGAAGCGGAAGGCTGGCAGCTGAGATCCACCAACTTCACACTGACAGGCTCCGGTTACATCTCCCTGCGAATGGGTGGCAATGCCGCAGCCCTGCGGGTGTTCCTGGCAGACGGCACAGAAGTGGGTTATTATAAGCAGACCCGCTTTGCAGATCAGAATTTCCCCAGCCTGGCGGGCGGTGGCTCCTGGGCGGATATGGGCACCTATGTAGTGGATCTGTCCGCATATCTGGGGCAGGAAATGTACCTGGTGCTGTGCGATGAGGTCATCGACGGTGGCTGGGCCCAGGCCTTCTTCGACGAGGTAGTGACCTATTACGAAACCATCCCGGATTATGAAAACCTGTATGATACGGTGGTGGATGGTGCCACCGGTGATGCTGTACCCGGGGAGGTACAGATTCCCTGGCAGTTGGCTCAGAACCTGAAGTAAGCCCCTAATCCAACATCCCCGGGCGGATAGTTGCCCGGGGATTGCTTAAAGGAGGATTCGTGAATGAAAAAGAAAATCTGGATAGCGGCAATTACGGTGCTGCTCTGCGCCGCAGGGGCTGTGCTGTACTTCCTGTGGGGAGCAGACCCCCATAAGGAGGATCTGCTGTTGTACCTGACCTTTGACGAGGGCAAGGGCATGACGGTTTCTGACGCCTCCGGAAATCTTCCTGATACCGAATTGGACTATGGCCCTGCCCATTCCGCCTACATGGAGAGCCAGGAGCCCCAGTGGCGGACGGAGGGTGTCCGGGGCGGCTGCCTCCTGTTTGACGGTAGCAGCACCTATGTCACCTACAACAAAAACGACATTCAGGTCTCCGGATCCGCCCTGACCGTCAGTGTGTGGATCGCTCCCCGGACCTTTGAGTGGGACGATCCCAATGCCGCTGACCAGGGCACCGACAGCCTCACTGGAATTATCAGCCAGGTCAACAAAGCAGACAATCAGGGATTTATCCTGGGCTATCAGCGCCATGGACGGCTTAGCTTTCAGGTGGGTACCGGAGACCAGTGGCTCAGTGTCTGGTCCAACGGAGATAATCTTCAAAAGTATGCCTGGAACCATGTGGCTGCAACCTTTGATGCCCAGGCTGGTGAGATGTGCCTGTATCTCAACGGCAGCTTGGTAGCCTCCCGCTCCGTGCCTGCCGGAGCAGAGATTGTCCATGCCAGGAACCGCACCCTGCTGGTGGGGCGCAATGGGGACGCAGAGCGGCTGACTGCCGGCTTCCTGAATGTGGCAAGCGGATATATGGACGAGGTAAAGCTTTATTCCTGTGCCCTCACCGGGGAGGAAATTGGCAAGCTGTATGACCAGTTGGAGGTGCCCCAGATTGATTTCCAGAAGATCTGGCTGCAAAATATTCTTACCACCGACTACACCCGTACCCAATACCACGGTGGGCCCTACCAGTTTTGGATGAATGAGCCCCATGCTCCGGTGTATTACAACGGGATGTATCATCTGTTTTTTCAGGAGAATATGACCGGCTCCTACTGGCGCAATATCTGCTGGGGCCACTTGGTCAGCACTGACATGGTGAACTGGAGGCCGGTGAAGGAGGCAATCACCCCCACCGCCGACTCGGTGGTGCCCGATGGGGTGTGGTCCGGTGGTGCAACTCTGGATAAAAACGGCGTACCGCTGCTGTTCTTCACGGCCGGAAATGATGATTATGCCTCCTATGAAGGGTTGATTTCCAATCAGAATATCGGGGTTGCCTATCCTGCGGATTTGTCCGACCCGGAGCTGACAGACTGGGTCATTGCCGATACCCTTGCCATTGTCCAGCAGCCCAACCAGGGGCGCAGAGGTGAGTTCCGGGATCCCTCCATCTGGAAGGAGGGGGATATCTGGTGTATGGCAATCTGTTCCGGCAGCACAAGTTCTTCGGGAGGCACTGCCCTGCTTTACACCACCGACACGCTGGAACTGATGCCTGATGGCACCATCCGCCAGAACTGGCAGTACCGGGGTCCCATTTATGAGATGGAAAATCAATCCAATACCTATGGCCGCACCTGGGAATTGCCGGTGATTCTGCCGGTATCCAATGAGGCTGGCACCATCACCAAGTACTTTTTCATTTTCTCGCCTGCACCGGCGGAGATTGCTGACAACAAGATTTACTACTTCCTGGGGGAGTTTGACCTGGAAACGGGGAAATTTACTCCGGATGAGAGTTTTGGTGGGGAGCCTCGGATTTTGGATTACGGAACCAACGTGTTCACCGGCCCCAGCGGCTTCGTGGACCCGGTCAGCGGAGATACCATTCTGTTCAGCATTATGCAGGATCAGAGAGGGGCGGGAGAGCAGGGCAATTCCGGCTGGGCCCATACCGTAGGCTTGGCGAGGAAGCTGTGGCTCAACGACCAGGGGACTGACCTGATGATGGCTCCCATCCAGGCACTCCACACCCTGGAGGAGAATGTTTTGTTGGATGAGACAAATCTGACACTGGAGCAGGCCAACGAGAAGCTGTCTCAGATTGCCGAGGATATGTATTATCTGAAGCTGGTCATCGATGCCCGGGATGCCGCCAGCTTTGGAATCTCCCTGAAGCAGGGGGGAAAGTGGGACAATACCACCTACACTTACGATGCGGTCAAGGGAGAGATCGTGGGACAGACTGCCAATAAAGGGGAGGGTGCTTCCACCAACATCGCTTCCGGCGCGCTTTCCCTGGAGAACGGAAAGTTAACCATGGAGATTTTTGTGGATCGCTCTCTGATGGAGGCCTTCTTCAACGACACCAAGTCCCTGAGCATCCGGGCCTACACGGAGGAACCGGATTCCTATGGCATCAGCCTTTTTGCCGATGGGGATATTACCATCTCGCAGCTCTATCTGGCATCTATGGGCTCCATTTTTGATTAGGTAACCCCCATATTCAGCCGGCAGGTGCAGTCAAGCACCTGCCGGCTTTGTCTCGGGTGGTACCGGGATTCCGGCAGTATTCTGATCTTATGAGCCGGATCAAACCCCTAAGCTGGGAGAGCAAGGGTTTGCCGGATGAAAAGAAAGCAATCTCTGAACTGAATATTCTGAAGCAGCGGGAGCTGGCAAAGCGGATTGCTCAACTATCCGAGGACATTGAAGTGCTGCGCAGTGAAAAAGCTATGATTTTCACCCGCATAGAGATCCATTCTTCAAAAAACCGTTTGT
This sequence comes from Candidatus Faecousia excrementipullorum, assembly GCA_018712825.1. Taxonomy (GTDB): domain Bacteria; phylum Bacillota; class Clostridia; order Oscillospirales; family Oscillospiraceae; genus Faecousia; species Faecousia excrementipullorum. Next base: position 400 of record DVGG01000057.1, on the reverse strand, counting down.
GGAGAAATGCCGGGTGTTCCAGTATTCTCTGCCGCCGGGTTTCTTCGCCCACGGCCAGCAGAATCTTAGGATTGTAGGAGTTGCCGAAAAAGGGATGTTGACTATATGTGCCTTCTATGATGTCCCGTTTTTTGGGAGCAACACACTTTGTAAGAGTAGTGTTTTTTCATTCAGGTACAGCAAACCAGGCCCGGGCTATGGCTGTCTTTGAAATGGTGCTGGAAGATGAGCCGGTGCTATTGGAGCAGAAGCGCCGGGAGATCGAACAGGCGGCACAAATAGGCAGACAGCAAAATCAGAAATTATTTGTATAACCTACGATTTAGAGCGAGGTTCCTTTGGCTGGGAACCTCGCTCATTCTTTTTGTCAATTTACATTCAATTGTCGTTCAATGTCAAA